>UQWV01000067.1 GCA_900544845.1 uncultured Collinsella sp. | reverse complement strand
ATGAGCGTCCCCAATGACCACTCATTTAAGTCTGTCCCCAATGACTAGTAGTAGGCCCACATGGCTTCGACTTCGTTAAGGACCTCTACGGCGCCCCAGCGGCGGGCGCTGCGGCTGGCCGAGTTGGGATCGAAGACTTCAATCTGGTCGGCGTCGTCAATACCGTAAAGCACTATGTAGTGGCCCACGTTGGTAAAGGTGCCCGGCCGGACGGCGGCGATGACGGGCGCTCCCGAACGCAGCGCCTGAGTCATCGAGTCGCGATCGTTATGGAGTTCCGTTCCGTTAAGTCCCAACTGCCACGCGCCGCTCGTCATAAACGACCATTCGGTTGCACCGGTGGGGGCGTAATTGCCCGCCTCGGAAAGCGCGCACATATCGACGGGGGTCATATCGGTGTGTCCCGTCTTAAAGATATAGACCATGGTGAGACACGTAGGCCCGCAGGCATTTTGGCGGATGGTGCCGCCGGCGTAAGGCAGCTCCGACCACGCAGGGTCGATCTGATAGATATGGGGCATCGTGCCGGCTTGCCATTGCGAGCGCGGGGTCGAAAAGGCGAAAGAATAACCGGGCGCAACGGGGGCCTTGAGCAGCTTGTCCTCGGCGGTGGGCTCGAGACCGGCCGAGCCATGGGACATACAGGAGCTCATAAGCACAAAGACCAGACAGGTGAGGATAGAGCACAGTGCGAGGCGAAGTCGACGGGCCGGCAGGGCGGGGGCATTCACGTGCGATGTCGAGCGGTAAGGCTTGCCGTCGCGTCCGCCTTGGGAATGCGAAAAGAAGCGGTTGATATGGATGCCGGGCTGACGTGCGCCGTTGCGGCGCAGTTGCGGAACCTCAGCCTGACGCTGTCGAGTGCGCGCGCCCAAGCGGCTATCTTGCTGCGCGCTTGTGTCCGTGCTCAGACGGCCACTCTGCCGTGTTCTGCTTGACTGCTGCCGAGACGAAGGCCTGGGTTGCTCTTGGAGGCGTTGCGGATTGCTGCTCGTGGCACTTCTGGGCGTAGGCGTGGTACGGCCAGCAAGGCGAACGCTTTGTCGCCGTTGATCACCGTCGTTGTATCCGTATGCCATTCGTACCGCCTTGTCTCATGTATAACCTGTCCATCCTACAAAAAAGATGTGCAACAAATGGGTCTGCGCGTCAAAAGCTCGGTAAACGGTACGAAAGGCGCAAAACACACGGCCTCAAAAACATCTCTATATGCGTCCGATGAGCGTACGCCCGTCGGACGGGCGGCAACAATGAGCGGCAAACCGTGCCGTTCGTCCCAAAAACGGCGCCGCTCGTTTTGCAGTTCTGCCTTCGGTCGAGCTACAAGCGGAGCTGCTGCGCCAAGGCCGTATCTTAAAGCCACGAAATAAAAGAGCGCGGCAAAACAGACCGCGCAAGGGGTGACGTCAAGGGGCGTCAAAAAGGAAAGGAGGGGAACAATGGCGGACAAGAACGCAGAAGTTGCAGTCGAGGATAACGGCGGCATGAAGAAAACGCTTTCGCTCTGGAACTTCTTCACCATCGGTTTCGGTGCCATCATCGGTACCGGTTGGGTTCTGCAGGTCGGCGACTGGATGGTCGTGGGCGGCGGTCCCGTTCCCGCTATGATCGCATTCCTCTTGGGTGCAATCTTCCTCGTGCCCGTCGGAGCTGTTTTCGGCGAGCTCACGGCTGCTATCCCCATCTCGGGCGGCATCGTCGAGTATGTCGATCGTAGCTTTGGCCGTACGCTGAGCTACATCACCGGTTGGCTTTTGGCCCTGGGCAACGGCATCCTGTGCCCGTGGGAGGCCATCGCCATTTCGACCCTCGTGTCCGAGATGTTCGGCAGCCTGCCCGGTCTTGAGTGGCTGCGCGCCGTCAAGCTCTACACCATCCTGGGCGCCGACGTTTACCTGTTCCCGACGCTGATCGCGCTCGGCTTCGCAGCCTACGTCATCTTCCTCAACTTCCGCGGCGCCAGCTCGGCCGCCAAGCTCCAGGCCTTCCTGACCAAGGCTCTGCTCTGCGGCATGCTGCTCGCCATGGGCGTCTCGCTGTTCACCGGCTCGCCGGACAATGCCATGCCCGTGTTCTCCCAGGTCACCGGCGCTGGCGGCGGCAAGGCCGCTACCGAGGGCGCCAGCCTGTTCGCCGGCATCGTGTCGGTCCTGGTTCTGACCCCGTTCTTCTACGCCGGTTTCGACACCATTCCTCAGCAGGCTGAGGAGGCAGCCGAGGGCCTCAACTGGAACAAGTTCGGCAAGATCATCTCCCTGGCCCTGCTGGCCGCCGGCGGCTTCTACATGGTCTGCATCTACTCGTTCGGCACCATTCTCGACTGGCATGAGTTTGTTAAGAGCCCGGTTCCCGCGCTTGCCTGCCTCAAGGGCATCAACATGCTTCTGTACCTGGCCATGCTCGTCATCGCCACGCTTGGACCCATGGGCCCGATGAACTCCTTCTACGGCGCCACGAGCCGCATCATGCTCGCCATGGGCCGCAAGGGCCAACTGCCCGAGAAGTTCGCCGAGGTCGACCCCAAGTCCGGCGCTCCCAAGCTCGCCTGTGTCGTTCTGGGCGTCATCACCGTCATCGGTCCGTTCCTGGGCAAGAATATGCTCATCCCTCTGACCAACGTGTCGGCTCTCGCCTTCATCTTCTCCTGCGGTATGGTCGCTCTCGCCTGCCTGCGCATGCGCTTCACCGAGCCCGACTTGCCTCGTCCCTACGAGGTGCCCGGCGGCAAGTTTGGCATCGGCCTCGCTATCGCTGCCTGCGCCATCATCATCGGCCTGCTCGTGATTCCGTTCTCTCCCGCCTCCCTCAACATGGTGGAGTGGAGCATCGTGATCGGCTGGTTGGCTATTGGCCTGGCCCTCATGGCTTTCACCAATTCCCGCAAAAAGTAACGCCTAGCCGGGGCGGATCGGGTGCGCGGGACCCTCTCTCCCGCGCACCGAACCCGGCACCACTTGGGTAGCTTTGTGAGGCCTTGACCCAACACGGCCTCGCCCACTATATGGATCCATAAGGAGGAACCATGTCCACTAAGTATGCAATCGTTGGCGGCAAGCTCATCGACGGTACCGGTGCCGAGCCGGTCGAGAACTCCCTCGTTCTCGTCGACGACAACGGCAAGATCGAGTACGCCGGCACTATGCAGGACCTTCCCGAGGGCGTTGAGGCTATCGATGCCGCCGGCAAGACCGTCCTTCCCGGCCTGATCGACACCCACCTGCACTTCTCGGGCAACCTGACCGACGATGACACCGATTGGGTCATGCAGCCGCTCCTCGAGAAGCAGGCCGTCGCCGTCAAGCAGGCCTACGACTGCCTCACCCACGGCCTCACCACCGTCTGCGAGATCGGCCGCTTTGGTATCCAGATCCGTGACTGCATCGACAAGGGCGTCTTTAAGGGCCCGCGCGTTCTGGCCACCGGCCTCGGCTTCTGCCGCGTTGCCGGCCACGGTGACTCCCACCACTGCACCCAGGAGCTCAACAAGGAATCCCATCCCTGGGGCGACCAGGTCGATGGCCCTTGGGATCTGCGCAAGGCCGTCCGTCGTCGCCTGCGCGAGAACCCCGATGCCATCAAGATCTGGGCTACCGGTGGCGGCATCTGGCGCTGGGACTCCGGTCGCGACCAGCACTATTGCTCCGAGGAGATCCAGGCCGTGGTCGAAGAGGCCAAGATGGTCGGCATCCCCGTGTGGAGCCACTGCTACAACAACCACGCCGCTGCCTACGATTCCGTTCGCTTTGGCTGCGAGCAGCTGATTCACGGCTTCGATATCGATGAGCGCACCATGGACCTTATGGCCGAGCAGGGCACCTTCTTCACCCCGACGATCGCCTTCCTGCCCACCTGGTACGCCACCTATCCGCCCGTCTACGTCCCCGAGCTGCATGACAAGTACGAGGGCACCCTGGTCGAGAAGGAGCTGCAGCGCAACTACGACTGCCTGCGCGAGGCCAAGAAGCGCGGCGTCGTCATGACGATCGGCTCCGACTCCTTCTCCTTCGTCACCCCGTACGGCACCTGCTCCATCGAGGAGATGTACGAGTTCGTCGACAAGATCGGCTTCACCCCGGTCGAGACCATCACCTGTGCCACCCTCAACGGTGCCAAGATGTGCCACATCGAGGACGAGACCGGTTCCATCGAGGCCGGCAAGTGCGCCGACCTGCTGGTCGTCAACGGCGACGTCGCCGCCGACATCCACGTGCTCAACACCGACAACATGGACGTCATCATGAAGGACGGCTGGATCGTCGAGGCTGGCACCTTTGGCGAGGCCAACAAATACAGCGCCTAAACTACCGTTCATCGACGACTGGATGTAAAACACAGTATTTGATTGCATAATGCAATGGAGAGGGTCGCTTGCGGCCCTCTTTATTGCTATGGGTGCGATAGATAAAAGGGGATGACGGTGGATTTAAACAGGCTGATTCTGGGCAAGAGCTACAACTCTACCAAGGTCTTTCGTACGGCCCAGCATGTGGTTCAGGCCATCCTGCTCGGTGTTGTCGTTCCGGCGCTTATCCTGCTGCTTATCATGGATTTAACCGATAACCCCAATCCCGTTCCGGGCGTTGTCGTTATTGCCGGCATGGTCATGCTGTGCTTCTTTTTCTCGTATGTCTTTGTGGTCCCCGACGACCTCACATCGAGCGCAACCGACCGTACGCTTGCCATCGCATCAAAAATATTCGCCTACACGTCGCGCGGCCTTACGCCCGAAGCGGCCCTGGGCGCCTCTAAAATTATCCTGTCCGAGACCATCGCCTCTGCCATCTGCTTTACCGACGGCAAACAGGTGTTGGCAAGCTGGGGCGAGGACTCGGCAAAGTGCCCTGCCGGCACCCCGGTCGTACTCAAGACCACGCTCAGTGTGATTGAGACGGGCGAGCAGAGCGTGTTTTCTCGTGACACCTCCAATGAGACGGGCGGTTATTTTCCCCGCCTGCGCGCCGGTATTGTCGCACCGCTTACCGTGCGCGGGCATTGCGTGGGTACGCTCGAGCTGTACTATCCCCGCCTGAGCAGCATTGATATGCGCCAGACGGCCCTTGCCTCGGGTTTTGCCGATCTAATTTCCACGCAGCTCGCCAGCTTTGAGCTCGAGCGCCAGGACGAGCTCACAGCCCGCGTTGAGCTTCGCGCCCTGCAGTCGCAGGTCGACCCGCATTTTCTATTCAATACCATTAGCACGATCGTGTCGCTCGTTCGAACCGAGCCCGACAAGGCGCGATCGCTGCTGATCGACTTTTCCAACTACTATCGTCAGACGCTTTCTGATTCCGATACGCTCACCACGCTCGAGCACGAGGTGGAACAGGGCACTCGTTATATCAATCTTATGCAGGCCCGGTATGGCGACGGCCGTCTGCGCGTCTCGGTCGACATCGACTTTGAGGTGCGCGACAGCCTGGTGCCGCCGTTTATCTTGCAGCCGCTGCTCGAAAACTGCATCAAGCATGCGCAGCGCGAGATCGAGCCGCTTTCTATTCGTGTTAGGGCTTTCGAGACCGATGACGGCTTGGAGATCATCGTCGAAGATGACGGCATCGGGATGAGCGAAGAAGCCTGCGCGCATCTGTTTGAGCAGCATCGCCGAGAGGAGCCCGAGAGCATTACCGCCGACGGCTCCGTCAAGCGAGGTTGCGGCCTGGCGCTCTTCAACGTGCTTCAGCGCATCCATTTCTTTTACGGAGAAGATTCTGGCATGCGCGTGAAGTCCCAGGAGGGCGTGGGAACGCAGGTCATCGTTGAGTTGAACGGCGAGCCGCATGAGCCGGCGCCGCTAACGGTGTAGCACGCGGTTGGATTGAGAGAAAAAGAGGGGAAGCGCATATGTCCGAAGGCTGGAACATCCTGGTGGTTGATGACGAGCCTCCAATTAGGGCTGAGCTACGCTATCTGTTGGAAAAGGATACGCGTGTGGGTCAGATTGCCGAGGCGGGCAATGTCACCGAAGCCGTGGAGTCGATTCTGTCGAACAAGCCCGACGTGCTGTTTTTAGACATTACCATGCCCGGTCGCTCGGGAATTGAGCTTGCCGAGACGCTGCAGAACCTAAAGACGCCGCCGGTCGTGGTGTTTGTGACGGCATTTGCCGAGCATGCGGCCGATGCCTATAACCTCGATGCTGTCGATTACATCGTCAAACCGGTTGAGGATGCCCGCCTGTCAAAGGCGCTCGACAAGATCGAGACTGCCCTGGGCGCTCGCCGTGTCGTCCATGCTCCGCGTCAGCCTTTGCGCTTGACGGTGGACCGCGGGGGCAAAAAGGTGTTCATTCCCGTGGCGGACGTCTGCTACTTTGAGGCGCGCGCCGATTTTTGCAACGCCGCCTGCGCCGAGGGGACGTACCTGATCAATGAGTCGATTTCCTCGCTCGAGCGTCGCCTAGCCTCCGAGGGCTTTATCCGCGTCCACCGCAGCTATCTGGTTAATTTGGAAGACGTGCATAATGTCGAGATCGGCTCCACGGGCCTGATGGAGCTCAGGCTCGACCGTGTGAGCTCGACGGTGCCCGTTTCACGCCGTCGCGCTGCCGAGGTCAAATCGCACTTGGGGCTTGCGTAAGGGTCGGTACGCCATCGTTTACCGTTGCAGGTTTGGCATGGCTGCACGGTGGGCATAATGGATTGCATCGAATGAAATCGAAAGGATTATTATGCCCGCGCTCATTACGCATCATCTGTTTGGCGAGGAAAGCATCGACCGTCTTCCGCAGGGCGTTATCGCGTCCGACGAGGAGCGTATCGCCTTTATCCTGGGAAACCAAGGTCCCGACCCGTTTTTCTTCCACATGCTCACGCCGCGCATTTCCGACTGTATGTCACTTGCTCAGGTCATGCATCGCTCGCGCATGTCGCGCCAGTTCTCGTGCCTGCGCGACGGCGTGTCGCACCTGCAGCCGCGCGATGCCAATCTGGGTCGTGCCTTTGCGCTGGGCCTGCTGTCGCACTATGTGCTCGATCGCAATGCCCACCCCTTTGTCTACGAGCAGCAGTTTGGCATTGTCGAGTCCGATCCCGAGCTCGAGGCTTCGGGCAGTCAAGTTCATGCCGTGCTCGAAAGCGACCTGGACGTGCTGATGCTGCAGCTCAAGCGCGATGGGGCTACGGTCGAGGATTATCCGCCGGCGGGCGAGATCGTCACTACCGACCGCATCAATCGCGTTGCCGGTGTGCTGATGAGCTACGTCGCCGGACGCGTGTACGGTATCGACATCCCGGCGGGGGAGTACGCCGGCGCCGTCTCGGACATGCAGCTGCTCTACCGCACTATCGAGCCGGCCGGTTCGGCCAAGACGCGTGCGATTGCCCTGCTTGAGGGCTTGGTGCACGATTATTCGCTGCTCGACGGCCTTGCGCACCGCGTGACGACCGAGCTGCCCGAGCGTACCGGAAATCTGGGCCACTTGGCATGGAAGAGCCCCTTTACCGATGAAGTCTCGACCGAGAGCTTCCCCGAGGTCTTTGACCGCGCACTGCTCGATTACGAGCTCACCGTCGCCCGCTTTATCGAGACCGGCGATATGGAAGCCGTGACCAACCACGTCAATTACAGCGGTCGCGCGCTCGGCGCCGACGAAGAGTTCGACCGCGAGGAGTAGGGCTCGTGCGTGCCCCTTTGCCGAATCCTTACCGGCGCCTCTGGACAATTGGGGTACGATGAACTAACTGCATATCGGGCGAATACGAAGGGGCCCTGTCCATGAAATACACCAAGCTCGAGCGTAACTGGGTTATGTACGATGTGGGCAACTCGGCCCTCGTGCTGCTCAATACCTCGGTGGTGCCCATCTACTTTAACGCCATCAATACCGGTGCTTCCTCGGCAGACCTGGTGGTCGCTTGGGGCAACGCGCAGACGATTGCCTCGCTGGTCATTGCCATGCTCATGCCCATTCTGGGCGCGCTTGCCGATTACGCCGGCAACAAGATTAAGTTCTTCTTGGGCTTCTTCCTCACGGGCCTGGTTCTTTGCCTGGCGCAGGCTATCCCCATGTCCGCCATGGCATTTTTGACCGTGTACGTGCTGTGCACCATCGGCCTTAACTCTTCCATGACGTTCTACGACGCCATGCTGCCCGACATTACCACTGACGAGCGCATGGACGCCGTGTCCAGCTCGGGCTATGCCTGGGGCTACATCGGTTCCACCGTGCCGTTCATCATCTGCCTGGCGCTTATCATGGGTGGCCCCGCTCTTGGCGTCCCCACCATGCTGGCAACACGTCTGTCGTTTGTCATCACCGGTGCCTGGTGGCTCATCTTTACCCTGCCGCTCATTCGCACCTATAAGCAAAAGTACGGTCGCGAGCGTGGTCCCCAGGACACTCTCGGTCACATCGTGGGCGGCGTGTTCTCCGAGGTCGGACACACCATGCGCGAGATCGCCCACAACAAGACCGTGCTGGTCTACATGATCGCGTTCTTCTTCTACATCGACGGTGTGCACACGGTCATTTCCATGGCAACCAGCTACGGATCGGCTCTGGGCATCGATTCGACCCAGCTGGTGCTGGCGCTGCTCGTTACGCAGTTCGTGGCCTTTCCGTCCGCCATCATCTACGGCAAGCTCGCCGGACGCGTGGGCACGCTCAACATGATCCTGGTGGCCGTCGCCGCCTACATGGGCATCGTGCTCTTTGCCGCGTTTTTCTTAAAGACCGCCTTTGAGTTTTGGGTGCTCGCCATTTTGGTCGGTCTGTTCCAAGGCGGTGCGCAGGCGCTGAGCCGCAGCTATTTTGGCCGCATCATCCCCAAGGAAAAGTCCAACGAGTACTATGGCTTCTTTGATATCTTTGGCCGCTACGCAAGCGTGATGGGCACCTTCCTGGTGTCGGTCGTCACCTCGCTGACCGGCAACCCGTCGCTGGGCGTCCTTTCTATTGGCGTTCTGCTGGTTGTTGGCTTTTTGCTGCTGGTCCGTCTGTCCCGTATGGCTCAGGCGGCGGCGTAAGACAACCGGGCTCAGTACGGCAATTGTGCCTATCTGCAGCACTCTTTTGGAAGTAGCCGCATAAATCATTCTGACTTCCGAACAATGTTTAGCCCAAGTGGGTATGATGGAACCAGCTAGGTCGCGGGGCGTCGCCTGTGTTTGGCGGCGCCCCGTTTTTGTGTTGCAAGGAGGGTAAAGGTATGAACGCCACGGTTGTGATCCCAACATATTGGGCGGGCGATGATACCCAAGCAAACGCTCCCGGCACCTACGATCACTCGACGTCGCTCAATGCCGCCAACCCGGAACTCGATCGCTGCCTGACTTCGCTCGAACAGGTGCGCGACATTCCGCGCATCATTCTCTTGGTGGTCTGTCCGGTTTCTGCCACGGCCGACGTATCCCATCGCGTGCGCGAAATCGTTAATGCGCATCCCACACTTAAGGTCACCATCGTTACCAATACTCAGGCTTCGCGTGTTGCCGATCGCGTGGCGCAGATTGCGCCCAAAGGCTCGGGCGAGTGCGTGAGCCTGCGCGGCTACGGCGCCATCCGCAACATGGGTCTTGCCTGCGCGGCGGTGCTGGGGCACGACGCGGTTGTGTTTTTGGATGACGACGAGACCGTCATCGATGCCGACTTTATGAAGCGTGCGACCTATGCACTGGGTCAACAGACGCGTCAGGGGCTGCCGATTTTAG
>UQWV01000066.1 GCA_900544845.1 uncultured Collinsella sp. | reverse complement strand
TAAAGCCGTTTGTCTCCACCCGCGTAGCGGGTGGTTTAAAGCTGGCCGCTGCGCGGCCAGCAGACTAAAGTCTTGAAGAAAAAAGACCGGGTCCGCTTGATTGCGGACCCGGTCTTTCCGAGTCATATAGATGTGGCGTTCAACTCGTCAGGTCGACTAAGCCTTGGCGGTCTCGGCATCGGCAGGAGCCTCAGCGGCAGCGGCGCGGCCATACTCGGCCTTGCCCATCTCGGACCACTCGGGCTCCTCGTCGGGCATGGAGCCAGCCTCCTTGCCGAAGAACTCCTTGAGGCAGTTGACGGCGACGATGAGACCCAGGACCATCAGCAGGACGGCGAAGACGAGCTGCAGGCCCTTGGTGGCGGCGACGGAGACGGCGGCCGTGGTGGCAGTAGCCGGGATGGTACCGAAGAAACCGTAGGCCTGGACGGCGGTCATGCAGCCCATGGCGCTCTGGACCAGCGAGGTGAAGGTGCAGCAGAGCAGGAAGGCGACGGGCACGTAGAGCATCCAGCCCTTGCGACCGGTGCACTTGCAGAACACGGCGAGGGTGATCATGGTCATGCCGCCGAGCAGCTGGTTGGAAGCACCAAAGAGCGGCCAAATGTTGGCATAGCCACCAAAAGCGAGGGCGAGACCGGGAAGCAGGGTGACGACCGTGGCGAACCAGGGGTTGCCGAGGACCTTCATGTAGCCGGCCTTGGACTCGATGGCCAGGGCGTCGTTGGTCCGGGCAAAGAACTCGGAGAACGAGGTGCGGGCGATGCGGGCGACGGCGTCGAGCGAGGTCAGGGCCAGAGCGGAAACGTTCATGGTCATAAAGACGGTAGCGAGCGTGCCGTCAACACCGAAGGCCTGCATACCGCGGGAGATGCCAGCGGCGAAGATCTGGAACGGGGTGGAAGCGACGCCGGCGTTGAGGGCGCCGGTACCGGCGGTGTTCATGTCGGAGAACATGATGCCGGCGACGATGATGGCAAGGATGCCGACGAAGGACTCGACGATCATAGCGCCGTAACCGACCTTGACGGCGTCCTGCTCCTTCTCGACCTGCTTAGAAGAGGTGCCGGAAGAAACGAGGCTGTGGAAACCGGAGAGAGCACCGCAAGCGACGGAGACGAACAGGACCGGGAACATCATGCCTGAGGCAGTGGAGAAGCCGGTGAAGACCGGAGCGGTGATAGTGGCCTGACCGTTGACGCCCAGGACGACGATGCCAAGGACAGCGCAGACGATCATGACGATCATCATGATGGAAGTGAGGTAGTCACGCGGGGTCTTGAGCATCTGGATGGGCATAGCGCCAGCGAAGACCAGGTAGACCATGACGACGGCGAACCACTGGAACTTGTCCAGGTAGACCGGAAACTGCATACCGACGGCAAACATGAGGACCATGAGGACCACGCCGGTGACGAACTCGGCAGCGCCGGTGAGGTTGAACTTCTTCTGAGCCCAACCAAAGGCGATAGCGACGAAGGTGAACAGGATGGAGATGGTACCAGCGCAGCCGGCGGCATAGGACTTGGTGAAGTCGATGGCACCGGTAGCAGCACCAGAAGCGTCAACGGCCGGGGTGAACATGAACGTCTTGCAGACCATGTCGGTGAAGGCGGCGATGACGATGATGCAGAACAGCCAGCAGAACAGCAGGAACAGGCGACGGCCAGTCTTGCCGATGTACTTCTCGATGAGCTGAGCGAGCGACTTGCCGTTGTTCTTCATCGAAGCGTACAGGGCACCAAAGTCGTGGACGGCACCAAAGAAGATGCCGCCGACGAGGACCCAGAGCACGACGGGCAGCCAGCCAAAGGCCATGGCGACGATCGTACCCGTAACAGGGCCGGCACCGCAGATCGAGCTGAACTGGTGCGAGAACGCGGTGAAGGCGGAGACGGGCGAGAAGCTGTTGCCGTCCTTCATGCGCTTGGCCGGCGTGAGGGCCTCTTTGTCAACGCCCCACTTGTTGGCCAGCCATCGGCCATAGCCCAGATAGCCGCAGGCGAGCACCGCCGCGGCCACAACCATGAGCAAAACTCCGTTCATTACATTTCCTCCTCTAAAAAGAACTTCCCAGACATAAAAAATGAGGGCCGTCGGTTGCGCTCGACGGCCCTCATCTTCATCAGCCGCCCGTTATCGTACGGGCTAGCTGTATGTGCTAACCCGCATCAGATAATTACTACGCTGATAATGTTTAGCTGATGCGTGAACATGTCTAAGAAATCCTCTTCAATCATGATGCGAACGATCCGTGCGTGTTCACATCCCCCAGTGGTTGAAAAGGAGTATGAAACTTTAGTTACCTAAAGTCAACGCAAATTTGTAATGAATTTTCAACTTTTTTGGATTTCTCGGTATAAAACGCCACTGACCTCGGACTTTACCCCACGACAGTTTTTGCATGAGAGATGCCCCTGAGAGCCGCGGGAGCCGGGCGGCGCATATGAACTTTCCTGCTCTACAGTCCTGCGCAAGACGGAAAGCACATTAAGTGCTTTCCTTTGCGTGCGGAACTCGCGATAAAGTTCATATGCGCCGCCCGGCTCCCGCGGCTCTCAGGGGCTCCCATCCCAAATGCGGAGCAAAGCTCCGCACGCCAACTTTTTCTTTCAGCTAAAGAACGCCGGAAATTCGACGCAGCTGGCTAACCTTGCCGGACGTTGTCGACGCCAAACCAGCCCAGAAGCTATATCGAACCCGACCGGGCCCCGGACGGAGGGGCCGGATATAAGGTTTATCGCGAGTTCCGCACGCAAAGAAGGCCACTTAATGTGGCCTTCGTCTTGCGCAGGACTGTAGAGCAGGAAGCCTTATATCCGGCCCCTCCGTCCGGGGACCGCGCCGTACCAGCTACAGCGTCATGTTTGGATCGGCGTCGACGTCGAACGGCGAGATTTCACCTCGGTCGAATTTACGGCGAGCGACCTCCGCAATCATGGCTGCGTTATCGGTACAGGCAGACAAGGGCGGCACCGTTACGCGAATCCCCTGACGCCCAAGCTTCTTGATCATCATCTCGCGCAGATGCGGGTTGGCCGAGACGCCGCCACCGATGCAGTATTCCTTGCATCCGGTAGCGTGCAATGCGTTTTTGGCCTTCTTGTACTGCACGTCAAAGACAGCTGCCTCAAACGAAGCTGCCAGATCGGGCAGGTGAATCGTGCGCCCGGCCTTGGTCTCCTGTTCAATGTAGAGCGTCACAGCGGTTTTAAGGCCCGAAAGCGAGAAGCGATAGTCTCCTCTGCTGTTAAGCGCACGGGGGAAATCGATCGCCTTGGGGTTGCCCGTCTCGGCCAGCCTGGAAATGATGGGGCCACCGGGATAGCCCAGACCCAATGCCTTGGCTACCTTGTCGAAGGCCTCGCCCACAGCGTCGTCGAGCGTCTCACCAAGTACCTCGTAGTCGCCCCATGCCTTCACGTGCACGAGCATGGTGTGCCCGCCCGAGACAAGCGTGAAGATGAACGGCGGCTTGAGGTCGGGCTGCGCCAGCAAGTTGGCAAACAGGTGCCCCTCCAGATGGTTGACGCATACGAGCGGCTTACCGGCAGCGTAGGCAAAGCCTTTGGCAAAGGCGACGCCCACCACGAGGGCGCCCACCAGGCCCGGACCCTGTGTCACGCCCACGGCGGCAAGCTCGCTGGGAGCAATGGCCCCACCCTCAAGACCAAGCGATGCTGCGGCATCCTCGAGCGCCGCATCCACGACACTCACAATCACCTCAACGTGTTTGCGCGAGGCGATCTCGGGCACCACGCCGCCAAAGCGAGCATGAAAATCAATCTGCGTCGACACCTGGTTGGCCAGCATATTGCCATCCGCATCGATAATCGCCACGGCCGTCTCGTCGCAGGAACTCTCGATAGCGAGCACTAGGCGGCGGCGTTCAATTTCGGCTCGCTCCCCCTCGGAGCGCCCAGGCGCAGGCAGCGGCCATACGCGCTGCTCTGCCGCCGTCGGCTCGGGCGAAGCATTGTCGACCGGAAGCACGAGGGGCAGCGGAGCCGTCATGACGATGGCATCCTTGCCGGCACCATAGTAGCCGCGGCGCCGTCCTGCCTCGGTAAAGCCCAGAGCGTTATAAAGCGCGATCGCTCCCTCGTTGCCGTCCTCGACCTCGAGCGAAGCCGTGGTGCAGCCGAGCATCTGGGCATCATAGCTCACATGCGACAGCAGCTTGCGGGCAATGCCCTCACGGCGATGTGCCGGGTCGACGGCGACATCCAGAATCTGCACATCACCGTCCACGACCATACCGCCGGCAAGGCCCAGTAGCTTGCCGTCGTCGTGTGCCACCCACCAACTACGCGGCGCAGCGACGTCCTCGCCCAGTTCGGACAGGAACATGCCCGGCGTCCACGCCTCGTGTCCGGCACCTTCAAAGCAGGCAGCCTCTAGCGCGCTCGCGCCCTCGGCATCCGCCGCGCCCATGGGACGGAACTGCAGATGACGACCGGCGAGCTCATCGGCAACGCCCGTAATTTCGCTCTGCGCACTCTCGGCAAGACCAAGACGTTTGCGCTCGTTTTCCTCGGCATCCGAAAGGCGCGTGTAAATCGGCAGGACGCGGGCCGGATCGCCGTCACCCGCAGCGTGCGCGAGCAGCAAGCCCTCGCCCGAAGGCCACCACAGGTCGCGCTCCACGCAGCGGGCGATCTCGTCCTCACCCAGCAGCTTGCCATAGCGCACGAGACCGTCGCCGGTCAGCTGAACCTGGTCCCAGTCCGCTGCTTGGCGCCACTCATCGAGCGCCACGGCGGCCTTGACCACGTGTTCGCGCTCAAATTGACGCTCGGGGCCCTCATCGACCAGCATATACAGCGCCGGATATACCTCACCGCGCATAGCATCGGCCAAGATACCAAGCTTGCCGCGCACGCCAGCCTTCCATGCCGTCCAGGCGCAGGCATCGAGTGTCGACACACCCAGCAGCGGAACATTGGCACCACGTGCGAGGCCCTTGGCAGTGGAGATACCGATGCGCACACCCGTAAACGACCCCGGGCCGCGGCCGACCACATAGCAACCAACATCGCTGCGATCCAGACTGGCTTGAGCCAGCACACCATCAACGGTATTCACGAGCTCAACGTTGGCGTGACGGCGACACATGTGGTCGCCACTCACGAGCTTCGTCTCGCCCGTCTGTCTATCAATCCAACTTGCCGCGCAGGCAAGCATGTCGGTCGAGGTATCGAGCGCCACCACCAGCGCGTTGTCGTTATGCAAGCTCATCTTGTACAGCCTTATCAATCAAATGGGAAAGCTCCATTGCGCGGTCACCGTGCGCCTCAAGCGTTATCGTTCGCACATCGCTGTCGCCCTCATCACGCTTGAGCGTCACCGAAAGATACTCATCCGTCAGCTCGTCTTGGAATTGTTCGCCCCATTCCAGCAGGCAAGCACCCTCATAGCCCAGCACATCGAAAATGCCCGTATCCTCGAGCTCGTAGGCATGCTCCAGGCGGTATAGATCAAAGTGAAACAGCGGAATACGACCTTGATCGTGAACGGCCATGAGCGCAAACGTAGGGCTCGTAACCATATGCCCATCGCCCAGCCCGCGCGAGACGCCCTTGGTAAAGTGAGTTTTGCCCACTCCCAGGCCACCGGTCAGGATGAGCACATCTCCGTCCTCAAGGCACGGTGCAATTAGCTCGCCAAAGTACTCCGTATCGGCAGCGCAAGTCGTTTTGTAAGTACCTACCCCCAGGCGCTCCAGGGACATATATGCTCCTTATTATTCCGAGGCGTCCTCTGGTGCGGGATGTCGCTCCAGATAATCGCCCAGCATCTTAAAGTCTTCCTCCAGCAGCTCCTGCCACGCCGGATTGCGCAGCGCTGCTGCCGGATGAAAAGTGGGCATTACTACAAAATGCCCCATCTGGTGGAACCTGCCGCGCAGCTTAGTAATGCCAATCTCGGTCTTAAGCACAAAGTGCGTCGCGGGGTTGCCGAGCGTCACGATAATATCAGGCCAGATGCTTCGAATCTGCTCACGCAAAAACGGCGAGCAAGCCAGCACTTCCTCGGGACGCGGATTGCGGTTTCCCGGCGGGCGGCACTTAAGCACGTTGGCAATGTAGACGTCTTCGCGTTTGAGCCCCGCCAGCGACAAAATGCCGTTGAGATCCTCGCCTGCCGCCCCCACAAAGGGCTCGCCCTGCAAATCCTCATTGCGGCCCGGCGCCTCACCAATAAACATCACGCGAGCGCGGGGGTTTCCCACGCCAAACACGATATTGTGACGCGACTGGTAGAGCTGGCAGAGGTGACAATCGCCCAGAACGGCCTCAATTTCCTCGAGTGCGACCTCACGTGGTGCCTGATGGGTATGGCCGGGGATGTGCATGACGCCCATGGCGACTCCTACACGTAGACCTTGTCGAGGCGCATGCCAAAGCCGCAGGCGACCTCGTAGTTAATCGTTCCGCGCAGTCGGGCCATCTCGTCCATAGTGATCTCGGCATCGCCATCGCGGCCGACAATAATCATCTCGTCACCATACTCGGCCTCGGGAATCTCGTGTGCCGGGTTGGACTGAATGGCGACCATAAACTGGTCCATGCAGATATTGCCAACCTGATGCACGCGCTCGCCGCGATACAGCACATCCATACGATTGGAAAGCGTACGCGATAGGCCGTCGGCATAACCGATCGGCAGCGTGCAGATCTGAACGCGCGTGCGCGGTACGCGGTAGGTAAAACCGTAGCCCACGCCCTCACCCATCGCAGGGTGTGCCACGCGCGTCACGCGCGCATGGACGCTCATAACGGGATCGAGCTGCATCACGCGGCCACTCAGCTCGCACGGCTGCATGCCATACAAGCCAACGCCGGCGCGAATCATATCAAAATGCATCGAGGGGTCGAGCATCGAGGACGGCGTGTTGGCGCAGTGCACGATACCGCACTCAAAACCCGCATCCTTAATGGCCTGAACGGCCTCGGTAAAGCGCTGACACTGCAGCTTGTAGTCCCAGCCCGAAGGTTCATCGGCCGTGGCGAAGTGCGTAAATACGCCGTCGCACTGAATACCGCGATGGAAATTTATACCGCGGACAAAGTCGAGCACCTGCGTGTAATGTACGCCGATGCGGTTCATGCCCGTCTCGATGGCGAGATGATACTTGCCCACCTTGCCCGCCGCGACGGCACATTCGCCATACGCAAGAGCAAAGTCAGACGTATAGACCGAGGGCATGATATCAAACTCGAGCAACGTCGGAATGGCCTCGATAGGCGGCTCGCTTAGGATGAGGATGGGTTTCGTTATCCCGCCCTGTCGGAGCTCAACGCCCTCGTTAACCGTCGCCACGGCAAACATGTCGGCACCGGCCGAATACATGATCTTGGCGCACTCAACAGCTCCATGACCATAAGCATCGGCCTTGACCACGCAGCACAGGCGCTGACATGGATTCAGCAAGTTCTTATAGGCCCTCGTGTTGCGACGGAGCGCCCCGCGGTCGATCTCGACCCAGGACCAGCGCGTCAAATCGGCTTTATTCATGATTAGTCATCCGACCCTTCGTCCATGATTCCCAGATCTTCGAGCGCATCCTTTGCCGCCAGTTCCATGGCAGGACCGATCAAGTCGATAAGATCGGTCGCGATGACGCTCTTCTCACCATACTCCGTCGCCGCAGCAAAACCGGCGTAGCTGTGAAGTGCGACGGCGTACGAATACAGCAACTCCCAACGATCCATCTCGTCGCGCATGGTGGCAAGCGTGCCGGCCAAAATACCCGCGAGAACATCACCCGAACCGGCAGTTGCCAGAGAAGCCGGACCCGAGAGCGGCAGCAGCACACGCTCAACGCCACAGATAGCCGTCGTCGGCCCCTTGGCAATGACCACCAGATTGTCGGAGCCTGCAGCCCAGACAACCTTCTGCGCGGCCGCAATCGCGGTACCAAGGTCGTTCACCTCGTCGCCGGCAACCAGACGCGAAAGCTCACGATAGTGCGGCGTCATAACCAACGGCTGCTCGCGACGATACATCTCGGGATTACTATCAATACCGTCAATGGCAATCTTAGCAAGGCAGTTGAGTGCATCGGCGTCCAAGATAAGCGGCACATCAAGCTCGAGCAAGCCCGAAACCACCTGCATAGCGCCGGCAGATGTCGTCATACCGGGACCGCACAGTACACAGCTGTACTTCTTTGCAATCTCGCACACCGTCATGCGCGCAGCGGCGCCAAAGGAGCCGCGGGAATCAGACGGAATAGCAAAGACGGGAATCGAAGGAAGTGCCATGCGAATAAGATTGGCGCAGGCGTCAGGAGCCGCGACTGCCACGTAACCAGCACCCGCGCGAGCTGCAGACTTGGCCGCCATAATGGCAGCACCAGGATATTGCGCAGATCCGGCGACAATAAGCACAGAGCCACGGGAATACTTATCGATATTCGTAGGTAGTGGAGCAAAGTAATCAACTAAGTCACCGGGCTCGACAATCTCGGCGGCGTGGTCGACATCATCGATGACCTCGTCAAGACGGTCGTAAAGATTGCCGCAGATCAAATCGCCAGCATACTCAGGGCCATCAGCGCTATACAGACCAATCTTGGGCGCAATCATCGTCACCGTATGCTCGGCACGAATGCAGTCGTCATCAACAACGCCCGTCTCGGCATTCAGGCCCGAGGGGACATCAATGGATACGACACAATCGGCGCATTCATTGACCGTAGGAATCCAAATGGAGAACGGCGCACGCAGATTCCCGTGGAAACCGGTACCAAAAATGGCATCGACAACAACATCGGCCTTATCAATCAAAACCTCGAGTTCATCACGCGAGGGGCCGACGCAAACGTGCACATCGCGGCCGGCCGTACGACGAGCAACATGACGTGCCAGAGCAGCAGGAATCTCATCCGGCTCAACCGGAGAAACGATATCCACGTCCACACCCTTATGGCTCAGGATATCGGCGGCAACCCAACCGTCGCCGCCATTATTACCAAAACCGACCAGAACGAGAACCCGATCGGGATTGAGCTTCAAGACCTCGTTGGCGGCAAACTCACCCGCCAGCTCCATAAGCTCGGCCTTCGAAGTCCCTTCTCGTTCGATGATATCCTCGAGACGAACGACTTCTTCGGTACTCAAAACCGGTTTCATCTATGCTCCTAGCGTATCTTGCGAAGCATCGCCCAGGTGCTCCGTCAATGCTGAATTCTGCAGCTGCTCAAGCTCATCTAAAACAGAGCGAGCCTCTTTAAATGTCTGCGCAACGCGTTTCTTGGTGCTCAGTTTTTCATCTTTTGGCTTAGGTCGAGCATCTTCGGTAATCGCGATGGCATTCGCAACGGCCAAGTCTCCCGTAAGCGTAATGGAAAGAGCGACCTCAACAACACCCAGTTCTTGAGCGATCTCGAGAGCACGGCCCGAAAGCAGCGCCTTCGGTTTGCCGAGTTTATCACGCGTTACCGAAACATCCTTGCGACCCACGCCTTGACTAAAACCCGTGCCGAGAGCTTTAAGCACCGCCTCGCGCGAAGCAAAGCGACTCGCATAGTGAGCAGCGGGACGCGATGATGCATCGCAATACGCACGCTCTTCTTCGGTAAACACACGCCGAGCAAACGACGGCGTCTTTTCAAGAATTGATTTCATACGGGAAATCTCGACGATATCAACGCCGATACCAGCTTCAGCCATGTTCACCTCCATATCGCACAGACTAAGTTATTGTAGCCCGTTCACAGAAGATGCGACAAACGAGGGTTATAAAACACAGCTACTATGTGAGACACAATCCCGCAAACGCAAAAAAGGGGGAGGCCGCGAGGCCTCCCCCTTCCAAGTTCGATGGCGGCTCGGTGCCGTCCACCGGTCAGC
>UQWV01000065.1 GCA_900544845.1 uncultured Collinsella sp. | reverse complement strand
GCCCGATCGCCGCCTTCCTGGCCTCGATGTCGTGCTTCACCCTCAAGTCGACACGCATAAAAAGCCTCCCATTTCTCGTGTCCAAGAAATGGGAGGCAGTTCACATTTTACTGCCGGGGCGTTTTTTAGAGCTCGATCTCCGCGATTATTTTTTTCATCTCGAGGGCCCATCCGAGCTGTTCCTCGATGTACCCCGGCCATGCGTCCTGGTGGCCCTTGATGGGGTGGCCCGCCTTGTAGAAGCGCAGCCCCGATGCCTTTTTCGCATCGAAGGTCACCGCCGTCAGCCCGAGGTGATCCTCGAAGACCCCGCTGTTGGCGATGGCGCGGTGCCCGATCTCCTTGTCGTCGTCCACGTACAGCTCGATGCCCGTGCGGCCCTTTTGCGTATCGATGAGCAGGGCGAGATGGTATGCCGAGACCCCCAGGCGAAGCGTCGACCAATGGTCCTTGCTGGGCTTCTGCGGGCTGAACTCCTTGAGGAACTCCGGATGGCCGCCTGCCACATCGCGGTAGGCCGTCCAGTACGCCAGCTTGACCTTTTCGGTCTCGCTGAGCCCCTCGGAGAGCTTCACGGTCTTGGTCCACTCGTTCGGCTGCTCGACCACGCCGAAGCGCGGGGCGGGCAGGGAGCCCCCGATCTTCCAGAGCTCGACCTCGACCAGGAAGAACCCGAAGTCGCTGTCGGTGTGCTGGTTGAGCCACTCGATGGCCTGGCGATGCTCGTCGCGGGCGTGCGCCACGACCCAGATGACGACCTCGGCGCCCTTGCCGGCGGCATACGTGATCACCTTGCCGAGATGGTCGTGGTTGGTGTCCTCGAGCTGGTTCTCGATGATCACCTTGCGGCCCGTACCGGACTCCTGCGCGTAGATATCCACGTTGAACGAGCCGACCGACGACTCCGTCTCTATTAGCTCGAGCTCGATTCCGACCGCCATCCCGAGGGTTGCGAGATTCTGCTCCTCGGCCAGCCACTTGGTGAAGTCGTGGGCCTCATGCGGCCACACCTCGCGCAGGGGAACCTTCTGAATGGTGTCCAAGTTATAAGTCTTCATCCGTCACCCTCTCGACCGATAATCTGGCACCATTGTAGAGCCTCTCGCCATCAAACGACCGTAGCAGGAGCCCACGACGTTCGTCGACGCCCTTCAGCTCGTACGGGTACACGAATAGCAAAATATATCTCTTCTTAGCCATGCGGTTTCCCTTCCCTTGAAAAACGAACCACTCGATCCGCGGAGAGGCGCTATCAGGTGCCGTTCGTCAACGCCGCGGCGATTATGCCGCTGTCCGTGAAGACGAAACTGATGAGCTCATCTTCCCAAGGCTCGCGCTCCTGCTCCTCCTCGGCCTCCTCGAACGTCATCGGCATCTCGCGCGCTCCCGAAAACTCGTGGCAGATAGCGTAGAGACGAGAGGGCCTATCAGCCCACTTATCAGCCGGTCGGCCAAAAGCGTCGTACTGCCGCAGCTCATCCCCAACATCGCGCCAGATTGTTCGATACCAACCCGTTAACGATAGGGTCAAGAGCATCGTAGACCGTATTCATATAGCGGCGCCTTTGTTACAGCTCAGATGTCACCATTTTAGATAATGGGCGTAGCGACCCGAATCTCATTTCAGGCCAATTCGACCAAGAGCAATCTACGGTCTTGTAACTGCCTCTTTCCAAATAAGGCCCGCCCCCGGTGGGGCCCCACCCATGCCCACGGCATAGGCCCGCCAGAGCTAGAGGGACTTCGTCATTCTTGTCTGGTAACTCTCAAATAAAGCGCAGAAAGTGTGGAGGAGCGCCGAACGGTCCTGCTGAACTCGTCGCCAACCGGCGTCAACCAGTGTGGAGATGGTTCAAGCAGGCATCCTGTTCGAAAAATGCCGTTATTAATTGATTTCGACCAAAATTCGACCAAGATTGAAAGTCAAAAAAGAAACAGCCCAGAGAAACAATGCCTCTGAGCTGCTAAAAGTCTTGGTCGCGGGGGCAGGATTTGAACCTACGACCTCCGGGTTATGAGCCCGGCGAGCTACCAGACTGCTCCACCCCGCAATGTCTGGGCGCCTCATGTGCGCAAGAAAGAATATTACGCGGGAGTTCGGTAAACGGCAAGGAAAATCTCGTGGAGCATAATTCCTTCATATTTAAACCCCTCAGCCCCTATCACCGTAAACGAATCGCAGCCGAGCGCCGTCGGCGGCGCGTATACAATGGTGCGCGTCCTTTTATGCCAACACCGGGAGTAGACATGCTGCTCGCTATCGATATGGGAAACACGCAGACGGCCATGGGCCTGTTTGACGGAGACGAGCTGGTGCAGTCGTGGCGCATGCCCACCGACCGCTCCTATACCGCCGACGAGATCCATGTGCGCCTGATGGGCTTCTTTAAGATGTACGGCCTTTCGCTCGACGCGGTCGACGCGATCGCCTTTGCGGGCGTGGTGCCGCAGCTCTCGCGCGAGTGGCACGCCGTGGCCGACCGCATTGCCGCGGACGCCATCGTCATCGGACCGCAGACGGCCGCGGTGACCAAACTGCGCGCGGCGCGCCCCCAGGCCGTAGGTGCCGATCGCGTCGCTAACGCCGTCGCAGCCGAAACTTTCTACGGCGCGCCGGCAATCGTGGTGGACTTTGGCACCGCAACCAATATCGACGTCATCGACGAGGACGGTTATTACATTGGCGGAGCGATCGCGCCGGGCATCCGCATCTCCATGGACGCGCTTGCCGCCCGTGCCGCCAAACTCGCCAGCGTGCCGCTCGAGGCGCCCGAGCATGCCATCGGCCGCGATACCGAGGAGTGCATCAAGGTGGGCGCCGTGACGGGCGCCGCCGCCATGGCTGAGGGCCTGGTCGCGCGCATGAAGCGCGAGCTGGGCCGCGAGGATGCCACCGTTATCGCCACGGGCGGTCTCGCCAGCATCGTCGCCGATTCGACCGATGCCTTCGACGTGGTCGACGGACAGCTCACCATCAAGGGTATCTGCGAAATCTACCGCCGCATGCAAGAGCTGGGATAGAGCAGGAGCTTAAGTCAAGCACGCCCGATGCCACAGTCCCCGCAAATGCTCGCCAAGCCTATTCCTCAAAATCGAAAAATTTTCAGTTTTGAGGAATAGGTCCGAGGTGCTACCCCGCAGTCACGCAAAGCCCTCCCCGGCACAGGCCGAAGAGGGCTTCGTTGTCATCGTTATCTTTGAGCGCGGGCGCCTCGCGTTACAGTCCGCGAATGCGCACGGCCTCGGGCGGAAACTCCTGCTCGCCGGCATCGGTCTTAATGGTCGCGCGACCCCAGATGTCCAGGCCCGCAAACACACCGACCGCAAGCGGCAAGCCGTTGGGCGACACCGCCGCAACTTGGCGGCCCAGCAGCGGCACCATGTCGAAGTACTCGCCCAACACGGGGGCCAGCGGACCGGCAGCGCCCTGCGGCGTGTTGGCAACAACCGCCCAGGTGTCCACACGGGTCAGCACGGCGGCGGCCAACTCCTCGACCAGCGCTTCGTCAGCCACGTCCACACCAAGCTCGCTCAGCGCCGAACGCTCAATATCCACCGTCACGGCACCGAACATGCCTGCGGCACCGGCGCCACCGTTGACGGAGACGCGTGCAAACGACGTCTCAAACGCAGGCGCACCGCACACGATATCGCTCGGCCACTGGATACCCACCTTACCGGCAAGGCCCAACCCCGGCGTCGAAGCCGTGCCCACGAGCGCGTCCATCATGCCCATCGCGGCCACAAACGGCAGGCCGTGGAAGGCATGCATGTTCACATCCGGGCGCACGACCAGCGAAAACGTCAACGACGCCTCGCCCGCGCTCCAAGCGCACCAGCCCGCGGACGCACCCTCGCGGCCCGCGTCACGCGCGGCGTCAAGCTCGGTACCGGCGGCAACAGCATTCATCTCGATCATCTACATACGCCCCAATTCGCCCACGATATGGCCCACGCGGTCCTCGGGCTCCTTGACCTCGACGCCGTTGTAGCGGAAGAACCGCGCCGGGTCGTGCATCAAGTCCTCAAGCGGCACCAGCACAAAATCGCGCTCGCCGATCAGTGGATGCGGCAGGCGCAGCTTTTTGCCGCCGTGGGTCTCGCCGTCCATCCACAGCAGGTCCAGGTCGATGGTGCGCGGACCGTTGGCCTTGGCCTTTTTGGAGCGGTCGCGCCCCAGCTCGGCCTCGATCTTCATGAGCTCGTCGAGCAGCACCAACGGCGCCAGCTCGGTCTTGATCTCGATGACGGCGTTGGCAAACGCGTCCTGGCGCGTCTCGTAGGCAGGCTCGCTCTCGTAGATCTTGGAGGAGTTGGACACGCAGGTGAGTGGAATCTCGGCGATCATCTCGCGTGCGGCGCGGATGTTGTCGCAGCGATGCCCCAGGTTGGAGCCCACGGCCACAAACGCGCGGCGCGGCTGTGGCTTGGCAACCGCCCAGTAGCCGTTCAGGAACTGCGCAAAACCCGCGGCGTCGTGCACGCGCACGATGTTGGCACCGGCCTGGATGGCGCCCAGGCACACGCCAAACGTAGCGGCATCGCGCTCGGCGGCCTCGGTCACGCCCGAGACGGCGCCCACAAAGCGCTTGCGCGACACGGCGCACATGAGCGGATAGCCCAGTGACGCCATCTTGGCAGTCTCGCGCTGGATGACGATGTCTTCGTTAGCCGACTTACCAAAGCCCGGGCCAGGATCGATGCAGATGCGGTCGCGCGACACGCCGGCATGGATGAGCGTGCGGGCCTGGTCGGACAGAAAGCCCATGACGCGGCGCATGATGGGCGCCGAATCGGGCAGGGTGAAGCGGCGGAGCTGCGAGGTGGGCACGTAGGCTTCCTCGCGGCGGGCGCTGCGGCGCATCATGGCGGCCAGTCGGTCATTGGACTCCGACGCGGCCTCGGTGGCTGCGGGCGCGGCCTCGGGCGCGGGCGCGACGGTCTCGGCGGCAGCAGCCTGCTCGGCGGCCGGCGTCTCCTGCTCGCTTGCAGGCTCCGGCGTGGGTTCCGGATCGCCAAACGGCAGCGAGGGCTGCACCACGCCGCCCGGCAGCTTGGCCTCCGGCTTAGGCTCGCCTAGCAACTTGCCGCGACGGCGGCGAGCCGGCTTCTCGGCCTCACGCGCGGCCTCGGCAGCCGCCTCGCGCGCCTTCTCGGCAACAAACGCCGCTGCCGAGGTATCGAGCTGCACCGTTGCGTGTGTGCGTGCGGGCGCGGCGACCTCGCCGGCATGCATCACGATGACGCCGCAGGTGCTCGTCTTAACAAACTCGACCATCTTGGGATCGGTGAAGCCGGTCACGTCGTTGACGATCGAGGCGCCGCAGCGCACGGCCGCCTTGGCAACCGCCACATGACGCGTGTCGATCGAGACGATGGCGCCCTCCTTGGCCAGCGCGCGCACCACGGGCAGCACGCGGCGAGCCTCCTCGTCGGGGTTGACCGGGGTAAAACCAGGGCGCGTGGACTCGCCGCCCACGTCGATGATGTCGGCGCCGGCGTCGAGCATCGCCAGGCCGTACTCGATGGCGGCATCGGGGTCGAAGTGCTCCCCGCCATCGCTAAACGAATCGGGCGTCACGTTGAGGACGCCCATGATGCGCGGACGGTCAAAGCTGAGCTCGTACTTTCCGCACCGCCATGTCTTACTGTCGTTCGCCATGAACATCCTCCTAAAATGCCCACGCCGCCGAGCTTGGGGAGCTGGCGGCGGGGTCGCTTTGCACTCAGTCTTTCTATTGTATCCGCGCGCGCGGGCTAGAACGCAAACGCGGCCGCGATGTCGCAAGAAATCAGCAGGTCGGCATTTGCATCCTGATCGGTGGGAGCAAGGTTGCATATGGCCAGCGTATCGCCGGTAAAGTATCGCGTAAGGCCTGCCGCCGGATACACCACGAGCGAGGTCCCGCCTACAATGAGGGCATCGGCCGCGGCGATGGCGGCAACGGCACCGGTCAACACATGCTCGTCGAGCGGCTCTTCGTAGAGCACTACATCGGGCTTGATGCGACCACCGCACGCGGGGCACACGGGCACGCCCGCGGCGTCCTCGTGCTCGCGCGAGCAAATCCACTCGGCGCTATAGACCGCTCCGCACGACTGGCAAATGTTGCGATGGACCGATCCGTGCAACTCAAACACGCGCTGCGAGCCCGCCATCTGATGCAAGCCGTCGATGTTTTGCGTCACCACGGCATCGAGCTTGCCGGCTCGCTCCAGCTCGGCCAGCTTGGTGTGGCAGCGGTTGGGCTTAGCGTTAAGCGCGATCATCTTGGTGCGGTAAAAGTCGAAGAACTCCGCCGGATGTGTCTCGTAAAAGCTGTGCGAGAGCATGGTCTCGGGCGGATAGGTAAACTGCTGGTGATACAGGCCGTCCACGCTGCGAAAATCGGGAATGCCGCTTGCCGTGGAAACACCAGCGCCGCCAAAGAACACCACGCGCTCGTGGGTATTGAACAGCTCCGCCAGCGCGGCGGAGGCCTGCCTGGGATCTGTTATCGCTTGCGTCATGTTTGTCCTCCGTCCATGTTGGTCGGGGCGGCCGCGATTGCGCCGTCGCCCACGGAGCCCACCCCGCCCCCGTTGCGCTAATCTTAAGCCTGCCAACCCCGTCGAAAGGACACCATGCCTCAGACTTACACTTTCGCCTCGTGGAACGTCAACGGCCTGCGCGCCGTGCTCAAAAAGGACCCGAGCTTTATCCAGATCGCGCAAGAACTCGACGTCGATATCCTGGCGCTGCAAGAGACCAAGCTGCAAGAAGGCCAGGTCGATATTGACCTGCCCGGCTATCACCAAACCTGGAGCTACGCCGAGCGTAAAGGCTATTCGGGCACCGCGGTCTTTAGCCGCCAGGAACCGCTGCGCGTGCTGCACGCCGATGCGCTGCTGTCCTACGCCGGCGAAGGCGAGACCGCCGAGCTCGTTGCCCAAGCCGCGACCGAGGGCCGCGTCTGCGCGCTCGAGTTCGACAAGTTTTGGTTTGTCGACGTCTATACGCCCAACGCCCAAAATGAACTCGCCCGCATCGACGTGCGCATGGCCTGGGACGATGCTTACCGCGGCTTTTTGAACGCGCTCGAGCGCGAGACCGGCAAACCCGTCGTGACCTGCGGCGATTTTAACGTGGCGCACGAGGAGATCGACCTTAAGAACCCCAAGTCCAACCGCGGCAACGCGGGCTTTTCGGACGAGGAGCGCGGCAAGTTCACCGAGCTACTCAACGCCGGCTTTACCGATACCTGGCGCACGGCAAACCCCGACGTCGAGGGCGTCTACAGCTGGTGGAGCTATCGCTTTAATGCCCGCAAGAACAACGCAGGCTGGCGCATCGACTACTTCCTGGTAAGCGACGCAATCGCCGACAACGTACGCGACACCGGCATCCGCGGCGACATCTTCGGCAGCGACCACTGCCCCGTCACCCTCACGCTAGAGCTCTAGCCCCAACTGATCCCCTGGGGACGGAGGAAAACGGATCGTTTTGGGCCTCGTGAGGGTATCCACGTGACCCATCCGCCACGAAACACGCCCATCTACTACGTTTAAGCCACCACCCTCAACCACAGTGAACAACGCAAAAAGAAAACCGCAGGTAGAAAGCCTACGGTTTTTCATAAAACGCGGTTGTGTTTGGGGGTGTCGGGCCAAACGTAGTAGATAGGCCGATTTCGTGGCGGGCGAGTTCAGCTGATTCCCCGGGGACGTCTGGAGACGGAAGAAAACGGATCAATTTAGCTCTTGAGGGTCACGACGCCCGTAATATCAGCCGGCCATTCCAAAACTATGCCAGTTTACGGGGCTAAATCGCGAACCCCCAACCATACGCAATTCCGAAATAATAAAACCGCAGGTAAACGGCTTGCTCTATTTCAAAAATAGCCGGCATGGTCTGCTTGTGCCAATCTGGCCCCGTAAACCGGCATAGTTTTAAAATGGCACTTCGGCAGTATTGATTCCCGCCCCGGCGCAACCAGCCCTACAGCCCGTACTTCACGACGACTCGGTTGATGCGGCGACACCAAGGCTTGTACAGGGCGACCAAAAACACGCAGGTCGCGAGGCCGTGTGTGATATCGAACGGCACTGCCGTGGCAAGACGTGCCATGGCACCCGCCCACGTGAGCGGTTGAACAAAACCGATAATGTCGTAGGCGTTGATCACAACGCCGTACAGCAAACCCGAAGCAAAGCCGTAGGTCAGCAGCGCCGGCATACGCACGGTGCCATCGGCGCGATCAAAAGCGCCGGCATGCGCCAGCGCACCGCCAACGTATCCCACGAGCCCCCAGGCATACATCTGCCACGGCGTCCACATGCCCTGCCCAAAAAAGAAATTGCTGGTCAGCGCCGCCAACGCACCGACCATAAAGCCGTTACGACGACCGAGTGTCGCCCCGGCGATAATGGCGATGGCACTCACGGGTTTAAAGTCGGGAATGGGGCCAAACAAGATGCGCCCCGCCGCGGCCAATGCTGCCAGAACCAGCGTGGGCATAATCTGGCGCAAACCCGGACGAGATGCCTCGTAACCCGCAAAGAACAGCGCGAGCACCAGCGCCACCACAACCAGCATGGCCAATGCTGCCTGCTCAACACCCGACAGCAACGCCGCAGCCATCACCGCCGGCACCGCCAACAACAGCGGGATCTCCAGTTTTGCAAGCAAGCGCGAGAAACGACAGTCCGTCATCCCATCACGCCCTATAGAACACGTTGTCGGCAAAGAAGTCGGCCGGGGACTCCATGCAGGCAATCTCGCCGTCAAACATCATGGCGACGTCGTCGGCTACCTGCTCGGCAAAGTCCAAATCGTGCGTAGCCGTGATGACGGTGCCGCCAGCCTTCGCATGGCCACGCAGGGCGCGGGCGATAATGCGGCGGCTGAACAGGTCTAGACCCTTGGTGGGCTCATCGAGCAATAGCAGTTCGGGGCCGATTAGCAGCAGTTTTGCCAATGCAAGCAGTTGACGCTGCCCGCCCGAAAGATCGTACGGATGGCGTCCATCCAGACCCGACAACCCCAAGCTCGCCGCACGCTCCCGCGCCAAGTTCTCGTCATATCCGCAGGTCGAGGCCCATTCCATCAGCTCGTCGCGCACCGTCTCGGCAACCAGCAGGGCCTTGGGGTTCTGCGGCAGCAGCGCAGCCGAGGCCGCCCCGCGCACCATACGACCACGCTGCAGCTTGGCAGTCTTGGCCAGCACCGAAAGCATCGTCGACTTGCCGCAGCCGTTACCGCCCACAACCGCATGCACCGCGCCAGTCGAAAACGACGCATCGAGCCCGCGCAGCACCCAGCCGGACGCTCGATCGTAGCGAAACCAGCCTTCCGACAGGGTGGTAGCCGACCCGCCGTGCATTTTTTGGAGTATTCTGCTTCCATCCGTGCGCGGGAAGGCTTCCGAGCCGTTCTCGAGCGACGTTTGCGCCACAAATTCGGACGATTTGTCCAATTCTGAACTTTTTTTCGCGCTCGATACGTCCCCGGGCGGCTCCAGAGAGCCCAAATTGTCCTCGCGCCTGCTGAATACTCCTTTATTTGCACATCGGATGGCACCCCACCCCAACATGTCATCGGAAAACAGCGATTCTCGGCGTCCCAAAGAAGCCATATCCGCCACCTCGCGCACGCGACCGTCCTCAATCCGGTACGCACACGTCGCGTATTCGAGCATTGGGCGCGGCTGATGCGTCGCCACAACAACCGTGCAGCCCAGCTCGCGATTCACACGAAACAGCGCGTGCAGGAAATTCTTCTCCGCAACCGGATCAAGCTGAGACGTGGGCTCGTCGAGCAGCAGCACGCGCGGGCGCAGCGTCAGAACGGCCGCCAACGACAGCAACTGTTTGCGACCGCCCGAAAGCGTGTCAGTATCGCGGTGAAGCCAATCTTCCAGCCCAAAGAAATAGCTGGTCTCAGCTACGCGACG
>UQWV01000064.1 GCA_900544845.1 uncultured Collinsella sp. | reverse complement strand
TGCCACCGTCGAATATCCTTTCGGCCCGTGCGCGCAAGCTTATCGGCACCGACGTTCCGCGCATTAAGACCATTGCCAGTACGTATTTTGAGGATGGCACCGACCTGCCGTACGTGCAGGAGTTTGGCGTGGCGAGCGATGGCATTGTGGAGCAGCCGCGCATTGTCTCGGGCGGCATGGTCGACGATTCCTACATGCGCCTGGCTGCCGTGTCCGAGCTCAACATGCACTACGTGAGCACGCACTTTATGCATCCGGACGACCTACTGGATCCCGATCGCGGCGCCAAGGAGGGCTGGGAGGTCTACAAGGGCGGCCTGACTGACTACCTGGACTGGCTTTCCAAGTCTGCGCCCGATCTGCGTCGCCAGACCGGCTCGGAGTGCTCCGGTGCCATCCAGCGCTTTTCGTCCGTGACGGTGAGCGTGGATACCAGCGCGGATGCTTGGACGCTCAGCCTGGGCAATTTTCACGACGAGGCGTGGCTCATGTTCCGCGCCAACAACGGCGAGCCGGGTGCAGTCACGGGTGGCGAGATTACGCATATGACGGGCGATCTGTATCTGGTTAAAGCCACGGACAAGACGGTGACCATTGCACGCAAGGAGGGTGGCGACAAATGAGAATCTGCTTGGTACTCGAGGGCTGCTACCCCTATGTGCACGGCGGCGTGTCCACCTGGATGCACGGCTACATACAGGCCATGCCCGAGCACGAGTTTGTGCTGTGGGTGATCGGCGCGCATGCTGCCGACCGTGGCAAGTTTGTCTACGAGCTGCCCGGCAACGTGGTCGAGGTGCATGAGGTGTTCTTGGACGATGCCCTGCGGCTTTCGGGCGAGCAGCACGAAGCCAGTTTTAACGACCGTGAGCGCGAGGCGCTACGCCGTCTGGTGTCGCTCTCCAATCCGGACTGGGACGTGTTATTCGATATCTTCCACCGCCGTCGCGTGCATCCGCTCTCGTTTTTGCAGAGCCGCACGTTTATGGATATCTTTCGCGACGTGTGCCTGGCCGAGTATCCCTACATGCCCTTTGCCGATGCATTCCACACCATGCGCTCCATGTTGCTGTCCGTGCTCTACCTGTTGGGCAGCGAGGTGCCGGTGGCCGATGTGTACCATGCCATCTCGACCGGCTACGGTGGCCTGCTCGCCTGCCTGGGCTCAAGCGTTCACCATGCGCCGGTGCTGCTGACCGAGCATGGCATCTATACCCGCGAGCGCGAGGAAGAGATCATTCGCGCCAATTGGGTGGTGCCGTCGTTTAAGGACCGCTGGATTCGCTTTTTCTACCTGCTTTCGGAGGAGATCTACCGCCGCGCCTTCCGTGTGACGAGTTTGTTCCATAACGCCCGCAAGACGCAGATCGATATGGGCTGCGATGCGGACAAATGCCTGGTTATCCCCAACGGCATCCAGTTCGACCGCTTTAAGGACATCCCCTTAAAGCCCGATGACGGCTGGGTGGACATTGGCGCTGTAGTGCGTCTGGCGCCCATCAAGGACGTCAAGACCATGATTTATGCCTTCTTTGAGCTGCACGAGCGCCTGCCCAAGGTGCGCCTGCACATCATGGGCGGCGTGGACGACGAGGAGTACGGCGCCGAGTGCCACGCGCTGGTCGATACCCTGGGCGTGCGCGACCTGATCTTTACCGGCCGCGTCAACGTGGTCGAGTACATGGAAAAGCTCGACTTTACCATTTTGACGAGCATCTCCGAGGGCCAGCCGCTCAGCGTGCTGGAGTCGCTTGCAGCGCGCCGTCCCTGCGTGACGACTGAGGTGGGCTGCTGTCGCGAGCTTCTCGAAGGCGCCCCGGGCGACGACTTTGGCGTGGCGGGTTTTGTGACGCCGCCTATGTATCGCAAGGGCTTGGCCGATGCCATGGAACGCATGTGCACAAGCCGCGCTCGTCGCATTGAGATGGGGGAGCGCGGCCAGCGTCGCGTTGCCACGTACTTCTTGCACGAGCAGATGCTCGCCAACTATCGCGCGCTGTACGACGAGACGGCGCAAGCGTTTGACCTGTCCAGAGAGGGGGAGTAGCCGGTGGCCGGAATCGGTTTTGAGCTCAAGCGCCTGTTTAGGCGCAAGGGTCTGTTTGCCACGATGCGCGCCTATGGCTACGCCGGCATTGTGTGCACGGGCCCCATGCTGCTGGGCGTGCTGCTCCAGGTGGGTATCTTGGTGCTGTGCGGTCTGTGGGGTGTGGGCCGTGCCAACCAAGATCTGCTGGTGTGCATGGTGACCTATACGCTGCTGGCGTCGCTCACGCTCACGAGTTATTTTTCTATGTCGGTCACGCGCTTTTTGGCCGATATGCTTTTTGCCGAGCGCGAGGATGAGATCCTACCTTCGTTTTGGGGCTCCAACGCCATTATGCTCGTTGCGGGCACGGTGCTCTACGGCGTCTTTTTGCTGTTCTCGGGCGCCACGCTGCTGCAGGGGCTTCTCTGCCTGTGGCTGTTCAACATTATGATCGTCAACTGGAACGGCATGAGTTACCTCACGGCCATCAAGGATTACCGCGGTATCCTGTGCAGCTTTGCGGCTGCCATTGGCGTGGCGTGCCTGTGCGCCCTGGCCGCGCTGGCGCTGGGACTGCCGCCGGTCGAGGGCCTGTTGGCATCAATTGCTCTGGGCTACGGCGTCATGCTCGCCTGGGACGTGGTGCTGCTGTACCGGTATTTTCCGCAGAGCGATCGCAGCCCCTGGCTCTATTTACGGTGGCTTGATCAGTTTATGCCGTTGGCGCTCACGGGCTTGTTTACCAACCTGGGCCTCTTTGCGCACTTGGTGATAATATGGGCCGGTCCCATTGGCGTGCAGGTCAAGGGCTTGTTTTATGGTGCGCCCTACCACGATGTGCCGGCGCTCATCGCGTTTTTGACGATCCTGGTCACGTCCGTCAACTTTGTGGTCTCGGTCGAGGTCAACTTTTATCCGCGCTACCGCGACTACTACAGCCTGTTCAACGACGGTGGCGTGGTGGGCGACATTGTGGTGGCCGAGGAGGAAATGCTTGCCACGCTCAACCGAGAACTGCGCTTTTGTGCGCTCAAGCAACTGTTTGTGACGGCGGCGGTCATCTCGCTCGAGACCACGGTGCTGTCGGCCCTACCGTTGGGCTTTAACAACCTGATGCACGGGTATTTCCGCACGTTATGCGTGGGCTATGGCCTGTATGCCGTGGGCAATACGGTGTTGCTCATCTTGCTGTACTTTACCGACTACAAGGGGGCTGTGCTGGCCTCGGGGCTGTTTGCCGGTGTGGCCGGGCTGGTGACTGCCGTTTCTCTGCTCTTACCGCAGCAGTTTTACGGCTTTGGCTTTTTGTTGGGTGCAGCGGTGTTTTTTATCGTGGCGCTGCTGCGGCTCGATACCTATACCGCCAACTTGCCGTATCGTATCCTGAGCCAGCAGCCCATTGTGGCGACTGACAAGACGGGCTGGTTTACACAGCTGGGCCGCTTGCTCGACCGTGCCGAGCAGCGCTATGAGGAAGGTCGCCATAAGGGTGAGCCACATGGTGCGTTTGAGCGCGCAGCAGTTCACGTGTATCGCAACCATTGGGGAGGTTCTGATGACCGATAGGATGATGTCTCGCCGTTGCCTGTTTGAGGCGGCTGCCGGTGCGCTGTTGCTTTCGGGCTGCTCGGTGCAGGAAGACTCCTCGACCAAAAAGGTCAAAAAGCAGGGCAAGATTAAAAAGGCCGAGGCCTCCGACCAGTCCAAGCACCTGCGCGATAAGGACGAGCTGTACGAGGTCTACGACGACTCGGGCATTGTGACCATGTACCTGACGGTCTCGCGCGGTAACAGCTCCGAGAACACCGATCATAGCTGGGCCGAGATCAATACGTACTCGGTGTATGACTACGCCGACATGGGCGTGACGCGCTATCAGGTTATGGGCCTGCTGCAGCCGGGCGACGAAGACGGCCCGGTGGCCGGCGAGGTTGGCTATGGCGAGGAAGCGCCCAATGCTACCGTGCAGGTGCGTGGCCAGACGTCGAGCGGTTATACGCAGAAGAATTACAAGGTGGAGCTCAAAAAAGGAAAAGGTACCTGGCGCCAGCAGCGTGCGATTGCGCTCAACAAGCACATGGGCGAGGGTATGCGTTTTCGCAACAAGATGGCCTATGACCTTATCCGCGGGATTCCCCAGATGATGGGCCTGCGCACGCAGTTTGTGCATCTGTGGGTGTGCGACCAGACCGAAAAGTCCAACGATACCTTTGAGGACTACGGCCTGTTTACGCAGGTGGAGCAGCTCAACAAGACGGCGCTTAAGGCACATGGCCTGGATAAGAGCGGGCACCTGTACAAGGTGAACAGCTTTGATTTCCATCGCTACGAGGACACCATTAAGCTTGCCGATGATCCCGACTACAACCAGGCAAGCTTTGAAGGCATGCTCGAGATTAAGGGCGATACGGACCACACCAAGCTCATCGAGATGCTCGATGCGCTCAACGACGAATCGCAAAAGATCGATGACGTGCTCGATACCTACTTTGATACCGAGAATTTGGTCTATTGGCTGGCGTTTCAGATCCTGACGGGCAACTGCGATACACAGAACCGCAACTGCTATCTGTACAGCCCGCTTAACTCCAAGGTCTGGTACATCTTGGATTGGGATAACGACGGCATGCTGCGTAAGCTTGAGCTGAGCCTGACGGGGTTCTCGGATTATGCGAGCTGGGAGCGCGGCGTAAGCAACTACTGGGGCAACGTGCTATTCAATCGTGCGCTGCGCAGCAAGGCGTTCCGCGGTGAGCTCGATCGCGCCGTCAAGGACCTGCGTACGTATTTGACCGAGACGCGCCTGACCAAGATGATCAAGCACTACCGCGAGGTGACTGAATCCCTGGTCTTTGCTTCGCCCGATATCGACAATCTGCCTGTCACCAAGGACCAATACGAGCAGATCGCCGCGGCGATTCCCTCCGAGATCGAGGAGAACTACAAGAGCTTTCGCGAGAGTTTTAAAAAGCCCATGCCGTTCTACATCGGCGTGCCGCAGATCGATAACGGTAAGCTGCGCATTAACTGGGATGCGTCCTACGACTTTAAGACGCGCGACATTCGCTACACTGTAGAGCTTGCGCGCGACTATGCCATAAGCGACGTTGTCTTTAAGGCCGAGGACGTGCTGCTTCCCGAGGTGACCTGCGATGCGCCCGATGCCGGCCAGTATTTTGTGCGCGTGCGTGCCACCAACTCCGACGGCTTTACGCAAGATGCGTTTGACTACTATGTGACTGACGACGGCAAGCACTACGGCATGAAGTGTTTTTACGTGCAAGACGGCGGTAGGGTCGTGGAGGACACGTATGAGGAGGGCTAGCGCGCTGCTTGAGCGCTTGGCGGCCCCGCCTGTGCGTACCACGCAGGAGCGTTACCGCCACGAGCTCAAATATCTCATTAACGAGGGCGAGCACGCCGCGCTTGCCTGTCGCATGGCGCCGGTGTTTAAGCTGGATAAACATGCGCAGGCGGGCGGATACACCATTCGCAGCCTGTACTTTGACGACTACTGCAACTCGGCCTACGAGGAAAAAGACGCCGGCATTCTCATGCGCAAAAAGTATCGCGTGCGCATCTATAACGGCAGCGACAAGGTGATTAAGCTCGAGCGCAAAAAGAAGTACGGCAGCTGGATCCACAAGGAGGACGCGCCGCTTACTCGCGGCGAGTTTGAGCAGATTTTGGCTGGCGACTACGGCTTTTTGCTGAGGAGCCCCTATCCGCTCTGTCGCGAGTTCTACATCGAGTGCATCTGCAACATGATGCGCCCGCGGACCATTGTGGACTACGAGCGCGAGCCGTGGGTGATGGATGAGGGCACCGTGCGCATTACGTTTGACATGAACGTGCGTGCCGCGGTGGGAAGCTTCGATATCTTTGACGCGACGCTGCCCGCGCTGCCGGTCCTGGAGCCCGGCAAGCTGGTGATGGAGGTCAAGTTTACGGAGTTTTGCCCGCAGCTGGTGCGCGATTTGGTGCCGCCGGGCGCGGCCGAGCTTACGGCGGTCTCCAAGTACTGCCTGTGCTACGACAAGACCGCCTACCTGCGCGGATTTAACTACTGGGAATCGGATTTTGGGAACCGAGGGGATATTTAAACCATGAGCACCAGGGACTTTTTTAAGAACTCCGTCTTGGAGGCGTTCGGTCAGGTCGACCCTGCCAAGATTGGCCTGTCGCTGCTCGTGGCGCTCGCCATGGGCATCCTGATCTATTACGTGTACAAGCGCTTTTTTACCGGCGTGGTGTATTCGCGCAGTTTTGCCGTGACGCTCGTGGGCATGTGCGTGCTCACCTGCATGGTCACGCTCGCGATCTCGACGAACGTGGTCATCTCGCTCGGTATGGTCGGTGCTCTGTCCATCGTTCGTTACCGTACGGCGGTCAAGGACCCGCTCGACCTGCTGTATCTGTTTTGGGCCATTACCACGGGCATTACGGCAGGCGCCGGCATGTATGCGCTCGTGGGGCTCACGGCAGTGGTGATCGTGGTGATGATCGCCGGCTTTGCGAGCCACCAGGACAAGGCGCACGTGTACATGATGGTCATCCACTACACGGGTCAGACCACCGGCGACGATATCGTGCGTGCGTTTGGGCGCACCAAGTTCACCGTCAAGTCCAAGACCATGCGCGGTGACAAGGTGGAGATGGCCGTCGAGGTGTTCTCGGACGGCGTGGATATGCCCTATGCCGACGCCATCCGCGCGCTCGACGGCGTGGAAGACCTGACGCTCATCCAATACAACGGCGAATATCACGGGTGATTTTGTTCCGGCGTTCTAACGAACGCCGGACCGCTCGACGCTGCTTGCGCTGACGTTTTCTCGACCTGGGTGGGCTAGTCTTGGTTTGGTTTTATGTAAGGGATGGTGTCGCGTGGACGTGCAACAGCTAGAAGAGTCCTGGGCTGCAAGGGCCGGCGCGCGTGAGGCGCGTCTTGTTGCGGCCTCGCACGTGCCGGCGGCGCTGTCGCTGCTGGGGATTGTGCGTCCCAGCGATCGCCTGGTCGTGTTTGCCGATGACTTTGCCGATGCGTTTGCGCGCGGCTTTGATGCCTGCGACGTTGTGCTCGTGGGGGAGCCGTCGGTTGCGGCGTTTGCCGCCGCGTCCGAGGGTTTTGCCACCGCGTTTGATGCCGAGGTGCCGCACCTGTGGTGGTTTGTGAATTCAATCGGCGGCTTTGGCCTGCGTGTTCCCGATTTGCGCGCGCTGGGTCGGGCGGCGCGTGAGGCTCATGCGCTGTTGGTTGTGGACAACACCGTGGCGTCGGCTTTTGGCTGCGATCCGCTGCGGCTGGGTGCTGCGCTGTCGCTCGAGGCGCTCGACCGCGTGTGTGCCGGCGTTGCGCCGCGCAAGCTCGTCGCCGTCTCGGTGGCGCGCTCGCAGCTCAGGCGCCATCGTGTGGATGCCGCTGCCGAGTGCACGCATGCCCTGCTTGAGGGCTGCGGCTTGGCCAAGCTTGATTTGACTGCTGACGAGGCCGACGTGCTGGAGCGCGGGCTGGACTCGCTCGATGCTCGCATGCAGGCTCACTTCGACCGCGCACGTGCACTGGCTGAGTATCTGGCTGCCAACGAGATGGTGCGCAACGTGCGCTATCCTGGGCTGGGTTCGCATCCCGATCATGCGGTTGCAACGGGAATCCTCGAGCACGGCTTTGGCCCGGCAGTTGAGTTTGACCTTATCGAGCGAAGTGCGGGTGAGCTGTTCGACACATTGCCGGGGGAGTTCCGCACGTCGCCCGCCGGCGGCGCAACGACACGCCTATCGGCCCCACGCGGCAAGCAGGGGGGAACCATCCGCCTCTTCGCCGGCACCGATAATCCTCTGGTTGTAGCGTCAACCCTAGACGGCGCCCTCCGCAAATTAGCTACTCTTTGATGCTGGCGATGAGGTCGTTGGCTTTGGTGGCGATGACGTTGTTGATGTCGGTCTGCAGCTCCTCGTAGACCGCTATGGCCCGCTCGCCGGCGGGGGTGAGGGTGGATCCGCGGGCGCCGTCGCGCTCGATGAGTTTGCAGCCCAGCTGACCTTCGGCCTCGTTTACGATGCGCCAGGCCTTGGAATACGCCATACCCATGCTCTTGGCGGCACGGTTGAGCGAGTGCTCGCGGGCGATACCTTGCAGCAACAAGACGCAGCCGTGGCCGAAGACGCCCGGCAGGTCTTTGTCGCACGCTTGAATGACCAACTTTGCCGTCGTCTTGTACTCCATGTGCTCCGCATCTCCCCGCTAAAGTGTTTGCTGGGTAAACGCAAAGCCTGCGTCAAACCCTCGTGTGCTCTTCTTAAATCATGCATTGTAGCAGTCAAAGTGCGTTAAGATACTTCCCCAGTATTGGGCGCCCAAGGTTGGGCTGGGTCCTATGAGGCCTGCAGCCGACCGGTCGCATGGAAAAAGGAGAAACATGGCTACGTTCTTTCCCGGTGAGTCCCACACGTTTTCGGAGTATCTGCTGGTTCCTGGCTATTCGTCCTCGCAGTGCATCCCCAACAACGTTTCTCTTAAGACGCCGCTAACCCGCTTTAAGCGCGGTGAGAAGCCGGCAATCACCCTGAACATCCCCATGGTTTCCGCCATCATGCAGTCCGTCTCGGGCGTCGACATGGGTGTCGCGCTCGCTACCGAGGGTGGCCTGTCCTTCATTTACGGTTCTCAGACCCCCGAGTCCGAGGCCGCCATGGTCAAGGCCGTCAAGGATCACAAGGCCGGCTTTGTTCAGTCCGATTCCACGCTGACCCCCGACATGACCATGGAACAGGTCATCGAGCTCAAGGAGAAGACCGGCCACTCCACCATGCCGGTCACCGACGACGGCACTCCCAAGGGCAAGCTCCTGGGCATCGTCACCAGCCGTGACTATCGCCCCAGCCGCGATGACCACCAGAAGAAGGTTTCCGAGTTCATGACCCCGCGTGAGCAGCTCATCGTGGGCGACAAGAACATCAGCCTCAAGGTTGCCAACGACGTCATTTGGGACAACAAGCTCAACGCCCTGCCGATCGTCGACGACAACGATCACCTTATGGGCATCGTCTTCCGCAAGGATTACGACAGCCACAAGACCAACCCCAACGAGCTGCTCGATAACGACAAGCGCTATATGGTCGGCGCCGGTATCAACACCCGCGACTATGCCGAGCGCGTGCCGCTGCTCATCGAGGCTGGCGCCGATGTCCTGTGCATCGACTCCTCCGAGGGCTTCAGTGAGTGGCAGAAGCGCACCATCGAGTGGATTCGCGCCAACTACGGCGAGGACGTCAAGGTCGGTGCCGGTAACGTCGTCGACGCCGAGGGCTTCCGCTTCTTGGCCGACTGCGGTGCCGACTTCATCAAGGTCGGTATCGGCGGCGGTTCCATCTGCATCACTCGCGAGACCAAGGGTATCGGTCGTGGCCAGGCCACCGCGCTGATCGACGTCTGCCGCGCCCGTGACGAGTACTACGAGGAGACCGGTGTTTACGTGCCCGTGTGCTCCGACGGCGGTATCGTATACGACTACCACATGACGCTCGCCCTTGCTATGGGTGCCGACTTTATGATGCTGGGTCGCTACTTCGCCCGCTTCGATGAGAGCCCGACCGAGCGCGTCAACGTCAACGGCCAGTACATGAAGGAGTACTGGGGCGAGGGTTCTGCGCGTGCTCGCAACTGGCAGCGCTACGACCTGGGCGGCGCGGCGAAGCTCAGCTTCGTCGAGGGCGTTGACTCCTACGTTCCCTATGCCGGTTCCCTCAAGGACGGCGTGGGCGGCACGCTCTACAAGGTCAAGTCCACGATGTGCAACTGCGGCGCCCTCTCGATCCCCGAGCTCCAGGAAAAGGCACGCCTGACCCTGGTAAGCTCCACCTCCATCGTCGAAGGCGGCGCCCACGACGTAGTCGTGAAGGATTCTCAGCAGAGCGTTTCCTATCGATAAGGTAAGAGCTGCATATCAAAGGTTGATTCTCAGCCACGTTATTTAGATAAAGCGAGATGCCCGCAAGTCGCAGGCATCTCGCTTGTTGTATTTGCTAGAATCATCCAAGTTAACCCTAGGGTCGGGCGGCGAAGCGTTTGTAGCCGGAAATTTACCCCCACCCCCACGGCCCAGAAATTTGGCCGGAGGGGGGGACGACGGTGACCCCCCGCCCGCCCAAACAATCCCCCCCGCCCCCCAAAAAATTAAAAGAGAG
>UQWV01000063.1 GCA_900544845.1 uncultured Collinsella sp. | reverse complement strand
ATTAAGAAGACGGGGCCGAGCATCATCGTCGGGCCCGAGGCCGTTGACGGCCAGCTTGCTGCCGATGGCGCTGCCGCCAAAAAGATCTCGCTGATCCCCACGATTATCCTGGTTGCCGTACTTGTCGTTGCCACGCCGCTGGGCTTGCTCGCTACTGGTGACGCCTGGGGCGAGTGGGATGCCGAGGGCGCCGCGACCGCTGTATCTGAGGCTGGCGACGACAGCTTGCAGGCTTCGGTCGGCCTGGATACCCCGACCTTTGCCGATGCGCTGCCCACGGGCGATTACCTGCAGGCCTATTCCGAGGAGCAGGGTCTTGGCTTTGCCGGCCAGGCTGCCATGTATATCCTCTCCGGCGTGATTGGCGTGGCGGTGCTCACCATCGTATTCCGTCTTGTTTCGCTGACGGTAAAGGAAAGCGGAGCGCATGGCGACGGTCGAGCTGCCTAGTTGGCTGACCGAGCAGGAGCGATACGAGCCCACGGGCGCACGTCATCGCATGATGCAAAAGAACGTCCTGCACTTGGCGAGCCTGCTCGAGCGGGTTCGCCTGGGTGGCGGCGCACACAAGGGCGGGTCGATGATCGACCGCGCCCTTTCTTCCGTTTCGGCGCCGGTGCGCCTGCTGGGCATGCTCGTCTGTGTCCTGTGCGTGTGTCTGGCGCAAAGCCCGCTGTACCTGATGCTGATGGCGGCGATCGCGCTGGTGTTGATTGCTGTGCGCCCCGTGCGCGGTCTGCGGGCGACCTTTATGCCGGCGCTGGCCGCCGCGGGATTTGCCGTGGTCTTGGCACTGCCGGCCCTGCTGCTGGGCGCTTCCGCCACGATCGCCATGTTAAAGATCGCGCTCAAGACATTCGTTAACGTGTCACTGGTGCTGGGTGTTTCGTGGACGCTCACCTGGAGCCGTATGTCGGCGGCGCTCAAGGCGCTGCACCTGCCCGACGAGGTCATCTTTACCTTTGACATGGCGCTCAAGCACATTGAGGTGCTCGGCCGCACGGCGCACGACCTCACCGAATCGGTTATGCTACGCAGCGTGGGCCGCGCGCCTGCAGGTTTTTCGCGCACTGATTCGGTGGCGGGTATCATGGGCATGACATTTATCAAGGCGATGGAATGCAGCCGCGCGATGGACGAGGCCATGCTCTGCCGTGGGTTTGCCGGCGCGTATCCGGCGCCTGCCCGGAGCAGTCTGAGTTGGCGCGATGCGGTCTATGCGGGGGTCGTGCTGTTGCTGTCGGCGCTGTGTGCGGCGCTGTAGCACGGGCGCTGCGGCCGATGTGGATAGGGAAAGGCAACGTTTTGGCAATCGAAATGAATATCCCTGCGGGTGTTAGGGACGCGCACGGTGCCGCGCCGCTCATTGACCTGCGCGACGTGGTGTTTTCCTATGCAGGGCATACGGTGGTCGATGGCGTTTCGCTGCAGGTTAATCGCGGCGAGCTCGTTGCCCTGCTCGGTCCCAATGGCTGCGGCAAGACGACGATCATGCGGCTTATCAACGGACTTGAGGTGCCGAGCGCGGGTACGTATCTGTTCGATGGCGAAACGGTCGATGCGGCCTACCTCGCCGATCCAGTGCGGTCGCAGCGCTTCCATCAGCGCGTGGGCTTTGTGTTCCAGAACGCCGACGCCCAGCTGTTCTGCGCGACCGTGGGCGAGGAAGTCGCCTTTGGCCCGGCTCAGATGGGCCTGCCGGCAGACGAGCTAGAGCGCCGCGTGCGTGACGCGATGGAGCTGTTCCAGGTCGCCGACCTCGTCGATGCTTCTCCCTATCAGCTTTCGGGCGGACAAAAGAAGCGTGTGGCGCTGGCCGCCATCGTTTCTATGAATCCGGACATCCTGGTGCTCGACGAGCCTACCAACGGGCTCGACGAGGACTCGTGCGACATTGTTGTCGACTTCCTTTTGGCTTATGTTGCGGCAGGCAAGACGGTGCTCATGAGCACTCATCATCAGGATTTGGTACGCCGCCTGGAGGCTCGCGCTATTTATATCGATCGATATCACCATGTGGTCGAGGCGCCCGTGCCATCGTATGGGACTGAGGTCGGTGCCGTCGAATAGTTGCTGCGTAGAGCATACGTAGCCGCGCGCGGCTTTGCCGTGATGGTATAGTTATCCAGGTTTTTATGGGGGTGGCTATGCCAAGCTGGAACATTCATATCGCTCAAACGGAGCGTTTGCTGGAGCGCGCCGGTGCGCTTGCCAATAGCGTGCGCGATCGTAACGCCTTTTTGTTTGGCTGCGTGGTTCCGGATATCTTTGTGGGCTATATGGTTCCCGGTATTGCCGACCCCATTCCGTACCGCATCACACACTTTGCCAAGCCCGAGCCTATTCCTAAGCCGCGCGAGCATGAGTTTTGGGATACCTATGTGGCACCGTTACTTAATGGTTCGCCGGCGGGTGCGCCGGCCGCGGCGACCTCGATTGTCGAGGAGCGCGAGCGACTGAACCGCGTACATTATCCTCAGCGCTACAAGGATGCCGAGCCGGTTGTTGGGCCTGATGCCGGCGAGTTTTCGCTGACATCCGAGGACGTGGCGCAGTCACTGCTCGATTTAACGCTGGGCGTCTGGTCGCATTTGGTGGCCGATACCGTGTGGAACACGCGCGTGAACCAGTATCTGGAGGCGCACGGCGGCAAACCGAGCGAGGAGTTCCGCATTAAAAAGCAGGGTGACTTTGACTGGTTTGGCAAGACGCTCGGCATCGTCTCCATCCCGCGTGCGACCGATCGCCTGTATACCGCGGCGACGCGTTTTGGGCAGTATCCCATCCATAAGGAATATGTGCTCAAGACTATCGGCGTTATGCACGAGATTGTGCGCGAAAACCCCGGCGAGCCCGATCATCCGCCGTATCGCCTCCTGACTGAGGAGTTCTTTGATGCAACGTTTACCGAGGTCATCGAACTGACCGAGGCCGGCTTTGCCGAGCGCGTCGCCGCTCCTGACGCGCCCGCGGTTCCTCTGATTGCCAGCTGTTAGCTGGTTGGCTTGACGGCGAGCAGCTCATCCCAATCGACCAATAGCTCCCGTCGAAGGGCGTCTTCGGCGGTGCGTTCCTGTTTGGTCTTTGGCGCGAAGGGCAGTCCCGCCTTTTTATGGATGAGTTCGGCGAGGTTGTTAAAGCTCTTCTTGTCTTTGATCTGTTCGTAGGTTATTTGGATGACATCGTAGCCCATGCTCGTGAGTGCGGTGGCGCGCTCGGCATCGGAGAGACTTGCGGCTTCGCTATCGTGGGCGGAACGGCCTTGGCATTCCAGGATGACGCCCATGCTGTCGGTGGCGCTCTCGATGAGGATGTCGGCGTAGCAGCAGGTTTTGTCGTGCAGCGAGCGCGCGGCTTCACTGAGTGGGATGCGCACGTTGTTTGCGATATGGACGCCTAGGCCGCCCTCGTCACGGGGGAGCGAGACGAGCATGGAGGTCTGAACTTCGAAGGGCGAGGCAGTCTGCCCCGTCATGCGCTCGGTTGCCCAACGGAGCTGCTTGACGCCGCGCAGGCCTGCGGCCTGCTTGGCGAATGCGGCGATTTCCGCCGCATTAAGGAGCGGCGTGCGCTCCCAAAGGTTAGTGCCATTGCCGTTAACGTCTTTAACCCGCTCCCAACCGCAGTTTGGTGGAATGAGCTGTAAGGAAGTAGCTTCATCAAGTTGCTGCTGCGCGCGTTTGCTGGGCTTAAATACCGCAAACGAGCTGCATAGTTCATAGCATGCCATAAGCAGCTGGTTGGGGGAGACCTGCGTCGCAAGGTTAAGGAGCGTGAACTCGGGGGACGTGACATCGAATCCATGTTCAGTTTGCCTAAACGACCCCGGAGGCGGTTCTTGCGTGAGCAAGCGGCTATGAAAAAGCTTGCCATTGAAGCGAGCGCCTCTGGTGCTTACGAATCTCCATACCGGCTTGCCAAGCAGGTCGTCAAAAACTGGTTGTTTTGAGTAGTGCACCAAGCGATGGTCATGTTCGGGCGGCAGAATTGCCGGATAGAGTCCCAGTATCTGGGGCGGGATGCGATAGTACTGGAAGGCTGTGGGTCCGCAGGCGAGAAATGACATAGCAATCCGATCGTTTGAGCGTTGTTTGGGATAGAAAATGCTACTGGTTTCGGAAGTGCGGGGAAAAAGAGGAACAGGCTAAGCACAAGCGATATTTAGGCCAACTTTATCAGGGGTTTTATTGAAATAAAAGGGCTTGTGCTCGAGGGTAAGCGATTTTTCCCCGCACTTCCGAAATCACGGTCTTCTCGGGCCTTGGTAAAACGATTTAGCGGGCTGTCGTGAGATGTGGTTTCGCCACCGGGCGGACACCGCTGGAGCTGAGAGTCCTATTTTTGGACCTGGAAGGGCGGTTTTTCACGTCTTTGGTAAAAAAATGAGATGCGTTGCGCCCTGCGATTGGCGGCGGTGTGAAAAAAGGGCCCGGAAGGCGAAGCCTTCCGGGCCCTTTGCAATGCAAGCTTGCTTGCAAGTGCGATTTAGCGCACCTGAGCGACGTAAGCGACGTTGGTCGAGGAAACCTTGTCCTCGAGCTGGACGCTCATGCGGGGATCGCCGGCAGTAGCGACAGTCAGATCGCCGGCCTCGACGTAGCCGAGCTCCTTAGCGGTCTCAATCGCCTTGACGATCGTGCCGTTGACGGTGCCCTGGGTGATCTCGGCCTGGTGCGGGATGACGCCCCAGTACATAATCATCTGCTGGACGGCCCACTCGTGGCGGGAGAACGCGCAGATCGGCATGTTGGGACGGAAGTGAGAGATCAGGCGAGCGGTACGGCCGGTGGTCGTCGGCACGGTGATGCACTTGGCGCCAACGGTGGTGGCCATGTTCACAGCGGACATACCCACAACGTTGTTGACGACGCGGGTGCCGTGGGCGTCAGCCGGAACCTCGAGCGGAGCGTGAGCCGGGAGGTACTTCTCGGTCTCGAGAGCAATGCTGGCCTGCATCTTGACGGCCTCGACCGGATACTTACCGGCAGCGGACTCGCCGGACAGCATAACGGCGTCGGTGCCGTCGTAGATGGCGTTAGCAACGTCGGCAACCTCGGCGCGCGTCGGGCGCGGGTTCTGCTGCATGGAGTCGAGCATCTGCGTAGCGGTGATAACGGGCTTGTAGGCCGCGTTGCACTTGGCGATGATCTCCTTCTGGATGTGCGGAACGAGCTCGGGCTTGATCTCGATGCCCAGGTCGCCACGGGCGACCATGATGCCATCGGAAGCCTCGAGGATCTCGTCGAAGTTCTCGACGCCCAGGGCGCACTCGATCTTGGGGAAGATCGTCACGTGCTCGCCGCCGTTCTCGCGGCAAAGCTCACGGATGCCGCGGACGGACTCGCCGTCACGGATGAAGGAGGCGGCGATGTAGTCGATGTTCTCGGTCAGGCCAAAGAGGATGTCCTGACGATCGCGCTCGGTGATGGCGGGCAGCGAGATGTTGACGTTGGGCATGTTGACGCCCTTGCGCTCGCCGATCAGGCCGTCGTTCTTAACGACGCAGGTCATGTCCTGGCCGTCGACGGACTCGACCTCGAGGGCAACCAGACCGTCATCGATCAGGATGAGGGAGCCCTTCTCGACCTCGGAGGGCAGGGCCAGGTAGTCGAGGGAGATGTGCTCAGAAGTGCCGTGGAAATCCTCGGACGTGGGCTGAGCGGTGACGACGATCTTGTCGCCAGTCTTGACGGCAACCTTCTTACCGTCGACCAGAAGGCCGGTGCGGACCTCGGGGCCCTTGGTGTCGAGCAGGATGCCGACGGGCATACCGAGCTCCTTGGAAATACGACGGACGCGCTCGATGCGACCGTGGTGCTCGTCGTAGGAGCCGTGCGAGAAGTTAAAACGGGCGACGTTCATGCCCGCCTTGATCATCTCGCGGATGGTCTCGTCGCTATCGCAGGCGGGACCCATGGTGCATACAATCTTGGTGCGCTTGTACATTCAGACCTCCATCTGACATCGTCTTGCGCTGATAGATAAACCATAAGAAATAAAACCGAGATGATTATAACGAAATGCCGACCGAATACCCCAAAAAATCGACCGTATGCCGAAATGGAAGTTCATTTTTTGCGGGAAAAACGGTATATGAAAAATCTTTACCAACCACTCCAACCGCTGCTATCTGGGAGATATGTCAGTTTGGCGATGTGCCGAAGAAAAAACGTTTTACCAACATTGAGCATCACACGGTCTGCACCGTTGCACTCGAGCCGTGTTTCCAATTGGAATGTTTTGGCTAGACGCGCCGCTTTGGGGTACCATAGCTCCACTATCAACTGCCGCTCAGCACGGCAGCCTTGATGAGCCCTTGCCCTTCTCCTGGGAATTATGATCGGGCATCAATCTGCTGAGTGGCCCGAATCCCAGGAGGGGACTCTATATGCAAAAGGAATACCTGTCCGCCGCGGCGGAGGTGCTCAGCGACCAGGGTGTCGATGAGAACCTCGGCCTGAGCACCGGCGAGGCGTCGTCGCGCCTCGCCAAGACAGGCCCTAACAAGCTCGAGGAAGCAGAGAAGACACCGTTGTGGAAGCGCTTCTTTGAGCAGATGGCCGACCCCATGGTCATCATGCTGATCGTTGCCGCCGTCATCAGTGCACTCACGGGCATGGTCAAGGGCGAGCCCGACTTTGCCGATGTCTTCATCATCATGTTCGTCGTTATCGTCAACTCGGTGCTGGGCGTGGTCCAGGAGGCTAAAAGCGAGGAGGCTCTCGAGGCTCTGCAGGAGATGAGCGCGGCGCAGTCCAAGGTGCTGCGCGACGGCAAACTCGTGCACCTGCCGAGCGCCGAGCTCGTGCCCGGTGACGTGATCATGCTCGAGGCGGGCGACTCCGTCCCGGCCGACTGCCGTGTGCTCGAGAGCGCCACGATGAAGATCGAAGAGGCCGCACTCACCGGCGAGTCGGTGCCCGTAGAGAAGCACGCCGACGTGATTGAGCTTGCCGCGGGCACCGATGACGTGCCGCTCGGCGACCGCAAGAACATGTGCTACATGGGTTCCACCGTGGTATACGGCCGCGGCCGCGCCGTCGTGGTCGGCACCGGCATGAACACCGAGATGGGTAAGATCGCCGGCGCCCTGGCCGAGGCCAAGGAAGAGCTCACGCCGCTGCAGGTGAAGCTTGCCGAGCTCAGCCGCATCCTCACCATCATGGTTATCGTCATCTGCGTCGTTATCTTTGGCGTCGACATCATCCGTCACGGCGTGGGCAACGTCCTTACCGACCCGACAGCGCTGCTCGATACCTTTATGGTTGCCGTCTCGCTCGCCGTCGCTGCCATCCCCGAGGGCCTGGTCGCCGTCGTGACCATCGTGCTGTCGCTTGGCGTGACCAAGATGGCCAAGCGCCAGGCAATCATCCGCAAGCTCTCTGCCGTCGAGACTCTCGGCTGCACGCAGACCATCTGCTCCGACAAGACCGGTACCCTTACCCAAAACAAGATGACCGTCGTCAAGCACGAGCTCGCTGCGCCTAAGGAGAAGTTCCTGGCCGGCATGGCTCTGTGCTCCGATGCCCAGTGGGACGAGGAGCTGGGCGAGGCCGTGGGCGAGCCGACCGAGTGCGCGCTCGTCAACGACGCCGGCAAGGCGGGCCTCACCGGCCTGACTGCCGAGCACCCGCGCGTGGGCGAGGCCCCGTTCGACTCTGGCCGCAAGATGATGTCCGTGGTCGTCGAGACCCTGGACGGCGAGTACGAGCAGTACACCAAGGGCGCGCCCGACGTGGTGATCGGCCTGTGCACCCATATCTACGACGGCGACAAGGTCGTCCCCCTGACCGAGGAACGTCGTGCCGAGCTCGTGACCGCCAACAAGGCCATGGCCGACGAGGCCCTGCGTGTGCTGGCGCTGGCAAGCCGCACCTACACCGAGGTCCCGAGCGACTGCAGCCCCGCCGCGCTCGAGCATGACCTGGTCTTCTGTGGCCTGTCCGGCATGATTGACCCGGTCCGCCCCGAGGTCGCCGACGCCATCCGCGAGGCGCACGACGCCGGTATCCGCACCGTCATGATTACGGGCGACCATATCGACACCGCCGTGGCCATTGCCAAGCAGCTGGGCATCGTCACCGATCGCAGCCAGGCCATCACCGGTGCCGACCTCGATCGCATGAGCGAAGAGGAGCTCGACGCGCACATCGAGGACTACGGCGTGTACGCCCGCGTCCAGCCCGAGCACAAGACCCGCATCGTCGAGGCTTGGAAGTCGCGCGACCAGATCGTGGCCATGACGGGCGACGGCGTCAACGACGCCCCGTCCATCAAGCGCGCCGACATCGGCGTTGGCATGGGCATCACCGGTACCGATGTCACCAAGAACGTCGCCGACATGGTGCTTGCCGACGACAACTTCGCCACCATCATCGGTGCCTGCGAAGAGGGCCGTCGCATCTACGACAACATCCGCAAGGTCATCCAGTTCCTGCTTTCGGCCAACCTTGCCGAGGTCTTCTCGGTGTTTATCGCCACGCTCATCGGCTTTACCATCTTCCAGCCGGTGCAGCTGCTGTGGGTGAACCTGGTCACAGACTGCTTCCCCGCGCTCGCGCTGGGCATGGAGGATGCCGAGGGCGACATCATGAAGCGCAAGCCGCGCAACGCCAAGGACGGCGTCTTTGCCGGTAATATGGGCCTGGACTGTGTGGTCCAGGGCTTGATCATCACCGTGCTGGTGCTGGCGAGCTTCTTTGTGGGCGTGTACTTTGACATGGGCTACATCCACATCGCCGATATGATCGCCGGCAATGCCGACGAGGAAGGCGTGATGATGGCGTTCATCACGCTCAACATGGTCGAGATTTTCCACTGCTTCAATATGCGCAGCCGTCGTGCGTCGCTGTTCACCATGAAGAAGCAGAACAAGTGGCTGTGGGCTTCCGCCGCGCTGGCACTGGTGCTGACGGTGATCGTGACCGTGCAGCCGACGCTTGCCGAGATGTTCTTCGGCCCTGTGACGCTTGAACTCAAGGGCGTTCTTGCCGCGCTGGGTCTGGCCTTCCTAATCATTCCGCTGATGGAGATCTACAAGGCGATCATGCGCGCGGTCGAGAAGGAGTAGGTCGAAAGGCCATCCTTCCCGCCGGCCCGACCGCCTGCGGGGTTTCTTCTTCGCTGGTCCTCGCGCTTCGCGCTGCGGGATCGCTCAGAAGAAACCCCTCCCGGCGTCGGGCCTTCGGATAACCTCTCGGGACCATGAGCTGAGGGAAAGTGTGTGAGCCGGTCGAGCGTTTGCTCGACCGGCTCTTTTTTGTGGGTAAAATACCTGCTCAGTTGTGATTTATGGTGCTGGGAGGCGCTTGTGGGCAAGGCTAAGGCTAAAGCGAAGAAAAAGACGACGGGGGCGCGGGCTAAGCGCGATCGTCGTCGGAAGCTCGCGACCGAGGCTCCCGCGTCTGCCGAGGAGCTGCTGGCGAGCGTGCCGGGACTCGACGCGCTGCGGGACGTTCCGGCGTTTGATGACCTGCCGGTCGATGAAGCTCAGCAGACTGCCTTTGATGATTTCTGCGCACATGCCGAGGAGCCCGAGCAGATGCAGCTTGGCGCCGTGGTGCGCTTGGATCGCGGGTTTCCGCTGGTGGCGACTGCCGACGATACCTTCCGCGCCGAGCATGCCGTGGGGTTTGCCAAGTCGCGCGGTGAGGACGAGGTCCTGCTGCCTGCCGTGGGCGATCGTGTGGCGGTGCGCCGCGCTCCCGGGCACGATATGGGCGTGATTGAGTGCGTGCTGCCGCGCCGTACGAGCTTTGAGCGTTGGCGCGGCCGTGCCCGTGGAGAGCGCCAGGTGCTCTGCTCCAACGTGGATAGCGTGCTAATCGTGCAGGCGCTCGGTGCCGGTGAGGTGCTGCTCGACCGCGTGGCGCGCTCGCTGGTGTTGGCGCTCGACTGCGATGCCGAGCCGGTGGTGGTACTCACCAAAGCTGATCGCTGCGATGCCGAGGAGCTCGAGCGCGATCTGGACCGCGTGCGCCGCCTGGTGGGTCCGGACGTGCGCGTGATCGTGACGTCCTCTGCCGAGGGCCGCGGCCTGGACGAGGTCCGTTCCTGCGTGCCTGCCGGGAGCTGCGCCATGATTCTGGGCGAGTCGGGTGCCGGCAAGTCGACGCTGCTCAATGCGCTGCTGGGCCACGATACGTTGGCGACCGGCGGTGTGCGCGAACGCGACGACCAGGGCCGTCACACTACCGTCGCGCGCGTGATGGTAGCGCTGCCGGGCGACGCCGGCGTGATCGCCGATGCCCCGGGCCTGCGCAGCTTACCGCTCGTGGGTCACGAGCGGGGTCTGGCGCGCGCCTTCCCCGAGATTGTCGAGGCATCGCGCGCGTGCCGGTTTGGCGATTGCACGCATACCCATGAGCCGGGTTG
>UQWV01000062.1 GCA_900544845.1 uncultured Collinsella sp. | reverse complement strand
CCCATCGCGCCGAGAGTACTGCGGGGTCAGCCCGTGGGAGGCCAGGGCGCCGCTGACCGGTGGACGGCACCGAGCCGCCATCGAACTTGGAAGGGGGAGGCCTCGCGGCCTCCCCCTTTTTTGCGTTTATGGGGCGTAAATGACTCAATTACACCAGACGATCTTATCGTTTTTGGTATTGAGCCCTTATTTAAAGAAGATAAATCTAATAACAAGGGCAACTGCTATGGCCACAATGATCAAAAGCAGGATTGCCAGTCGATGTTGCTTGCGTCGTTTACTTGACGAAACGAAGATTGATTTTCCCTGTTTTGGCGTTTCGAGATAGCGAGCCGAATGCGTCAAGGTTTGCTTGGGTCGAGAACCTCTTTGTTGATGAGCGGCTGATGCTTTCAGTGGCTCATCACTAGCTGCGCTGTTTTTAGATAATGGTGCGTCTTTTAGATATACAGGGTCTCCCGAGGCGACGCCCATATGTTTACGTCCCGTTTGGGCATCCTCGAGTGTTTGATATCGATTTCTCGTCACATACTCGGGCTCCGGATCATTAATGGGCTCTTGCGAGATGTGGGGGCGATGGAACCGCGGCGGCTGCGTGGAAGTATCTTCCCCCCGTGTCGGCATAAACATTTTGTTCTGGTTTTGGTCGTCCATGATGCCCTTTAGCTCGTTACCAACAACGTGTACGCGCTCATTGTAAGCCCCTTGCTATTTGTAGCTGTGAACATACTTGTTATTTAAGCTCTGGTTCAAAGAACCTTAACCTTATTAAAACCTGAGTCAAACACACTTAGATATGCTTATAGTACTGGACTCAAAAAACTTTATAGTCGATGTATATATGAGCACTGGGTGGGCATATATAAGAGCGTCAAAAGAAGTCCCAGTCACCTAGAAGATGACTCGGCAGTCCTTAAAAGGAGTGGTAAACATGGCAAGCATGGTTCCTTATCGTTCGGTTTTTGGCGTTCGTCCTTCTGCTAGCTCGTTGTTCGATCTGTTTGATGATATGACCGACCTTGCAAACAACTCGATTGCTTCCAAGGCGTTCCCCGTTGACGTTGAGGATAAGGGCGACGGCTATGAGGTCAAGGCTTATCTGACCGGCGTCGCCAAGGACGATATCGATGTCGAGCTTAACGAGGGCCGTCTGTCCATTAGCGTGAATGTCGAGGAAGACGAGGAGAACGAGGGCAAGAACTTCCTGCAGAAGGAGTTCAACTCGTACAGCGCGACGCGTGGCGTGTATCTAAAGGACGCTTCGAGCGAGGGCCTCTCGGCTAAGTACGCTGACGGCATCCTGACCGTTACGGTTCCCAAGATCGTCGAGAAGAAGAACGTTACGAAGATCTCCATCGACTAACTTCGTTGGTGTTCTGCGCTATTAAAAGACAGCAAAAGGGGCTGGGAAGCGATTCTCGGCCCCTTTTGCTGTCTAGGACAGTCTATTGAATGGTTGCCGGTTGATACTGACTCGCAGGGCGTATCGAGAGTTTTCGCGATCCTTGGAGAAGGGTTGCGGAGCTGCCGACCTCGTCATCCAGAGTTGCGGCTAGAGCTTTGGCATAGCTTTTGACGGTAAGGCTCGGACGATTGTTGTCTTGGCTGATATGCATGGCAATGAGCTGTTCGGTGCGATCGGTAACAAGTTCGTGCGCGGCTTCGGCGGCTTGGCCGTTGGAGAGGTGTCCCCTTGCAGACAGGATGCGCTCCTGAAGAAAGCGGGGATATTCTCCCTCGCGCAGCATGGTCACATCGTGGTTGCTTTCGAGCGCGAGGACTCGACAATCTTTGAGGGTGTTCATGGCTTGGCTCGATAGCTCTCCGGTGTCGGTAGCAAAGCCGATGGAATCATCGAGGGCGTCGAATCGAAAGCCGATTGGATTTATGACATCGTGTGATGTTGAGTAGGTTTGCGCGTGGATGCCGGCAATGGATAGGGTGTCACCGGGGTCGAATTCCTCGACAGGCAGATGCGAAAGATTTTCTTTGCTCGAAAGTGTGCCCCTACTGGCAAAGAGGGGACCGTGCCAGTGCTTGCACCAGACATCGAGACCCTTGATGTGATCGCTATGCTCATGAGTAATGAGAAGAGCCGAGACGTTGTCTGCCGAGAGTCCCAGTTCTGCCATGCGCTTTAATGTCTCGCGGCGAGAAAGACCGTCGTCAATCATGATGAGCCCCCGGGGGCCTTCGATGAGCGCGCAGTTGCCTTTTGAGCCGCTGCCAAGGATATGAAGGTGCAGACGAGACATAAGATTCCAAAGGATACAATGGGTGCGGACGAATAGAGGAGGAAGCAAATGCCTACGGTATCACAGCATTACGGACACCATGCCGTGCCCGGGGCAGTCGATGAGACCCGAACGAGGCAGCAGGCTGCTCCTGTCGTGCTCATGGTATCAGGCGGCGCGGACTCGACGGCACTGCTTCTTATGGCGTGCACATCAAAGCTGGATATCCAAGACGGGCGCGGTGTTGCCCCCATTGCTCGCGAGCGCCTGCATGTGCTGCATGTAAACCATCATCTGCGCGGCAAGGCGTCCGATGGCGACGAGGCCTTTGTGCGTGAGCTCTGCGCGAAATATGGTTTACCGCTGTGCGTGGAGCATGCTTATTTTGATGGGGAGTCGGGCAATATTGAGGCCGCGGCCCGCGAAGTGCGCTATGCCGCGGCGCGGAGGTATGTTCGCGAGCTCTGCGCCCAGACGGGGGCACCGCGAACGGCGGCTCGTATCTGCACCGCGCACACGTCTTCGGATCGCGCGGAAACGTTTTTGATGAACGCGATTAAGGGTTCGGGCCCCGCTGGCCTATCGAGCATTCCTCGCCGGAGGAATATCGTGGTACGTCCCTTGCTCGACCTAACTCATGGCGAGCTCGTGGGCTATCTACAGGTACATGGTCAGCCGTGGCGTGAAGACGAGAGCAATGAGGATATCTCGTATCTGCGAAACTACGTGCGCCATCGAGTAATGCCAGTGGTGGTGCAGCGCAACGCGAGCGTCTGCAAGACGATTGGCGCCGCCTGCGAGATCTTAGGCGATGAGGACGCGTTTTTGTCTCAGCTTTCGGCACAGGCGTTTCGAAGCTGTTTGCGCAAAGAGGCAGCGGGTGCGCTGGTGCTCGATGCCAGGCGCCTGGCTGCGGCCGAGGTGGTAATCGCGCGGCGCATCGTGCGACTGGCGATTAAGCGCATCGATCCGGACGCTCGTCCCGAGATGCGACATGTGGAGCGAGTCCTTTCCTGCGTTGCCGAGGGCACCGGCTCGGTCACGCTTCCGGCGGGGATTGACGCACGCATTGAGTTTGGCATGCTGGCGTTTAAGGCGCCGGCGGCTCGCGAGGGCCTGGTCGCGGGCTGGGTTACCGTACCCGGTCGTTTGCCGTTGGGCGGGGGACGTATGCTGGTCACAGAACCGATGTCTGTTGAGCCGGGATGCGATATCGTGCGCCGCGCCCGTGAGCTTGCGGCTGCCGGGGAAGTGACAGCTTTGGTAGACGCGGCTGCCCTGGGTTTTGCCGACAGCGATAGTGAGCGGATCCTGGCGGGCTCGCGTGGCGAGATCCCTGCCGAGGCGCGATTGGCGCGCCTGTGGGTGGACGGTCCCGCGCCGGGAGACGTGATGTGCCCGTTAGGGATGAGTGGCCGAAGCAAGAAAGTATCCGATTTGCTAGGTGAGGCTCGCATTCCCGTTTCCGAGCGCGCCGGCGTGCCCATGGTGAGGACGGCGCCGGGGGGTGCCGTGGTGTGGGTCGCCGGAGTTCGCGCGGACGAGCGTTTTAAGTGCACGGCCGCAACGCGCGTGGCATATCTGCTCCGCGTGGTCGATGCGGAATAGCGTCCCACGCCTGCTATTCTGTGCGACGTTGACGGTATTCCCGCGCTGATGGCGCACGGGCTGGTAAATTTACCCCGTGCGCTGCTAGAATGTGTAGTTCGCGTCCATACGGCGGTGTGTGGGCGATAAGCACAAGAAAGGGTTGTCATGGCTTCTCAACATCCGGATATCGAGAAGGTTCTGTTTACGCAGGAGGATATCGACGGTATCGTCTCTCGCCTGGGCGAGGAGATTACGCGCGACTACGCGGGTAAGGATCTGGTGCTGATCGCGGTCCTGCGCGGCGCTGTTGTCTTTATGGGCGACCTGATGCGTAAGATCGAGCTGCCGACCAACATCGATTTCATGGCTGTTTCGAGCTACGGCGACGGTGTGAAGTCCTCGGGTATCGTGCGTATCATTAAGGACCTGGATATCGACATCCGCGGTCGCGACGTGCTGATCGTCGAGGACATTCTGGACTCGGGCCTGACGCTCAAGTATCTGATGAAGAACCTCGAGAGCCGCAAGCCCGCTTCTCTGGAGGTCGCCGCCTTCCTGTGGAAGGACGTTGAGGACCGCGTCTCGGCCATCACGCCCAAGTATGTTGGAACCCATTGCCCCGATGCCTTTGTGGTGGGCTACGGCCTCGACTATGCCGAGCGCTATCGCAACCTTCCGTATCTGGGCATTTTGAAACCGGAGGTTTATTCGTAAGATGCCCGACGACCGTAACGACAACAATTCCCAGACTCCCCGGGACCCAAAGATCCCGGGGATGCCCGGAGGCAAGAAGCCCACGCGTACGGGCTGGCTGTATTTTCTTTTGGCTTGCGCGCTTCTGGGCTATGCCTTCTTTAATATGGGTTCCGGCTTTGCCAGCTCCAGCAATACCGTTAAGCTCGCGACGAGCGAGATGGTCAGCGCCATCAAGCAGGATCGCGTCGAAGATCTGACCTATACGGTTCAAGACGGAAGCGTGACGGGTCATTACTGGAAGACAAAAAAGGACAAGGGCGATACGAGCGAGCTCAAGAGCTTCTCCTCGACCTATGTCGGCTCCGATTCGCTTGCCGAGCTCATGGCGGAGCACCCCGATACCAAGTACATCGTCAACACCAACGATCCCGATTTTTGGGGCGACTTGGCGATGAGTGTGCTTCCGACGATCGCCCTTATCGCCATCATGTTCTACTTTATGCGCCAGATGATGGGCGCCAACAACAGGAACATGCAGTTTGGCAAGACCAACGCCAAGACCAACGAGGCCACACGCCCCAAGGTCAAGTTTGAAGACGTTGCCGGAGTGGACGAGGCAGTCGAGGAGCTCGAGGAGATCCGTGACTTTTTGAGCGATCCGGATCGCTATCGCAAGCTGGGCGCCAAGATCCCGCGTGGCGTGTTGCTGGTTGGCCCTCCGGGCACCGGTAAAACGCTGCTGGCCAAGGCCGTTGCCGGCGAGGCGGGCGTGCCGTTCTTTAGCATCTCGGGTTCCGACTTTGTCGAGATGTTCGTAGGTGTCGGCGCCAGCCGTGTGCGTGACCTCTTTAAGGAGGCCAAGTCCCAGGCCCCGTCGATCATCTTCATCGATGAGATCGATGCCGTGGGACGTCAGCGCGGAGCCGGCTTGGGCGGCGGTCACGACGAGCGCGAGCAGACGCTCAACCAGCTGCTGGTCGAGATGGACGGTTTTGAGGAGAGCGAGTCGGTCATTCTGATCGCTGCGACCAACCGTCCTGACATCCTGGATCCGGCATTGCTGCGTCCCGGCCGTTTTGACCGTCAGGTTACGGTCGACCGTCCGGATGTGAAGGGCCGCGAGCAGATCTTGCGCGTGCATGCCGAGAACAAGCCGATGGACGAGGACGTTAAGTTTGAGAAGCTCGCCCAGATGACCGTTGGCTTTACTGGTGCCGATTTGGCGAACTTGCTCAACGAGTCTGCGCTGCTGGCCGCTCGCCGTCATCGTTCCGTGATCTCGATGGACGAGGTCGAGGAATCGATGGAGCGCGTGATTGCCGGACCGCAGCGCAAGGGTCGCGTGATGACCGAGGCCGAGCGCACCACGATTGCCTACCACGAGAGCGGTCACGCTTTGGTGGGCCACATCCTGGAGCACTCCGATCCGGTTCATAAGATCTCGATCGTCAGCCGCGGTCAGGCCCTGGGCTACACGCTGCAGCTTCCGCAGGAGGACCACTTCCTCAAGACCAAGAACGAGATGCTCGACGAGCTTGCCGTGTTCTTGGGCGGTCGCGTTGCCGAGGAGCTCATGTGCGATGACATCACGTCGGGCGCGAGCAACGACCTGGAGCGTGCGACCAAGATGGCGCGCGAGATGGTTACGCGTCTGGGCATGAGCGAGGAGCTGGGCACGCAAGTGTTTGGCGAGGCGCAGCATCAGGTGTTCCTTGGTCGCGATTACGCCGATCACCAGGATTACTCCGAGGAGACGGCGCGCCGCATCGATATCGAGGTTCAGCGCATTATGCGTGAGGCCCATCGTCGTGCGGTCGAGATCCTGGACGCCCGTCGCGATCAGCTCGATCTGATGGCGAAGGTGCTGCTTGAGCGCGAGACCGTCGAAGGCGACGCCGTGAACGCCCTGCTCGACAACGAGTGGGATGCCTACCTTGAGCGCGAGGGCGATATCCTGGCGGCCAAGGAGGAGCGCAACGCCAAGGCGGCCGGCATGCCGACCAAGAAGCGTGCGCCTCGCATGAGCGAGGAGGAACTTGCGGCAGATGCCGCGGCTTTTGCGCAGGCGGCCATGCAGGAGGATGCCGAAGTGGCATCCGACGCTGACGATGACCATGCCGTCGTCGATGCCGATGCCGATGCCGACACCGACAAATAGTCTTTGTGGCGAAAGCCTCCGCGGGGAAACCTGCGGAGGCTTTTTCTTTTGAGCGATATGGGGCCGTCTGTTGATTGGGGACAGACTTAAATGAGCGTTTTCACGCATTTAAGTCTGTCCCCAATCAACATTGCTGCGGCACTTTGCTCAACTAAAGCGTACAATACCGCCTATGCGAAAGGGGAACAGATGATCAACGAAACTATGTATGCTCGCGGTGCGGAAAGCTCCATCATCCGTGAGATTTTTAGCTATGGCCTTGAGCGCAAGGCGCAGATCGGTGCGGAAAACGTATTCGATTTTTCGCTGGGCAATCCGAGCGTTCCAGCGCCCGCTGCCGTGGCTGAGTCGATTAAGAAGGCCCTGGAGCTGCCGAGCGACCAGCTGCACGGCTACACGCCCGCACCGGGCCTGCCGCAATGTCGTGCCGCTGTGGCCGAATCGCTCAACCGCCGCTTTGGCACGAGCTATGAGGGCAAAGACGTCTTTATGACGGTGGGTGCCGCGGCTTCGCTCTCCTGCACGCTCAACGCCGTTACGAACCCGGGCGACGAGGTTATTGTTATCGCCCCGTACTTTCCGGAGTATCGCGTTTGGATTGAGAAGGCCGGCTGTACGTGTGTTGAGGCGCTCGCCGATGAAGATACGTTCCAGCTGAGCGTGGACAACGTGCTCAAGGCGATCACCGACAAGACGGCAGCCGTCATTATCGACTCGCCCAACAACCCGACCGGTGCCGTATATACGCGCGACACGCTGACGCGACTGGCCAATGTTCTGCGCGAGGCCAACGCTCAGCGCGATCCCGAGAATCCGATTATGCTCATCTCGGATGAGCCGTACCGCGAGATCGTGTACGGTGCCGAGGTGCCTTGGGTGCCCTCGATCTACGAGCACACCATCGTGTGCTACTCGTATTCCAAGTCGCTGTCGCTGCCGGGTGAGCGCGTGGGGTGGATCTTGGTTCCCAACACCAATCCGCAGGCTGCCCGTCTGATGCCGGCCGTCGCCGGTGCCGCCCGCACGCTGGGCTTCGTGTGCGCACCGGCGCTCTTTCAGCGCGTAATTATCGACTGCATCGATGAGCCGAGTGACGTTGAGGCCTATGCACGCAACCGCACCGCGCTTACCGACGCACTAGCGGAGTACGGCTACACCTATGTTGAGCCGGACGGTGCTTTCTACCTGTGGGTGAAGGCACTCGAGCCCGATGCGAATGCGTTTTGCGAGCGCGCAAAGAAGTATGAGTTGCTTGCGGTTCCCTCGGACAGCTTTGGTATGCCGGGTTGGTTCCGCCTGGGCTATTGCGTGAGCTACGAAACGATTGTCAATTCGCTACCCGCTTGGAAACAGTTGGCGGACGAGTATCGTTAAAAGTAAAGCGCTCTGCCTACAATGTTTTACGTGAAACGGGGTTTGGTGTTAAGCCGGACCCCGTTGTCATGGACGTTGTGTCTTTGGGATGGAGTGGTTTTACGACTATCGAAGGCTATGCGTACAATGAATATAAGCGACGGCCGTGCCAGATAAGGAGACCTGATGCCCTACCTGCTTTCTTGTGACATTCATACCCATACGATGTTCTCTGCGCATGCATATTCGACCATTGAGGAGAATGTGTACTGGGCGGCAGAGCGTGGTCTGCAGGTGCTCGGATCTGCCGACCATTTGAGCTCTATGGTTACGGCTTGCCCCAATGACCTGCGCAGTTACCAGTTCTTTATCAACCAGGATATCTGGCCGCGCATTTGGAGCGGCGTGCTGGTGCTGCGTGGTGCCGAGGCCGATATCGTTTCGCTGGACGGAAGCCTGTTTGGCGAGGACACCCCTGTCACGCTCGATATTGCCGGCGATTCGTACAGCCGTCAGCATTCGCTGTTCGATTTGGTTACGCGTAATTTGGATTATTTGGTTGCGAGCGTGCATAATCCGCAGATTGCTGAGGGCGCGACGCTGGCCCAGACGACCGAGATGTATATCAATGCCCTGGAGCACCCCAAGGTGTTCATGCTGGGTCACACGGGGCGTTCGGGCGTGCCGTTCGATATCGACGAGGTGCTGTTGGCAGCTAAGGCCAAGCACAAGATTATCGAGATCAACAACCATAGTCTTGAACACGGTGTCGACACTGAGCATTGGGCCGTATGCCGCAAGATTGCCGAGCGCTGCGCCGAGCTGGGCGTGGGCATTGGCGTTTCGACCGATGCGCACATTGGCATGGCAATTGGTAAGCTCGATTACGCTCGCAAGATGCTCGACGAGATTCACTTCCCGTTGGATCTGATCGTGACGCGCGATCGCGAGACGCTGCTGCGCGAGATGGCGGCAGCCGGCGTGTGCGATCTGCGCAAGGGGATGTAGCGGAATTTATAAACCAAGCGAAAGGGGGCGGCCCAGACGGGTCGCCCCCTTTCTTGTCCCAAAAATCTACTGAGGTTGGTTAGCGGCGTTCGAGGACCGCTACGGTTTCGGTGTGGTCGGTATGGGGGAACATGTCGACGGGCGTGATCTTGAGCAGGCGATAGCCTCCGTCGAGGAGCTGGTGCAGGTCGCGCTCTTGGGTCACGGGGTTGCAGCTGATATAGGTGATGCGGCGCGGCTTAAGTGCGCAGGCAGCTTCGAGGAACTCGGGCGTGGAGCCGGCGCGCGGCGGGTCGATGGAAAGAACGTCGACGCGTTCGTTGCTGTCGGCGGCATCCAGGATGTAGTCGGTGGCGTCGTCGGCCATAAACCAAGCGCTGCGGGTGAGGCCGTTGAGCTCGGCATTGCGACGTGCGTCGGCAATGCCCGCCGGGTTGCGCTCAACGCCGAGCAGCATAATGCCGATACCCTTGTTCTGGGCATCTTTAGCTGCGCACAGGCCGATGGTTCCGCTACCGCAATAGGCATCCATGAGTACGTCGCCCTGCTGCAGGTCCATGCCGTCAATCGCGAGCTGATAGAGCAGCTCGGTCTGCTGCGGGTTGGTCTGGTAGAACGCGGTGGGGGAGATATCGAACTCGCAGCCGAGCAGCTGGTCGCGCATGCACTCGGCGCCATAGACGATGCGGGTTTCCTCGCCCAAGATGGCGTTGCCGGGGCGTCCGTTGATGTTTTGGGCGACGGTGACGATATGCGGATTGAGCGCGGCGACGGCCTCAAAGAACTCTTGCGCATGCGGAAGGTCGCGCTGGGCGGTCACGAGGGTAACCATGATCTGGTCGGAACGCCAGCCGCAGCGGACAATGGCATAGCGAAGCAGTCCCAGATGCTTGTCCTCGTTAAAGGCGGGAATGTGCAGGCGCTCTGCCTCGCGAGCGATGCCGTTGAGAATCTGACGAGCACCCGGCGCCTCGACAGGACACTCGGGTACGGCAACGATCTTGTGCGTGCCGCGCTCAAAGAAGCCGCAGCGAACGGCACCCTCCTTGCCAGGGGCAAAAGGAGTGGCAGCCTTATGCCGAAAGCCACGCGGCGCAGGATACTTACCCGGATCACCCAGGGTGACACCCATACCGCGAATAGGGTCAACGGCGATGCCTTCGCGCTCACAAAGCGAGGCAAACAGCTCCTCCATAGCAGCCTGCTTAGCGGCCAGTTGCTTCTTGTAAGGACGATTGAGCGCCGTACACCCACCGCAAGCTTTCATGATGGAACAGGGGGACTTGGGGTCCACAGCCTTACGCGCAGACGAAACCTGATCTTTATGCGAGCGCTTGGAGCGAGTCTGAGATGCCTTATCCTCGTTCCGACGAGAGCCGGGACGCTTGGCCTTAGCCTTGCCCTTGGCCGACTTACCCTTCGCGTCCTGAGACGACTTGGATTTCTGAGAAGATTTTTTCTCCTCTGACCCCTCAGCCGCCTCGATCAAAGCACGACGAGCCTTACGCTCCGCACGAGATTCTGCCATCAATAACTCCACTAATTCATGAATTAAAGCTGCAAGTATTGTACCGTGCCAAGCCAGCAGACGATATGCAAGCGGTTTATTCGTGTCAGTGATAAGCCCAACGACGGCTGCCCGCCGCGGGGGGGGGGTTGGGGGGTTTTTTTTTTGGGGGGGGGGCCGCCCCCCGGGGCCCCGGAATTTGGGGCCGCCCGGGGGGGGGGGGGTGGGGGCGGGAAATTAAA
>UQWV01000061.1 GCA_900544845.1 uncultured Collinsella sp. | reverse complement strand
GTTTCAACCCCCGGGGGCACCGGTCGACGCTGCGCGACGTCCACAACAACAATTTGTCATTCAAAGGGCGAGGCATGACCAGAAGGTCAATGCCTCGCCCTTTTCATGCCAACTTGTTCGCTCTGGACGTCGCTCGCTGACGTTTGCTCAACCTGCGGTGTCATAACAATTCTGTCCAGCTGTTGGCATTGCGGCATTTGCCCAAATAAAACCTGCCAAAGTAAACCTGTCCCTTTTTGGCAGATTTTAGAGCTCCACGCTTTCGGCGCCGTTGATGGTTAGGTTGCGCTCGTAGAAGGCGGTGAGGGCGCGGATCGCGTACATCACGTCGCGCACGCCGCCGGTCTCGTAGCTCGAGTGCATGGCAAGCTGCGGCAGGCCCACGTCCACGGCATGCATGCTCGCCTGCATGTTCGACAGATTGCCCAGCGTAGAACCGCCAGCCATATCGCTCTTGTTGGCGAAGGCCTGCGTGGGCACGTCGGCGTCATCGCAAATGGCTTGGAACACCGCGCGGCTAAAGGCATCGGTGCAATAGTGCTGGTTGGCTGCCTCCTTGATGACGATGCCACCGTTGAGCACCACCTGGTTGCGGGCATCGCACTTCTCGGCGTGGTTGGGGTGCACGGCATGTGCATTGTCGCAGCTCACGAGCATCGAGGCAGCAAGCGCACGGTGGTACGACTCGTCGTCAAAGCCCAGCGATCCGTTAATGCGGCGCAATGCATCGGCCAAGAACGTTGACATGGCGCCCTGTTTGGTCTCGGAACCAACCTCCTCGTTATCAAAACAGCAGAAGACCGAGACGTCGCGCGCGTTCTCGGCGCCCAAAAATGCCTGTAGCGAGGTGTAGGCGCAGGCCAGGTCGTCAAGCTTGGGCGTCGAGATAAACTCGTCGGCCCAGCCCCAAATGCGCGCATCCTGACGATTGACCAGGAACAGGTCGCGACCCAGGATCTGCTCGGGCTCAACGTCCAGTTCGTCGGCGATCAGAGCATCAAAGTCGCCCTGCTTAAGGTCACCGGCGCTGATGAGCGGACACAGGTCGACAGCACGATTAGGCGCAAAGCCCTCGTTAACGCCGCGGTTCATGTGGATGGCAAGGCTCGGGATAATAGCGACCTCGCGCTCGGTGGCAAGCAGGCGGCTCTCAATACGGTCGCCCTCGCGTACCAGCACGCGGCCCGCGAGTGCCAGCGGACGGTCGAACCAGGTGTAGTCGATCATGCCGCCGTAGGCCTCGGTGTTCAGGCGCAGCGTCTCGCCCGCGCCGTCGAGCTCGGGCACGGCCTTAACCTTAAACGTAGGCGAGTCGCTGTGCGACGCCGTCAGCTGAAAATGGTAGTCGCCGGCAACGCCGTCCTCGCCCCACGTCGCAGCCAGGTCCTCGCCCACCTTAAAGGCAACAACGCTCGAGGTGTTGCGCTGCGTGTAATAACGCCCGCCCGGTTCGATGTCCCACGCCGCATTCTCGGGCAGGTAGGTAAAGCCCGCCTCGTCGAGCTCGGCCATAATGGTCGCTGCCGTATGGAACATGCTGGGGCATGCCTCGATAAAGTCAATGAGGTCGTTGGCGGCCTCGATATCGTCGGCCGTCACGTGCACGCGCTCGGGCGCTTCCTGATCCGTCATGCTCTCCCCTTTCGCTGGGTTGATGGTCCCCTCCAGCATACCCCGCCACGCCAGCGCTGCACTCTTCATTCCATGTTTAATCCCGCGCCGCTCACCAAGTTGAGCCATCATGCCCGTGCACCTTTTGCGACAATTACGCTAACAGGACGAGAGGAGCCGTCATGAAGCCACGTAACATTGCCATCGCCTGCGGTGTCGCGGGAGTCGCCGTCGGCCTTGCCGCTGCCACCGGTATCGTTTATCACAAGCAAATCAAGTCCGCCGCGTCGCTCAAACGCTTGACTGGCTACGCGGATAGCTATGACCTGTACGCAATCGACATCGCCTACGACTACAATCTTGATCGCATCATCGCCGCTGGCGTGCGCGACGACCAGGCCTACATCGATGCCGTGGTGGCGCAGGTGCTGCCCGGTGTGCCGGTACATGTCCAGGCGCCCCAGTTTGCCTGCAGCGCTTTTGTCGCCGTAGATGCCGAAGGCCGCGTGCGCACCGGTCGCAATTACGACTTTAAGGACGACACCTCGGCGCTGCTGGTGCGCAATCACCCACGCGACGGCTATGCCTCCATCGGCTTTGCGGCCCTCAATAACCTGGGCGCCAACACTCCGCTTGACTCCGTCGCCGGACGCGCCGCCGCACTCATGGGCCCGTTTGCCCAGCTCGACGGTGTTAACGAGTGCGGCGTGTCCATTGCCGTACTCACCCTGGATTCCAAGCCCTGTGACCAGGACACGCAACGCCCCGTCATCAATACCTCGCTCGCCATCCGTCTGGTGCTCGACCGTGCCACCACCACGCAAGAGGCCGTCGACCTGCTTTCTGCCTACGACATGCACGCCATGGCAGGACGCGATTACCACTTCTTTATCAACGACGTCGCCGGTGACGCGCGCGTAGCAGAGTGGGATCCGCGCGATCCGGACCGCGCTTTCAAAGCGACTCCTGTACGCCAGGTTACGAACTTCTACGCCTGCTATGGCGACGAAGTGCTGCCCAACCAAAAGAATGGCGAGCTGGGCCATGGTAAAGAGCGCGCCGTCGCAATCGCCGATGTCCTTGACGCCCATGTCGGTGCCCAGGACGAGGCAGTCGCCTGGAAGGCCCTACGCGCTGCGGCGCAAGAGCCCAATCCGGAAGACATCACCAGCAATACGCAATGGTCGGTCGTCTTTGACAATACCGAGCCCGCTGCCGCCATCACGCTGCGCCGCCACTGGGGCAACGTCGATGCCTTCGCACTGTAAGGAGCCAGGCCCGTCGACCTTACGTTCCCTGACGTTGCTTACATTTCTATACATTTGAGCTAACACGTTTTACCTCCGCATCAACAGTGTGCGGGGGTAAACTTATGCGCAAGTTATAACTTGCCCGGAAGGATTCATCATGCTCAGGATCGGTCTTCTTACTAGTGGCGGCGACTGCCAGGCGCTCAACGCCACCATGCGCGGCATCGTCAAAACGCTCATGACCAATAGCGAAGAGCCTATCGAGATCTACGGTTTTGAGGACGGCTACCAGGGCCTTATCTACAGCAGGTTCCGCGTCATGTCGCCCGCCGATTTTAGCGGCATCCTCACCCGCGGCGGCACCATCCTGGGCACGAGCCGCACACCGTTCAAGCGTCTGGACATTCCCGAGGCCGACGGCGTCGAGAAGGTACCCGCGATGGTCCACACCTATCACAAGCTGCAGCTCGACTGCCTGTTTATGCTGGGCGGCAACGGTTCCACCAAGACCGCCAACCGCCTGCGCGAAGAGGGCCTCAACGTTATCGCCCTGCCCAAAACTATCGATAACGACACCTGGGGCACCGAGTTGACGTTTGGCTTTACGAGCGCCATCGACGTCGCCACCAAGTGCATCGACGACATCCACACCACCGCCTCGAGTCACGGCCGCGTGTTTGTCATCGAGATCATGGGCCACAAGGTTGGCTGGATTCCGCTGTACGCCGGCGTCGCGGGCGGCGCGGACGTCATCCTGATCCCCGAGATCCCCTACGACATGGATAACGTCATCAAGACCATCGAACATCGCATGGAAACCGGCAGCCGCTTTACCATCGTGGCCGTCGCCGAGGGCGCTATCTCTAAGGAGGACGCGGCGCTGTCCAAGAAGGAGTACAAGAAAAAGCTCGCCGAGCGCACGAGTCCGTCGATTGTCTACGACATCGCCAAGGAGATCGAGGCCAAGACCGGTCGCGAGACCCGCGTCGCCATCCCCGGCCACACGCAGCGCGGCGGTCAGCCCGACGCCCAGGACCGCATCTTTGCAACCCAGTGCGGCGTCGAGGCAGCGCTCGGCTGCCTGCGCGACGAGTTTGGCTACATGATTGCCCTGCGCGACGGCAAGATGTGCCACATGCCGCTCGAGGATGTCGCCGGCAAGCTCAAGTATGTCGATCCCCAGAGCGACCTGGTACGCGAGGCCAAGGCGTTGGGCATCAGCTTCGGCGACGAATAGCCCCGGCTGGAACTGCTCCCATCGGAGGCCCCAGGGCTTACCTCCCAAATCGTCCTCGGACATGTCAGGACCCCGCTGCGCGCTTCGCGCGGCGGGGTCCTTCCGTCCTGCGGAAAGATTTGGGAGGTAAGCCTTGGGGCCTCCTGCGGTAACCGGGGAGGCCGAGGCTATTCGTCTTCTTGCTGCAAGTGCCTGGGGTAGGATGCGGCGTGCATTTTTTGGAGTATTCAGCAGCCGAGGGCACCTGCATACTGGATTTTGGGCGAAAGGCAGGCGCCATGGGCCGCATCCTGTAAAAAACGAGCGGCTCTTGAGGCGTTGGGGGCTCAGAATCAGGACTTTAAGCGCTGTTTTGTGCGCCCGCTCCCGCACACGCGGGCTCCGGGATGCTGAATACTCCGGAATTTGCACGCCGCCCCCTGGGGTACCCGCGGGCAAAAAGCAACCGCCCCGCCGAAATATGCAATCGGCGGGTCGGTTTATGCAAAAATGCGGTTGTGGTACGTTACAGCTCGCTACGGCTTGAATCCCAGGCAGGTTACTCGGCGCTTTTGAGGGCGCCGACCATGTCGATCTTGTTGAGGGTACGATTGGTGGCGAGGTTGACGATAAACGTAAAGCCAAAGGAAAGCACCACGGCAAGCACGTAGCTTAGCGGCTCGACCTCGACGTCAAAGTACAGCGACGGCATCTGCAAAATGTAGGTAAAGCTCTCGGCCAGCAAGCCGCCCAGCGGCACGCCCAACGCGGCGCCAATCGCCGTGAGGATCAACGTCTCCTTGTTGACGTAGTGGTGCACCTCGCCACGGCGGAAGCCCAGCACCTTGATGGTCGCCAGCTCGCGCTCGCGCTCCGAAATATTCGTATTAGACAGCGTAAACACCACCACAAACGACAGGCACGCCGCCATAAAGGTCACGAGCACCACGACCGAATTGATAATCGTAAAGTTCGCCTCGTAGTTCTGCCAATGTTCGGCCGTGCTCGAGATGGTGAGCCAACCGTCGCTCTTAATCTTCTTGCTAAACGCAATCTGGTCAGAAGATGAGCCCTTAAGCAGCACAAAGACGCCGTTAAGACGTGCGCTTCGACCGAACGCGCGCTCATAGGTGCCCTGCGTCATGTAAAGCGTGTTGCCCAGATAGTTAAGCGAAATGTCGCTGACTTTGACCTTGGCAACATTGAGCGACGAATCCTGGACGTGAGCCGTATCGCCCAGCTGAATCCCCAGCACCAGCTGTGAACTCTTGCTCAGATACACGTCTCCGTCACGCAAAGACAGCGGTTCTTTGGACTCATCCTCCAGGCGCACGTAATCGCCCAAGTCACCCGTGCGGTCGTCGGGAATCACGATGAGCTGCACGGTCTCGCTCTTGCCGCCAAACGTAAAGGTGACGTTGTCGGTCATAATCGGCAGCGTCGAAGTCACGGTCACGTTGGAATCATTGGCCGCGCTGCGCTCATCCAATGCCGCGCACGTCTGCGAAAAATCGTCGGGATTGGCGACCGCCAGCAGGTCGTAGCGCGTGATATGCCCGTACTGTTTGGGCGAAAGCGCCACCGACGTGTCACGGATGCCCATGCCGCAGATCACGAGCGCCGTGCAGCCGGCGATACCGAAGATGGTCATGAAGGCGCGCTTTTTGTAGCGGAACAGGTTACGTGCTGCCACCTTGTTCAAAAAGCCCATGCGGCGCCAAATAAAGCCGATACGCTCGAGCAGAATACGTGAGCCGGCGCGTGGGGCCTTGGGACGCATGAGCGAAGCCGGCGTCTCGGCCATCTCGTGGCGGCAGGCGATAATCGTAGCGCCCACCACGCCCACGGCAAACAGCGCTACCGACACGAGCGACGACACGATGTCGTACGAAAGCAGCATCTGGGGCAGCGAGTACATGTCGTCGAACACCGTAAACAGGAACAGCGGCAGGCCCACAAATCCGATGATGTTGCCGAGCACGCCGCCGATCAGACAAGCCCACAGCGCATAGTCCACGTATTTGGACAGGATGCGCCCGCGCGAATAGCCGAGCGCCTTATACAGGCCGATGAGCGTGCGCTCCTCCTCGACCATACGCGTGGCGGTGGTAAGGCTGATGAGCACGGCGACGATAAAGAAGATGAACGGGAACACCGTGGCGATAGCCTCAATTGACGAGCTATCGCTCTCCACGCTCGAGTAGCTTGCGATATTGCCGCGGTCCTGGATGTACCAGGTGCATTCGCCCAGATCGGAAAGCTCGGCGCGGGCATCGGCAAACTGCTGGTCGGCGGCGGCGCGGCGCTGATCCAGGTCGGTCTGCGCTTGCACGCGCTCCTCGCTGCCCTCTGCCATGCGATTGATGTTGTCCTGCTCAATCCCAAAGAGCATATTCGCCTGACGCTCAGCCGCGTCCAAGCTCGCCGGCGTGTCGACCGTCAGCTCCTGGGCGCGCGCCTTCTCACGCTCCTCGCGGATCTTCTCGATATTGCCCTTGACCTCATTGATCTTTGCCGCGTAGGAATCCGAATAGGAGTTGAGGCTCTTGGCTCCCTCGACGATCACGTGGACCGCGGAGTAGGAAGAAGATGTCGCGGCGTCCTCGCTCACATAGAACTTATAGTCCGCCGCCGAAGCAGCGCGAAAGGCGTTGACTGTCGAGTCAGAACTTACATCAGTGGGGTCGAGGACCTCAGCCGTAATGGTGTAATCGCCCGCGGCAAACTGGTCCTTGGCGCTTTGATTGGACGAGCTCGCGTCATTGGCGGCAAAACTCACCGTATCGCCGATTTTCTTGCCCGATGCCTTCAGGAACTTCGAAGTCACCGCGACTTCATCGGCGCTCTCGGGCAAATCGCCGTTCACGAGCACCGGCTGATCGATGTTCTCCTTGGAGAGACTCTGCACGACCACGCGCTCGCGCGTTGTGCCCACGGCGGTGTAGGCGGTCTCGGTGTAGATGCCCTCGGCCGTTTCGACGCCATCGACCTCTTGTATGGCGTCGAGATCATCGTCAGTCAGGCCATAGGTCGACTGCACGTTAATGTCATAGACATTTTGCTGGTCGAAGTAGGCATCAACCGAATCACACAGGTCCTCGCAACCCGCCTTAAGGCCGCACATCACGCTCACGCCAAGCGCGGTGATGACCACGATTGACAAAAAGCGCTTAAGACTGCCTCGGATTGTGCGGTAGATGCCACGGCGAAAAACCGTCGGCACCATATCGTTTGAGCTTTGGGCAGTGCGGTAGGTCGTAAAATCCTGCTCGCGCTCCGTGTTCTGCGCGTCGCGGCGTAGGCTGTTTTGGCGGTCTTGGTCCATGGGCGCTACCACTCGATCGTCTCGATAGGCACGGGATTTTGCTGGACCGTCTCGCTCTCCACGCGACCGTTCTTAAAGCGGATCAGGCGATCGGCCATGGGCGCCAGCGCGGAGTTGTGGGTGATGATGATGACCGTAATGCCCTGCTTGCGGCAAGTGTCCTGCAGCAGCTGCAAGATCTGCTTGCCGGTTTTATAGTCAAGTGCGCCCGTGGGCTCGTCGCACAAAAGCAGCTTGGGGTTCTTTGCCAGTGCGCGGGCAATGGACACGCGCTGCTGCTCGCCGCCCGAAAGCTGCGCGGGGAAGTTGGCGAGGCGCTCACCCAAGCCAACCTGGCAAAGCGTTTGCTCGGCATCGAGCGAATCAGGGCAGATTTGCGCCGCAAGCTCAACATTTTCGAGCGCCGTCAGGTTGGGGACCAGATTGTAGAACTGGAAGACAAAGCCGACGTCGGCGCGGCGGTATTCCACGAGCTGCGCCTCGTTAGCGGAGCCCACATCGCGCCCGTCCACCGTCACGGTGCCGGAAGTCGCCGTATCCATGCCGCCCAGAATGTTGAGCGCCGTGGTCTTGCCGGCACCCGAAGCACCCAAAATGATGGCGAGCTCGCCGCGCTCGACCGTAAAGCTCGCGCCGTCGAGTGCGTGAATGCGGGCGTCGCCCTCGCCGTATGCCTTGATGACGTCTTTGAATTCGATATAAGCCATCGATCGGTTCCCATCTGGTCGGATAACTCTTTAGTATTACCCATTTCGCACCGACTAAAAAGGGACGGGTTTATTTTGGCAGGTTCTATATGGGGAAACGGCAGCTATAGATGAGGCGCCGGGGAGGCAGAGAAATCATCGATGGGGTCAGGCCGACCGCCAAACACAACGCACGCATCTCAATCTGTCAGCCAAATCATTCGAACAGCTGTTCGTTTCTATGATATGATTCAGCTATCTAAGCAGGCCAATACGCAGAAAGGCGGCCAACATGGCGTTCGACTTTAAGAAGGAATGCAAGGAGCTCTACAGACCTGCGAGCAAGCCGAGTATCGTAACTGTCCCGCCTATGAGCTACGTTGCCGTTCGCGGAAAGGGCGACCCAAATACCGAAGGTGGCGAGTATCAAAATGCCCTGCCGCTGCTTTACGGCATCGCCTATACCGTCAAGATGTCAAAGAAAGGCTCAAGGAGTATCGAGGGCTATTTCGACTTTGTGGTACCGCCGCTCGAGGGCTTCTGGTGGCAAGACTCCCCGAGCGGCGACATCGATTATGTACGCAAGGACGATTTCAACTTTATCTCGTGCATCCGCCTGCCCGATTTCGTCACTCAGGATGACTTTGACTGGGCGGTCGCGGAAGCCACGGCCAAAAAGAAACTGGACTTTTCTGCCGTCGAGCTGCTTAAAGTTGACGAGGGTCTCTGCGTTCAATGCATGCATACCGGACCCTACGACAGCGAGCCGGCAACCGTAGACGCCATGCATGAATATGCGACCGAGCAGGGCTATGTCCCCGACTTCTCAGACACCCGTTTACATCACGAAATCTATCTTTCCGATCCACGCAAGTGTGCGCCGGAGAAACTTAAGACTGTGGTTCGTCATCCTATCAAGCGCGCTGAATAGCGTGGAGCGTCATTTCACGCGCTGGGTTTTAAGCCAGCCAACCAGCCGCCTCCTAGGCCGTCCGGTAATTATCTTGACGCGGCCCGTCGCATCTTATAAGTTTGTTTTGCTAAAGCTGGAAAGCCTCTCAACGATGCGCAACTCCAGCTCTTTTTCTATCAAGAGGCTTAATGAAATACCAGAAGTCGCGGATATCCATCAACGAACAAATAGCACTATTGACAGAAAACAAGGGTCTTAAGTGCTCTGATCAAAGCGAACTCGAGCGAGCTTTGGTCGAAGCCAACCACTACAGACTGTCGGCCTACTGGTTTCCCTACAAAACCAAATGCAAGTCCGGGATTACCATCTTTCGCGAAGGACAACATTCGAAACCATCATCTACACGTATGAATTTGACCGAGCCCTCCGGCAGTTAATGTTTGATGCGGTCGGCAGTGCGGTCGGCAGAATTGAGATCTACCTCAGAAGCAGAATTGCCTATCTTGCCTCTGAGGAACGCGGGCCTTTCTGTTACCCAGATGTCGCCATAACGAGGCTCAACTCGGCATGCCCGTCGAGCTCTGCGCCGCACTGGGCTACGCAGCCGTCTTTGGCAGCGCCACCAATACGCTGCTCACACCCATCCTTATTGGCTGCGAAGTCTTCGGCTTTGGTAACTTGCCGATGTTCATTATTGTCTGCGTTGTGGCTTACCTGTTCAACATGGATAAGTCCATCTACGCCCTGCAGGAGCGGGCGTAGATCGATGTCCAGGCAGGTGGTCTCAGCCGGAAACGGTGTCCCACTCTGAGGCTGTATTCCGGGACACGGTTTCCGCTTGGAACGCCATTCGGAAAGCGCATCCCGCTTTAAAACGGAATTCCGGGACGTAGTTTCCGTCTGAGCCTCCATTCGGAAAGCATGTCCCGTTCTTTCACGGCATCTTGGCTATGCAAAGCGCTCGAGCGTTACTCCTCGTACGCGCCCTCAAGCCGCAGCAGCCACTCCTTACGGTCGAGACCGCCGGCATATCCATTGAGCGACCCGTCGGCCGCCACCACGCGATGGCACGGCACGATAATCGAAATGGGATTACGCGCAACCGCAGCCCCCACCGCACGAGGAGACACAACGGGATCCTCGTTCCCCGGCACCCGATGGCGGGCGGCAACACGCTGGGCGATCTCACCATACGTGGCGACCTCGCCACGCGGAATAGAAAGCAGTTCGTACCAGACTTCACGCTGAAACGCCGTACCAATCATATGCAACGGCGGCGTAAACCGAAGTTCCTGCCCTGCAAAATAAGCATTCAGCCAAGCCCAGGAACGCTCAAGCACCGAAGAGGCCGCGCCATTTGTCGGACTCACCGACGACATGCCACCAATACCTGAAACCGCATCGGCACCTTCGATATGCTCGACATCTTCTTTGAGAAGCGTGGAGCCAAAATGCTCCTGCCCCTCAAACCAAAGCCCTGTCAAACCGCGGCCATCAGCGGCAAGCAAGATTTCGCCCAAAGGCGAAGGAAACGTCGTCGTGACCACCAGCGGCTCCTTTCAAAACTCCGCAACATAATACCGCGAATTGTGCAGACAACCCCAATCGACCCCAAAGTCACCCAAGGCAGCAGGCGCGCAACGCCGCAGCTGCCGCACGACCCCAAAGTCCCCGCAGGCAGCAGGCGCAACGCGCCGCAGCTGCCGGCCGCGCCCCACAGTCCCAAAAGGCGGCAGGCGCAAAGCGCCGAGGCCGCCGCCGGGACCAGGGCCCGCAACAGCCACGCACCCCCACATCAGCCCAGCGGCCCCAACCAACAACGGCCCCATCGCAGACCGCTCGCAGCAGCGTCACCGCAGGCGGGGGGGGGGGGGGGGGGGTTTTTTGACCCCCCCCCCCCCCCGGGGGGGGGGGGGGGGGGGGGGGGGGGGGGGGGGGGGGGGGCGGG
>UQWV01000060.1 GCA_900544845.1 uncultured Collinsella sp. | reverse complement strand
CCCTTTGTGGTGGTTTTTGTTTTTGAGAGAGGGGCGGGGCGCTGATGGACGTCCGTACGGACGGCGATATTGCCGATAGCTTTTGGTGGCGGCGCACAACGCTGACGCGCCGCACTCCTCTGTATGACGCCTGCGTATCGGTGGGGCTGCTGGTCGCGGCGACGATTGTGGGCGCGCTGCTCGACCATCCGGGTCTCGCGCCGAGCATCATGATCGTCTATGTGTTCGCCGTTCAGCTGTGCGCATTCTTTACCTGGAGTCGCTTGTATTGCTTGCTGAGCTCGGCTGCCGCCGTGGCGCTCTACAACTTCTTGTTTGTCGACCCGCGCTACTCGCTGTCGCTTATCGACCGCGGCTATCCCGGCATGTTCTTCATCATGTTCGTGGTCTCGCTTGTGTCGAGCTCGATTGCGTTGGCCCTGCGCCGCGCCTTGGCACAGGCTGCCGCCAGCGACCGCCGCACGCATATGGTGCTCGAGACCAACCGCATGCTGCAGCGGTGCGCCGACGAGCAGCAGATCGTTCACGCCATGGCAACGCAGCTGGCGCGTCTTTCGGGCTGTCCGGTCGTGTGGTACAGCGCCGACGCCGAGGGCGATGACCTGCTGCCGCGTGCGACATACACGGCCGTGGGCGATGCCGCGCCGGTGCATGAACTGGCGCCGCAGATGCCGCCGCGGCTCTCGGCGTCCGCCTATGTGGGAACGCCGCTCGATGCCACCTATGGCGGCTCGGCGTTTTATGGCATCTACCTGACGGTTCGAACGGGCGACGGCTTCGTCCGCTCGGGCGACCCCGCCTCGGTGGTGGGCGTGCTGGCTATCGTTGCCGAGCCCGACGTGCTGACGCACGAGGAGCGGACACTTGCCGATGCCATCGTGAGCGAAGGCGAGCTGGCACTCGATCGCGCCCGCGCCATGGAGGCCCGCGAGGAGGCGGCGGTGCTCGCCAAAAACGAACAGCTGCGCGCCAACCTGCTGCGCTCCATTTCGCACGATCTGCGCACGCCGCTTACCAGTATTTCGGGTAATGCCGACGTGCTGCTCGATCAGGGCTCGACCGGCACCGCGGTGCTCGATGCCCAGACGCGCCGCGGCCTGCTTCTATCCATTCGCTCGGATGCGCTGTGGCTCAACGCCACCGTCGAGAATCTGCTCGCCATCACCAAGCTCGAGGGTGGCGGTATGCGCCTGTCGACCACGCTCGAGCTCATGGACGATATCGTCGAGGAGGCGCTGCGCCACGTGAACCCTGCCGTGCGCGAGCACGACCTTAAGGTGGTGGCGTGCGATGAGCCGGCGCTCGTCAATGTCGATGCGCGCCTGATGGTGCAGCTGGTGGTCAATCTGGTGAACAACGCCATCACCTATACGCCCGCAGGCTCGCATATCATGATTTCGATTAGCGTCGACGATGGACGCGTGGCGTGCTCGGTGGCCGATGATGGTCCGGGCATCGCACCCGAGGATCGCGAGCGCATCTTTGAGTCGTTCTATACCGCCAACCATGGCCTGGCCGACAGCCACCGCAGCGTTGGCCTGGGTCTTTCGCTCTGCCGTTCCATTGCGTTGGCACATGGCGGTAGCATAGAGGTTGCCGCGGCGGACCCGCACGGTTCGATCTTTACGATTGAACTTCCCGCCGCCGACGTTTCGTTTGATAAGGAGTAGCGCTGTGCCGAACTCTGCCGTAAAACCGCTCATCTTGGTCGTTGAGGACGACCCCGCCGTTCGCAATCTTATTGTTGCCGCGCTCGAGGCGCACGGCTTGCGCCATATGGCTGTGGAGACCGCCCATGCCGCCATCGCCGCCGCCTCATCGCAGACGCCGAGCATTGTGCTGCTCGATCTGGGCCTGCCCGATATGGACGGCGTCAAGGTGGTGGAGTCGGTGCGCACATGGTCGGGCATGCCGATCATTGTGGTCTCGGCGCGCAGCGAGGACGCGGACAAGATCCGCGCGCTCGATGCCGGTGCCGACGACTACCTGACCAAGCCGTTTTCGGTCGAGGAACTGCTCGCGCGCATTCGCACGACGCTCAGGCGCCTTTCGTATGCGCAGACGGGCGGCGTTACCTCCGAGGGCTCGTTCGATACCGGCGAGCTGCATATCGATTTTGATGCCGGCATCGCCACGATGGATGGCGAGGAACTGCATCTGACGCCGATCGAGTATAAGCTCCTGTGCCTGCTGGCGCATAACGCCGACAAGGTACTGACGCACCAGTTTATCCTGCACGAGATTTGGGGCACGGCAACCAAGAGCGACCTGGCGAGCCTGCGTGTCTTTATGGGCACGCTGCGCAAGAAGATCGAGTCCGACCCCGCACATCCGCGCTATATCCAGACGCATGTGGGCATCGGCTACCGATTGGTCATCCAAGGCTAGATCGCCAACCACCATCCCAATATGAGTTGCGGTGAAATACGGTCTAAATTTGCCTAATTCCAGGCAAAACAGTCCGTATTCCACCGCAACTTTGTTATTTGCCCTTGGGCTTGCTGGCGTAGAACTTCTTCTTTTTGGGCTTGCCGGCGGAGTCAGGCTTGCCGTTGCCGCGCGGCCCCCGGTCGCCTGCCTGCGCGTGCGCGGGCGCCGTTGCGCGAGGCTTGCGGGCTTCGGGGTTGCGCAGCTCCTCGACGCGCTCGGCAATTTCCTCGGCGCTAAAGCCGACTTCGGCCATGGCGTCCTCGATGGGCAGGCGGCGCACGATGTAGCAGTGGTGCACCTTCTGGTTGCGCGCGAAGTCCTCGGGGATGGTCTGCGCCGTAATGTCCTCCAGCACCACGCCCGCGCGGGCGAGCTTGCGCGTTTCGGGGCGGAAGCCGCGCAGGTTGCAGCTAAAGATGGCATGGCCGCCCTGCGCGAGCAGGCGCGATACGCCAGCCAAAAGCTCAACATGGTCGCGCTGGACATCCCAGGTGCGGCGGCCCATCTTGGACGAGTTCGAGAACGTGGGCGGGTCGACAAAGATCAGGTCCCAGCGGTTGCGCGTCTGGCGCTGGTCGCGAATCCAGGCGAGCACGTCGTCGCGCACAAAATGATGCTGAGGCCCCACAAAGCCGTTCTGGCGCATGTTGCGCTCGGCCCAGTCCAGATAGGTATTGGAGAGGTCGACCGTCACGGTCTCCTCGACGCCGCCATCGGCCGCGTAGCAGGTGGCAGTGCCGGTGTAGGCAAACAGATTGAGGAAGCGGCGCGCCTGCTTGGCGTGCTCGCGCACCAGGTTGCGGGTGACGCGGTGGTCCAAGAAGATGCCGACGTCCAGGTAGTCGTCAAAGTTGACGGCAAAGGTGAGGCCGCCCTCTTCGATGAGCGGCAGGCGACGACGCGCGATATTGGCGCGCTCGCCCGAGCCGCCCTTGCCGGCGCCCTGCTTGCCGTACTGCGAGCCGCCGCGCGAACGCATGCGGGCCTTGGCGTGCACATGCTCGGCGGGAACATCTAGGATGCGCGGCGCGATGGCCAGAATGTCGAGCATACGGGCCTGGGCCAGTGCGGGGTCGATGGTCTTGGGCGCGGCGTATTCGGCGATGACGAGCCAGCGGCCCGGCGTCTGCGGGCAACCCTCGTACAGGTCGATAGCGGCGGAGTAGTCGGGCAGGTCGGCATCGTAGACGCGGTAGCAGCTCACGCCCTCGCGCCTGGCCCACTTGCGGCGCAGACGGGCATTCTTGCGCAGGCGGTTGGCGAACTGCTCGGACTCGGGGATGAGCACGGGCAGCGGCTTGCCGTCGCCCAGGTCGAGCATGGCGGCAGGCTCGGGCATGGCGGAAGCGGCGGCTTCATCGTTGACTTCGTTGACATCCGCAGCCTCGGCCTCGGCATCCGCACTGGTCGCAGCCTCAAACGCTGCGGCGGCGTGGTCGAGCGAAGGCCAGACTTCGACGGTCGCCTCTTCGTTGTTGGGCATGACGGCGATCGAGCGCTCGGGCTCGGTGTGGAGCGCGCGGGCCAGCAATCCGTCGCGGGTGAGCGCGGCGACCGGCGCCGCGGCAAGCTCGGGCGCGCGGCGCAACTCGCCGATGAGCGTCATGGTGTCATGCATGAGCGAAAGCGGTGTCTCGTTCGTATCCGCGACCACGGCGGCGCCGGCGACAGCGCCCGCGTGGTCCAGTACGGTGGCGGACTTGGCGGCGCAAAAATCGACAAAGCGCTTGTAGCCGGCACATTTAACCATGCGCTCAGCGGTCTTGCGGGCGGCGGGGTCAACATCCACGGCCACGATGCGCGCCTCGCGCTCGCGCGCTGCCGCCTCGCGCCCGCGCGCCTCGGCAAGCAGCTGCTCCCACAGGGCGGCATCGTGCAGCTGCCAGCCCTCAAAGCCCCAGCGCTCGCGTGCGACGCCCGGGGCGCGGTCGGTCAGAATGTTCACGGCCTCCAGCAGCAGACCGCCGCCGGCGCACGAGGCATCGATCAGCGTGGGAAGGGCTTCGTTCTCGTAATCGTCGGCCGTCAGCTCGCGCTCGCATAGTGCGGTCCAGCCGACCTGCGCCAGCACCAGGGCGGCGTAGTCGGGGCGCAACACGTGTGCGCCCTCGCCGGCACGAGTCGCAGCGGGCGGCAGGCGTTTGAACAGCGGGTCGCCCGAAAGGTCTAGGCTTATGCTCGCGCGGCGCTGGCGTAGCGAAAGCAGTAGGTGAACATCGGGGTCGGCGGCATCGACATCGGCGCGACGTCCCGTGGTCTCGGCCAGGCGGTCGCACAGCGCGTCTTTGGCACGCAGGGCCGAGAAGCGCGTGTTGCGCAGCTGCTCGGTCACGCCGCGGGCGGTAATGGCGATGGTGGCGCCGGGGCGGACGATGTTCTCCCAGGCGATGTCGTAAACGCTGTCGTACAACTCATCGGCATCCTGTGCCCCAAAGCGCCCGAGCACCACAAACACGCGGCTGGCCAGGCGCGACCACAGGCAGGCGCGGTAGCCTTCTTCGAGCTCGCCCTCAAATGTAGCGCGGCCCTTCAGGCGGCGGACATGCGAAAGCCCGAGGCGTTTAAGCTCATCGGCGAGTGCGGACTCAAAGCCCTCGGGGCAGCTTGCGTAAAATTCCATGGGTGACCTCTCTGGTTGCGTCGCTCCATTATATGATGGATGCTTCGTTTGCCCTTATCCTCGAAAGGAACCCATATGATTGATGCGTGCCCCGATTCCGCCGTGCTCTTTTTTGACGTGGACGGCACGCTGACGTCGTTCGATCCCGATAACATGACCGATAAGGATTTTTCGGCGGTGCGCCCCTCGCAGGCGGTCATCGAGGCGTTTCATCGTCTGCGCGATGCGGGGCACCAGGCGTTTATCTGCACGGGTCGCCCTCTGTGGCTGATTGCCGATGGCCTGCGTGCCCTGGAACCTGCGGGTATCGTTGCCATGGCGGGGGCCACGCTCGAGGTCGAGGGCCGCGTGGCACACGAGGACTGCATTGACGAGGACATTGTTGAGGAGCTCGCGCGTCGCATTACTGTGGCGGGCGGCGAGGCGTTGTTCGAGACGAACGGTGCCACCTATTCACTTGAGCCGGTTGGTGTCGAACAGTCATTTCTGCTAGGCGCCGGCGTGGTGCATGGCGTTGATCAAATGCGCGTCGATGGGCATTTGCGCGTAGGCAAGGTGTGCATTAACGCGTGCGACCTGGCTCGCGTAGCCAACGATGACGGCTTTATCGATCGCGAGTTTGAGCTGTGCAACACCGGTGGTCAGAATCGCGAGCTGAGCCCCAAGGGCATCGACAAGGGCGTGGGCGTGGCGCGAGCGCTGGAATACCTGGGTCGCACCGGCAACGCGCGCACCTTTGGCTTTGGCGATTCGGGCAACGACCTGGGCATGCTCGCCGCCGTCGAGACGGCCGTGGCCATGGGCAACGCCATGCCCGAGGTCAAGGCGCTCGCCGACTACGTGACCGACGATGTCGCACACGATGGCACCGTCACAGCGATGCGCCATTTTGGGTTGATTTAATAAATGGCCGGGTCGCCCGCAGTGGGGGCGACCCGGCCATTTGAGCTATTTTGCAATATAGAGCTTGGGATGACTGCGACTGCTCTCGATCGCCGCCGTCATGATGCCCTCGTCGTCTCCATCAACGATGATGCCGTCGAGGTCATCGATCTGCGCGGACTGATAAAAACTGGTCTTATTGAACTTTCCCTGGTCAACCATCATGTAGCCCTGGTTTGAGTTGGTAAGGTACATATGCTTGATCATGGCCGAGAAGTCGTGCTCGACGGTAAAACCGTGGTCGGGGTGGAATCCGTCGGCACTGACAAACGCCTTGTCGGCATGTAGTTTGCTCATGCAGTCGAGCGTTAGTGCGCCCGCGAGATAGAGGTGGCCCTTGCGCACGGAGCCGCCCAGCAGCACTACCGAAGCATTGGGGAGATTGAAGCTGGCGTAGTTCGCGATTGCAAGATCGCCGGTGATAATGGTGATCTCACGCTTGTCCATGAGGGCCTTAGCGAAGTAAAAGCCTGTGGTGCCGATATCAATTACCAGAACATCGCCATCATCAACAAGAGTTGCTGCGGTTGCGGCGATGGCTTCCTTGGCCTCGACTTGGACATTGATGCGCTCCTCGGGATACGAGATTGCGTTGGAGCGAGAAAGCGATACCGCTCCGCCGCGTACGCGACGCAGCTTGCCTTCGGATTCCAGCGAGATGAGGTCGTGTCGTGCGGTGACTTCCGAAACCGAAAAACGGCGAACGATGTCGGATACCGAGATATTTGGCTTTTCGGCCAGCCAATTCATGATAAATCGCTGACGCTCGGCCGGTGAAAGGTCTGAAGTAGATGCCATATGCCGCTCCTTTTGAACAAAAGGTAAAAGATGCGCCTTTCGTAATCGAAATATAACGTATCGATATGAAAAGAACAAGGCAAATTCGAATGAATCAAAAGAACGGAATGGCATGTCACAAATGCATGCGTAGCAGATAGTTCGCACGTAAACGGGCTATAAAGAGTCTCATTCTGAAGGTGCCGCCCAAAAGAAGTACGTTCACGCCCGATATTCGACCGTTCACGGAAAGTTGACAATTGAGCTTTCGATAGCTTTTGAAATGGTTTATAAAAGAAAACCGAAAAGCTTTTGAAACAAAGAAGAAGGCTTTCGATAGCAATAGTGTTAGATGAGAAAGGACCGAACATGGCGATCAAGGTGTTTGCCGACGGCGCTAACCTCGAGGGTATGCTTGACATGCATGACAATGGCAACGTTCAGGGCTTCACGACCAATCCTTCCCTTATGAAGGCCGGCGGCGTGACCGACTACCGCGCTTTTGCCAAGACGGTTCTTGAGCACATTACTGATGTGTCGGTCTCTTTTGAGGTATTCGCCGACGACGAGGCGGGTATGGAAGCCGAGGCTCGCGAGATCGCAACCTGGGCAGACAACGTCTACGTTAAGATCCCGGCGCTCAACACCAAGGGTGAGTCCACTGCCGCGCTGGTCAAGCGCCTTTCTGCCGACGGCATCAAGGTGAATGTCACCACTATCTTCACGCCCGAGCAGGTCGACGAGTTTGTCGATGCCGTCTCTGCTGAGACCCCCTCTATTCTGTCCATCTTTGCCGGTCGCATTGCCGATACCGGCGTCGATCCGCTGCCCCTCATGGCGGAGTCCGTAAAGAAGGCTGCCGTTAAGCCTGCTGCCGAGGTTCTCTGGGCGTCTACGCGCGAGGTCCTCAATATCTTCCAGGCGGAGTCCGTTGGCTGTCAGATCATTACGGTCCCCAATGCCCTTCTTGCCAAGCGCAAGAATTTCGGGAAAGATTTGCTTGAGTACTCGCTTGATACGGTCAAGGGCTTTGCCCGCGACATTCAGGCGCTTGGTTTTCATATCCTGCCCGAGGAGTAGGGGACGAGCATGCTGACCGATCTTCTTAAGCCCGAGCTTGTTGCCTGCCACGTCGAGGCCTCCGACTGGGAGGAAGCGATCAAGGCATGCGGTAAGTTGCTCGTAGACGCTGGCAAATGCGACCAGAGCTATGTTGACGCCATGATTTCATCGGTTCACAAATTCGGCCCCTATATGGTCTTGGAAGAGGGCATCGCCATGCCCCACGCTCAGGCAGATGGCAATGTGAGTGAAGCGGGGATCTGTATCGTCACGCTTGACCCTGCCATTGCGTTTGGACACGAGGATTTCGATCCGGTTCACGCGCTCGTGGGTATTTGCGCACCCGACCCCAAGGCTCATCTTGGCTGCTTGGCGGAGCTTTCGCAGATGTTCGAGGACGAGGACTGCGTTGCCAAGCTCAGCGCATGCGATACGCCCGAGCAGGTTTTGGAGACCATGCGTTCATTCTTTTAGGCCTTAATGGCACGGCGATGCGTCGCCGCTTTTGGATAGACGGAAAACCGTCACGTGTAGGAGAGGAAGGTTGCCATGCATATCATCACCGTATGCGGAAACGGCATCGGGTCCAGCCTGATGCTCGCTGGCAAAGTCGAGGAGCTTTGCGAGGAGGAGGGCATCAAGGCCGACGTTGAGTCTATGGACCTGAACGGTGCTTCTTCCGCAAATCCGGATCTGTTCATCACCGTTAAAGAACTCGCCCCCGAGCTCCACGGCAACGTTGTGATCGTTCGCAGCTATGTGAACAAGAAGAAGATCCGCGAAGACGCCCTCGAGGCAATCAAGGCGGCCGCCGCTAACGCCTAAAGCGGCACAAAAAAGGGCGGTTCCCTGTGGAAGAGGGAAACGCGCCCACGTTAGAGAGAAAGGAAGCGCAGATGCAAGCCATCCTTCCCATACTTGAGTTTATCCAATCGATTCTGACCAAGCCAGCGTGGATTATGGGTCTATTTGCCTTTGTGGGCCTTGTCGCGCTTAAGCGTCCTGCCCACAAGGTGATGACGGGCACCCTGAAGCCCATTCTTGGTTACATCATGCTGTCCGCCGGCGCCGCTGTTGTTCAGGAGAACCTTGCTCCGCTGGGTACCTTCATCGAGACCGGTTTCCACATCACCGGCGTCGTGCCCAACAACGAGGTCGTTGTTTCGATGGCTCAGAGCGTCCTCGGCGTTCAGACCATGATGATCCTGATTCTCGGCTATGTCGTGAACATTATCATTGCCCGCTTTACCAAGTTTAAGTACATCTTCCTGACGGGCCATCACAGCATGTTTATGGCCTGCCTGCTGTCTGCCGTTCTGCAGGCATCTGGCTTCCAGGATGTCCAGCTTGTCATCGTGGGCGGCATGTTCCTGGGCCTCGTGAGCGCTATGCTTCCCGCCGTTGGTCAGCGTTTCACCGAGAAGGTTACCGATGGCGATGAAATCGCCATGGCCACTTCGGTTCACTCGCCTATTACATCTCCGCTGCAGTCGGTACGCTTTTTGCTAAGGACGCCGAGGAGAACAGCACCGAGAAGATCGAGGTTCCCGAGAAGTTCGCCTTCCTGCGCGACACTACCATCTCCACGGCTCTTACCATGGCCTTCTTCTACCTGGTTACCGCTTTCGCCGCTTACATCGCAGATCCTGCGGTCGTTACCAAGACCGCTGGCGGCGACAACGTGATTGTCTATGCCCTGACCTGTGCCCTGTCCTTCGCCGTCGGTGTCACTATCGTCTACAACGGCGTTCGTATGATCCTTGCCGACCTGGTCCCGGCTTTCCAGGGCATCTCCAACAAGCTGATCCCCGGCGCCATCCCCGCCGTCGACTGCGCCGTCTTCTTCCCCTATGCTCCCACCGCCGTCATCCTCGGCTTTGTCGCATCCTTCATCGGTGGCGTGGTCGGTATGTTCATCGTGGGCGCTACCCTGGGCATCTTCATCATCCCGGGCATGGTTCCCCACTTCTTCTGCGGTGCTACCGCCGGCATCTACGGCAATGCTACCGGCGGCCGCAAGGGTGCAGCTCTTGGCGCTTTCGTCAACGGTCTGCTCATCACTTTTGCCCCGGCTTTGCTCCTGCCCGTTCTTGACGTCTTTGGCTTCAAGAACACTACGTTCGGCGACTTCGACTTCTCCGTCATTGGTATTACGCTCGGCCGCGCTGCCGAGGCCTTCGGTACCACCGGTGTCTACGCGATTCTCGCTGTCCTTCTGATCGTCGCCTTCGTCCCCAACTTCATCCACACCAAGGGTGCTGTGATTAACCACGTTGAGGAAGAGTAATCCAGGCATACGTTAAGCCCTAATCGGGCGGAGCTCCGATAACCGGCTCCTACACGGAAGCGGTGGCGTCTCAAATGAGGCGTCACCGCTTTTGTTTTGGAGTGGTTGTGAAAACGTACCGGTGAAGCGCTGCCTTCGCGCCGCGAACGGAATCAACCGCGATGATCAGCAAAAACGTTTTGCCGCTGGGGTGTCGATATAAAAATGGTAAAACTGCAAAACCGTTCGCCGAGAAGATAAAAAACCGCAGTTCACGCCTTGATAAACGTAGGTAAAGTGTTTAGCAGTTTATCGGCCGTATGCTAACGAAAGGAATCAGGCAGATGGCAATCAAGGTGTTCGCTGACGGTGCAAACCTCGAGGGCATGCTCGACATATACGAGAACGGCAACGTTCAGGGTTTCACGACCAACCCGTCCCTTATGAAGAAGGGCGGCGTGACGGATTACCGCGCGTTTGCCAAGGAGGTTCTGGCCCGCATCACCGATGTGTCCGTCTCGTTTGAGGTCTTTGCCGACGACGTCGAGACCATGGAGGTCGAGGCGCGCGAGATCGCTATCTGGGCCGAGAACGTCTACGTCAAGATCCCGTGTGTGACCACCAAGGGCGAGTCAACCGCCGAGCTGGTCCGTAAGCTTTCGGCCGACGGCATCAAGGTCAACGTCACCACCATCTTTACGCCTACGCAGGTCGACGAGATGGTCGAGGCCGTTGATGCCGAGACGCCGTCCATCATCTCGCTCTTTGCCGGCCGTATCGCTGACACCGGCGTCGATCCCATTCCGTTTATGACGGAGTCGGTGAAGAAGGCCGCCGCCAAGCCCAACTGCGAGGTCCTGTGGGCGTCCACGCG
>UQWV01000059.1 GCA_900544845.1 uncultured Collinsella sp. | reverse complement strand
GCGGCGTTTTTTGGGGTGGAACCCGGCTGCGAGCTCATCGTGGTCGAGCGCGTGCGCACGGCAGATGGCGTGCCCGTCATGCTCGAGAACAACGCCTTTGTGCTGGCCGACCATCCCTATCTGCAGACGCTTGCCGACAAGGACCTCACGGACAATTCCATCTTTGCGCTCGTTGCCGAGCATTCGGGCCGTGCGCCGCTCAAGTCAGACCCCTGTACGGTGGAGATTGCGCTTGCCGATGCTCAGGCGGCCCCGCTGCTGGAGGTGCCGGTCGGCGAGCCGCTCTTCTATATGGAGGCATACTTTACCGATGCGGACGGGCGGCCCCTGCTGCTCGGACGCCAAAAGATCGTGGGCTCGCGCTACGTGTTCGACATCTAACGTCCATAGATAGAACAACATAGAACAAATTTGGTGAAATGACTTCACGGGCATCGTCGTGCGTGCTATAAATAGGACAACATAGAACGACCGCAGGTACGAGCTGTCGTCGTTCAAAGCCGCCACTCAAGGAGGAACATCACCGTGAACGCACATGATCTGGTTCAGGAAATTATCGAGCGCAAGGGCAAGATTGAGAACGTCTTTTGGATCGCCTGCGGCGGTTCGATGATCGACCTGATGCCGGCCAACGAGCTACTCAAGCGCGAGGCCACCACGTTTACCTCGACGGTCTACACGGCACGCGAGTTTTGCCTGATGGCTCCCAAGAGTCTTGGCGAGAAGTCACTCGTCATCGCCTGCAGCCACAGCGGCAACACGCAGGAGGTCGTCGACGGCTGCGAGATGGCGCTGGCCGCCGGCGCCGAGGTTGTCGCCCTCACCGACTGCGAGGGCTCCAAGATCGATAACGGCAAGTGGACCACCTGGGTCTATCCGTGGGGCGAAGGCGTGCCGCAGGCCGAGGTGCCGCAGGGCATCGGCGCCCTGATGGCTGCCGAGCTGCTCGACCAGCAAGAGGGTTACGAGGCGCTTGCCGACATGTACGCCGGCCTTAAGCAGATGGATGCGCTGCTGCCCGCTGCCCGCGAGAAGGTCAACGCCGAGCTAGGCGCCCGTTTTGCCGAGCTCTGCCAGCAGCACGAGTTCTTCTATATCCTGGGTTCCGGCCCCAACTTTAGCCAGACCTACGCTATGGCCATCTGCTCGCTCATGGAGATGCAGTGGCAGCACTGCTGCTATATCCACTCCGGCGAGTACTTCCACGGCCCGTTCGAAGCCACCGAGCCCGGTGTGTTCTATTTCGTGCAGCTCGGATCGGGCGAGTGCCGCCCCATGGAGGAGCGCGCGCTTGCGTTCCTCAACACGCACACCGATACGGTCATGGTGCTCGACGCGCTCGAGTACGGCGTGGGCGACGTGCCTGCCAGCGTGCGTTCGTACCTGGAACCGATCTTCTTCTACAACATGAGCTGCGAGCTGCGTGCCGCTCGCGGCAAGGTATTCGACCACAGCCCCGAGGTTCGTCGCTACATGGGTATCGAGCAGTACTAGGTACCGGGAATTATCTTTTTTGACGGGGTCTGCGCTGCGCGCGGGCCCCGTTTTGCGTTGTGGCGGCCGGATTCGTGTCTGCGCGAAAATGAAGGTGAATACTTTTCCGCGAAGTGAACGACCTATTTTGGACCCCCGAAGCATCCACACTTTTTGACGCCAGAACTGCAGGAAAAACTCGGTGAAACCGCAGGAAACAGCGCCTGAAAAATGTCGATGCTTCGGGGGTCCGATTTTGCTCGTTCACATCGCGGAAAAGTATTCACCTTCGATTCGCAAACGTGTTGCATGAGCAAAAAAGCGGACCGCGCCGGTACTATTCCGGTGCGGCCTGCTTAGTATCGCGCTTAGATTTGCAAGGTTGCGGCAGCCAGCGGCCTACTTGCCGACAACGCCTTCGGCGTCCCACCAGTCGAGCTGGGCGATGTTGTCGCGGATGTGCTGGCAGCTCTTGTGGAAGCCCTCGAGCTCGTGCTCGGACAGGTCCAGCGTGTAGACCTCCTCGACGCCCTCGGCACCGATCACGCACGGCAGGGAGGTGAAGATGCCCTCCTCGCCATACTGGCCGGTCATAAGCGTAGAGGCCGAAAGCACGGCATGCTCGTTATGCAGCACGGCGGCGCAGACGCGCGCGGCGGAGTTGGCGACGGCGTACTCGGTGCACTGCTTGCCCTGGTAGGTCACATAGCCGCCCTTACGCGCGAGCTCCTCGACCTCCATGTGGTCGAAGGCGTACTTGTCGGGGTTCTCGGCCTGAAGCTCGGTGAGGCTCTTGCCGGCGATGGTTGCGGCCTTAAAGGCGGCCAGTTGGCTAAAGCCGTGCTCGCCGATCATGTAGGCGTCGATGGACTTGGGGCTCACGCCGACCTTCTTGGAGATCTCGGTGCGCAAGCGGGCGGAGTCCAGACCGCAGCCCGAGCCGATGATCTTCTTGGGATCGTAGCCGGTCAGGTGCCACAGCTCGGTGCACACGACGTCGCAGGGGTTGGAGATGCTCACGAAGATGCCGTCAAAGCCGGCGTCGACGATGCGCTTGGCGAAGGTGCGGGCGGCGTCGGTGGTAAAGAACAGCTCGCCGTCGCGGTTGCCGGCGGCCAGCGCGACCTTGCCGGCGGCGTTGACGATGACATCGCAGCAGGCAAGCTCCTCGTAGTGGTCGTAGCAGTTGACGATCTTGGTATTGTACGGGACAAACGAAAGGGAGTCGCGCAGGTCCTGGACCTCGGACGTCACCTTGGCCTCGTTGATATCGCACAGGTACAGCTCATCGGCAATGCCCTGCATAAGCAGGCTGTTGGCGACATGTGCTCCTACGTGGCCCTGGCCGACCACACCGATCTTACGCGTCTGGTACATATATGTATCCTTTCGGCCGAGTTTTTCGCGTCGAACCATTGTAGCGTTCTGCTGCTACTTTGCTAGGCTAAAGTGCCGTAGATTTTGGGACATGCCTTTATCTCTACTTTTGGAGTGATTTGGGCCGCTGACGGCATCGCTGGGCGATGCGCTCGCGCGGATGGGGCCGGTCGTTGTACCATAGCTGCAACTAACTCGTAAGGAGCATCCATGCCCATTCGTATTCCCGACGCCCTCCCTGCCGCCGCGCAGCTCGAGAGCGAGAACATCTTTGTCATGACCGAGTACCGCGCGCTGCACCAGGACATCCGTCCGCTGCGCGTGCTCATCCTCAACCTCATGCCCACCAAGATCGCCACCGAGACGCAGATCATGCGCAAGCTCTCTAACACGCCGCTGCAGGTGGAGGTGGACCTGCTGCGCACCAAAACGCACGAAGCCACGCACGTGAGCGCCGGCCACCTGGAGACGTTTTACCGCACGTTCGACGACATCCGCGACATCCACTACGACGGCCTGATCATCACGGGCGCGCCGGTGGAGCAGATGCCGTTCGAGGAGGTCGACTACTGGCCCGAGCTCTGCCAGATCATGGATTGGTCCACCACGCACGTGCACTCTACGCTGCACATTTGTTGGGGCGCGCAGGCCGGCCTGTACCATCATTACGGTATCCAGAAGCACGACCTGCCGGCAAAGGCGAGTGGCGTGTTTGAGCATTATCTGGTGAAGCCGCAAAGCCCGCTGGTCCGCGGCTTTGACGACCGTTTCTATGCCGTGCATTCGCGCAACACCGATGTGCGCCGCGAGGACGTGGAGGCCGAGCCGCAGCTTGAGGTCGTGGCCGTGTCCGACGAGGTGGGCCTGTACATCGTCAAGTCGACCGACAGCCGCCGCTTCTTTGTCTTTGGCCATCCCGAGTACGATACCGACACGCTGCGTTTGGAGTACGAGCGCGACGTGAAGCGCGGGCTTAACCCTCAGGTGCCGGCGCATTACTTCCCGAACGACGACCCCACCGCCGAGCCGCGCAACGTCTGGCGCAGTCAGGCTCAGCTGTTCTACACCAACTGGCTCAACTACTACGTCTACCAGACCACGCCCTACGACCTGGCCCGCGCCGGCGAGGAGCACTAGGCTGCGGCCGTGGCTGCGACTGTGACTGTGCTCACGGCATGACGAGCGTGGATTTTCGGACGTTTACAAATCGAGCGTGGATAATCTCCCACTTTTGGCTTGAAACTAGGCTCAAAACGGGAGATTATCCACGCTCATTTTTTAGGCATGTAGATGCCGATGGCTCGGCTAAGAGACGGTGCGTGTAGAAATAAAGTCGCATTTGGCGTGGTCTTGAATCTCGACGGGTTTTTCTTTCTGATAATCCGATGGACCAAGGCATCAAATTGTGGAGACAGGGACCTCTCGACAACCGCCCTACCTGCAGATATAAGCCATCAGCCTAAAACGTCCAAAACCGTCAAGCATTTGGTCAGTGCCTAGACGGTATTTGGTCAGACTTCGCATGAAACCGTCTGGTACGTTTGCGCCGTTCCAAGATATGGGAGGCGACATGGGAAACATGACGGCGAATCAAAGACTTACAAGCCACATTAAAGCATGCGAACAGCAGATGAGCTGCGTGTACGCACGCACGACGGCGGAGGCAAAGCAGATTGAGCGGCGGGTGGCGGCGGGAAGTCTAGAGGCGGTCATGCCGGGGCTGTATGTGCGTCCGGATTATTGGTCCGAGCTCAAGTTTCGGCAGCGTTATCTGCATCGGGTGCGGGCCCTTGCGCAAAAGCATCCCGACTGGACGTTTTGCTCCTATACGGCGGCTGTTATCTATGGCCTTTCGGTTTCGCATGCCAATTTGACGCACATTCATATCGCTGCGGCGCCGGCGCAATCGACGACGCCCGGCTCTCAGGTGATTCGCCATCGTTATGCTCGTCAAACACGGGCAATCCAGATGGATATTGCCGTGACCGATATCGATCAAACGATTACGGATTGCCTGGTCGATGCATCGTTTGTCGAGGGACTGATCATTGCGGACTCGGCGCTTCATGAGCAGCTGTTGTCGAAGGAGTATCTCGTTGAGGCAGTCGACAAGCTTGGCTTAAATCGTCGCGGTGTTGTGACGGCGCGCAGGGTTGCACGGTATGCCGATGGCCTGTCAGAAAGCGGCGGCGAGTCCAAGGCGCGCGCCCTGATGATCGAGCGCGACTGGCAGACGCCGGAGCTGCAAGTTGAGCTGTTCGACCCAGTTGAGCCGGGACGGCCGTATCGCGTTGACTACTTGTGGCGTGCGGGCGACCAGCTGATTATCGGTGAGTTTGACGGATTCGTTAAAAGTGAGAAGGCGGCGGAGGAGGGCAAGCTCGCAAAGGCGCAATTTGATGAGCGTCAGCGCGAGTCGAGGCTTTCGCTGTTTGATAACTGCAAGATCGTGCGCTTGTGCTGGGATGATTTGAGGGACCCGTCAAAGCTCGATCGCAAACTCAAAGTTGCCGGCGTGCCGCGTGCGTGTTGAGGCGGTTGCAGGACGTTGAGCCGCACGAGCGTGGAAATCCGGACGGACGAGCGTGGAAATCTGGACGCGTATTGGTTGAGCGTGGATTTTCGGACACACGAGCGTGGATTTTCGGACGCTTGTTGAATGAGCGTGGATAATCTCCCACTTTTGGCTCGTAAGGGGGCTCAAAGTGGGAGATTATCCACGCTCATCTTGCGGGTGCGATACAGCGGCGATCAGGCGCTGATGATGTGGGGTAGCGGCAGGTCGTGGGCGTCGGTGGGAACGTGGTCGACACACTGCTCGTCAAAGGCGATGCCGATGATTTGACATGCGGGCGAGAGCGTGGGCAGGTAGCGATCATAGCAGCCGCCGCCGTAGCCCAGGCGCGCGCCGGCGCGGTCGAAGGCTACGAGTGGCACGATGGCCATGTCGAGGGCCTCGGCAGGCACGATAGGGAAGCGGTCGCTGTCGATGTCCATGGTCGCGAAGGTCCGCGTGGGGTGGGCGATAAACGGAGCCGAGGACGCATCGCCGGCGGCAACTGCCCGCATGCACATGCGCTGGCCACAAACTGCGGCGTCTGTTGCCGAGAACATGCACGGATAGGCCACGCGCCAGCCGCGTTTGGCGGCCGTTGCGGCAAACGCGGCAGGATCGACTTCGGAACCCATGGCGGCATAGACGGCAACGGTGTGCGGCGCCGCGGCACCCAAGCGATCCAACAGCTCGACAAGTCGCGCACAGATAACGGCAGACTTCGCAGCACGCACATCCAAATCAAGAGCATCGCGCCGAGCAATCACCGCCCGTCGCAGCTCAACCTTATCCATCTCAACCTTTTCTCCCAAACCTACCAAAAAGGGACAGGTTTATTTTGGCAGGTTTTATCTGGGCAAACACCCAAACCACCACATAAGCCATCGCAAAGGGGGCGGTTCATGGACACCTTCGTGGGTTTTGACGAAGAGCGGGTGTTCGCGGCGGTTTGTCTCGATCTGTAACAGTAGCTCGGCAAAATCGGACCTAGATGTTACAGATTGAGACAAAGGGACGGGGTCATCCGAAAACGTCTCGATTAGTAACATCTGGAGCCGATATTGCCGTCTTGGCGTTACAGATCGAGACAAACCGGCAGACTGCGGCAAAAGAAAAAGGTAGATTTTTAGGCATGTCCCAAAAATCTACCTTTGTGCGTTAGGCCAGCAGGTCGATGACGGTAAAGCCGGCGTTGCTCTTGGCGATGACGTCTCGGCCGCCAAAGACGCAGGTGGGCGACTCGGCTGCGATGCGCGTCACGTCGGCGCCGAGCGAGCGAAGCTCACCGGGCGTGGCAGCGAGCATCTGGGCGCGGCGCTCCTCGCGTGCGTGCGGATCGAGCCCGGCCAGGTAGGTCGTGTTGCGGCGCTTGGTGAGCGCGTAGGGCTTCACCGGCGCGTCCATGCCGCTCACACAGCTCACGATAAAGCCCTCAAAGGCGGCCTTGTCGGGTTCAAAGCTGCCGAGCCATTCGCCTGCGCGCGCCACGCGTTCAATCGAGGGGTCGATTGCCGGGTCGCGGTAGGTGTAGAACGCCGCCTGACGCTCGCCGGCCGCGCGGAATCCGCAGCCGTACGCGCCGCCCTTCACGCGGATCTCGTTCCACAGGTAGTCGTAGGAGAGTGCGTTGGCAGCAACCGCCCAGGCGCCCGTCACTTCGAGCCCCAAGCGACGCGGATCGCACGCGCTCGCCGCAAAGCAGATGTCGCTGGGGATGACAAAGGCTTCGTGGCGGTCGCACGGCGTCGGTACCACGAGCGCGGCGCGGCCGGCATTGGCGCCGTCGCCAGCGCCCAGCCCCAGGTCGCCCGCAGCATCCCAGTACGCGTCAAAGTCCTCATCGCTGCCGGTAAAGCTCGCCAGGCAGCCGTCGGCCACAAAGATACGACCTGCCAGCTCGGTAAGCTTGGCGCGCAGGCCGTCCAGGCGCTCGTCAAAGTGTTCGAGCAAATCGCGCAGGAACAGATAGAAATCAACGCCCGAAAGCTGCTCGCGCACCACGGCCGAAGGCGAGCTGTAACTCATCGCGCGACCGAGCGCCGCCGAGTGGCCGTTGTTGATAAAGCCCTGTTCAAGCCCAATGCGAATCTGTGTGAGCACGTCGCGGACGCGGTCGGCGTCGGCATCCGCCAGCAGCGTGTTCGACCACACCTCGCGCGGCAGGCTCGCCAGCGCATCGATCTTCTCGGACAGGGCGCCGGCGCTCACCAGCAGGTAGGGGTGCACGCCGTCCACGTCGGGTTGGGTCATGACCTCGGTCGTAAAGCTCAAAAAGCCCAGCTTGCCGGCAAGCAAGTTGTCGAGCTCCTCTGCCGAGTGCTCGCTCGTGGGCAGCTGTTTGAACAGGCGGCAGAGCAGCGTCACGTAGGGCAGGTCTTCAAACGCGACGCAGCTCAGGTCGAAATACTGCATGGCGTAGGCCAGACGGTTGGTGGGGATGCCGTGGCGCAGGCAGGGGATGGGTGCGGTCGTGTCCACGACCAGCGGCGGCTCGGGGCGCGCCTCGCCAATGTCGGACACGCGCAGGCGCGGCAGCGTGGCCTTGGCCTCGGGTGTGTCTTCCGCCTCCTGCGCGGCACGCAGCGCAGCCGTGCGCTCGACCACGTCGGCCAGCTCGGCATCGGTCATGGCATCGCGCTTGGCTGCCAGCTCGGCAGCTTCGGCGCCCTCCGAACCATCGGCGGCGTTCACCGGCACCAGCTCGACCAGCGCCATGTGGTCGTTTTCCAGCACCAGCTCGCGCAGCAGGTCCTCAAAATAGCTGCCGTCCAGCTCGCCACGCAGCTCCTCGTACACCGGGCCGTACTTGAGTGCCAGCGTCGCGGCGTCGTCATCGTAGAGCCAGGTGCTCAGCGCGTCGCACGCAATGGCCACACCGTCGGCGATACCGTAGTCGCGCTGGCGCAGGTCGTATTCGTTGCTGCTGATGATGGCTTCCAGGCGCTCACGCGGAACGCCGTGCTCGCACAGGTCGCGGCAGGCGTCCTGGAACACGCGGCGCAGCTCACGCGCCACGCCGGGCTGCGCGTTTTGCAGCATGATGAGCTCGTAGGGCTGCAGGCTTTCGGCCGCGGTGTAGCTCACCACGTTGCCGCCCAGACCGGCGGCCAGAATGGCCTTCTTAACCGGTGCTTCGTTGGAACCCAGTAGCGCCTCGAACAGGATGTCCGCCGCGATCGTGCGCTTGCGGTCGAGCGCGCTGCCCAGCACCAGGCCCAGGCCCACCAGGGCGTTCTCGGGCGTGGTGGCCATCTCGATGCGCTTATACTCGCAGGTCACAGGCTCCTGCACGTCCAGCGGATTGGGCGCCAGCGCAGACGGGTCCTCGCCGGCGGCAACGGCGGCGTCCATGTGGCGGCTCGCGGCACTCGACTTCGACAGATAACGCTCGTCCAAAAACGCCAGCGCGCGGTCCACGTCCAGGTCGCCGTAGAGCGTGATGTAGGAGTTGGAAGGATTGTAGTGGCGCGCGTGCGTGTCCAGGAACTGCTCGTAGGTGAGCGCGGGAATCGCGCGCGGGTCGCCGCCACTCTCGTGCGCATAGGCGGTGTCGGGATAGAGCGCGGCGTTGACGGCGTCGTCCAGTACACTCATGGGGTCGGACAGCGCGCCCTTCATCTCGTTGAACACCACGCCGTTATAGCGCAGCGTGCCCTCGCGCAGGCTGGCGGGGCTGCCGTCGCCCTCGCCCGCGGCGCCCTCCGGCAGGTCCAGCTCGTAATGCCAGCCCTCCTGCTCAAAAATGGTGGGCTTGGTATAGATGGCCGGGTTGAACACCGCGTCCAGGTACACGTCCATCAGGTTGTACAGATCCTGCTCGTTGGTGGTGGCAACGGGGTAGATAGTCTTGTCGGGGTAGGTCATGGCGTTGAGGAACGTCTGCATGGAGCTCTTGATCAGGTCGACAAACGGCTCCTTGACGGGGAATTTGGCCGATCCGCACAGCACCGAGTGCTCAAGAATATGAAACACGCCGGTGGAATCGGCCGGCGGCGTCTTAAAGCCAATGGCAAAGGCCTTGTTTTCGTCGTCGCATGACAGATACAGCAGGCGAGCGCCCGAGGCGGTGTGGCGCAGTACGTAGGCGTCCGAGTCGAGCTCGGGCACGGTCTCGCAGCGCTCGACGGCAAAGCCGTGGCAGGTGGTGCCGGGCACCAGCAGCGCGGCGGCAGCGGCGCGCGGGTCGGTTGAGGTGGTGGACATATGCAGTCTCCTTTGACGCCCCAGCGGGGGCGAATCGAGTCGAATCCTCGTGAGTATACCCATATGGGGCCGCGGCTCTGCGGCGAACTGAAGACGATGCCAGCGGATTGGGCATAGACCCCGCGTGACCGCCGTGCGAGCGTGGAAACTTGGACGCCTATCGAATGAGAGTGGATTTTCGGACGGAATCAGCCTCAAAACGTCCAAAAACCGTCCAAATATCCACCCTCATTTCCCGACCGTCCAAAATCCACGCTCATCCGCCGTCCGCACATCTCTCATCTCTAATTCGTCACGAATACGAGAGATAACAGAAAGACGAGAGATAAATATGAGAGATAACTGAGCAGCAAAGAGACAAGCAATCATGGTATTATCTCAATACCGATTGTTCTACCAGCAAAAACATGTTTATATGAAACAGATGGCAGACATCTTATCTTTTATCTCTCACTCATCTCTAATATGAGAGATAACAGAAAGATGAGAGATAATTACGAGAGATAACTGAGAGACGAAGGAAATCCATTCGCGGCATTCTTCGCAGAACCAAGCGAAAGGACGTGCAGATGAACGAAAACGAGCTGACCGGTCTGCTTGAGTCTTTAAGGCGTATGGGCTCGGATGATCTTAACGTCGAAGTGAAGGAGAGCGCCACGACGCTTTCCCGCGACGTATGGGAAACGGTGAGCGCATTCGCGAACACTGCCGGCGGAATCATCGTGCTCGGAGTGAGTGAGCGCGCAGGTTTTGTCCCGGTTGAGAACTTCGAGACCGAGAAAGTGCTCAACCAATTTGTGTCAGGCATGGGTGATGCGGGCGGTCGAGGAAAGCTGGCCAATCCGCCTAAATACACGATCGAGCGAGTGGAGCTTCAGGGCGTCATCGTTCTCGTCATTACGATTGAGGAGCTCGATCCGTCGAGCAAGCCCTGCTATGTCATAGAGCGGGGCGCCCAGGGCGGCAGCTACAAGCGCATCGATGACAAAGATGTGCCGCTTTCATCGACTGAGGTGCTCGCATTGGCGTCATACGGTCGAGCGACTCCGAGCGATCGCGACGCGGTGGCGGGTGCGGGCGCGGACAATCTCGACGAGACGCTGGTCGACCGTACGATAGATCGGGCTTTCTCGTTGACGCCCCGGGCAATGCGCGGCGCGCCGGACAAACAAACGAAGCTGGAGCGCCTAAATATCCTTGATTCCCAGGGCAATGTCACCAAGGCTGGACTCCTAGTTGTGGGCACCTACCCTCAGCAGTTCTATCCCAAGCTCTTCATTGACGTGGCTGTCCATGCGGGAACTCAGAAGGGCATGGCGGGGTCGCTGAGGTTCATGGACCGCACAATCTGTGAGGGAACGTTGGGCGAGATGATCTCGGATGCCG
>UQWV01000058.1 GCA_900544845.1 uncultured Collinsella sp. | reverse complement strand
ACGAAGTTCCCTGCTCTGCAGTCCTGCGCAAGACGAAGGCCACATTAAGTGGCCTTCTTTGCGTGCGGAACTCGCGATGAACTTCGTGCCCCGCCGTCCGGGAGGACGCCTCTTTATTGATGGGAGGCCTGATAGGTCGATGGTTCCGTGCCCGGATGCGTCCAAAGTGAGACGGGCTTTCCGGATGGGCAGGCTTTCGGAAAATGCGTCCCGGAATTTGCCTTTGGAATGGGACGCCGTTTCCCAATGAGGCTCAAGCGGAAAATGCGTCCCGGAATTTGCGCTCAAAGTGGGATGCGGTTTCCGGTTGAGGGTCTAAGGGGAAAATGCGTCCCAGAATCGACGCTTGAAATGGGATGCAGTTTTCCGATGAGGCACTCGACGGAAAATACATCCCAGAAATGGCCTTTGAGCTGGGATAAGATCTCCGCGGCATCTCGGATTCTCAAAAATGAGACACGCCGTTGGCGAAAATGAGACACGTGATATCGGGCGTCGGACGTATCATTTGCAAAAATGAGCCGACTCCACTCGAGTAAAGCGAGGTCCCCCATGCACGTTCCACACCCCCACATTCGCCGGTTGTCGAAAATCCCGCTTGCCGGGACGGCGGCGCTTGCTGCGTTGATTGCAACGAGTGTCGCCTGTTTTATGGCCACGCCCTAGGTTGCCCAGGCGGCAGACGCGCCCGCAATCACCGATATGACCGAGCAGGACTATAGCGATTTGGGCCTGGGCACGAGCGAGGACATTCCGGCCGATACCGTTGGCCCCTATTCCACCGATACCCCCACGACGTTTGCCACGCGCAGCGAGGTCTATATGGCAGCTAACGGTAGCCATGGCAATCGCTACACTCTGCGCGACAAGCTCGAGAACGTCGAGCGCGGCGATATTGGCGGCAGCAGCAAACTCACCGATGGCTATGGAAGTGTGTGGGGCGCCGCAAAGTTCTGGCAAAACGTCAACAATTTCGATACGAACAGCGACCTCTACAAGCATAGCGACTACGGTGGCGGCACCTGGTCGTATCTGAGCAACAATGAGTCCTCGACGGTACTTGCCAACGACAACAACGGCTTCTCGGGCATTCACGCCACAAGCGTTGAGTTCTGCGGCGATGCCAGTACAGGCAAAAAGAGCCGCGTTGCCGAGCTTCGTGCCTACGGCGACAGTTCTTCCACGACGATCGACGGCAAGTCGTACGCCGGAAAGGTTGAGCTGGTCCTCTATTCGTTTAGCAACGGGCGCACGCGCAGCCTTGATACGCGCCTGCCGGTGACGGTCAACACCAATATGATGGACGGAGGCCGTTTTAAGTATCTGAACGCCGGCTACCTGCAAGAGCACGACGCCGTCTTTGATGTCGAGGCGGGCGATGTCGATGGTGACGGCGTGGACGAGCTTTTTGTCTATGCGGGCTGCTATGTCGACGAGAGCGGCGTGCGTAAGGCTGTAGTCGATATGTACGACCTGGAGGGCGGCAACTGGAGGCAGAGTGTCGTCAAAATCGACGCCGGTAACGCCGCGGACTACACCACGCACAACGAGGGCGGGAACGACTCTTGGACGCAGCTGCAGTCAGCTCCTGTCGTTTCGCTGGCTGCCGGAGACCTCGACCGCGATTTTTGCGATGACCTCGCCATCGTGGTCTCGGCACCCTACGGCAAAAAGAATATCGCCAAGTCGACGCATTGCGAGCTGTTCTCGTGGGATGCATCCAAGGGTGCACTCGTCCATGTCGATGCTCTGGGCGACGCGGGCGCAATCTCCCTCTCCGCGAACGGCAAGACCATGGTCGCTGCGAATGCGACGTTCGGCACGTTTGCCGCCTACGATGAAGAAGGAAAGAAGACGGGTGAAACCGTCACGGGCCTTATTCTTGCGGGCTATGACTGGCAAAGCAGCACTTTTGATTACGGCGCCTCTGACGGCAGCAAGGGGCTGTACGGCGCGCTGTACCGCTACGCGTATTTTGACTCGGAGTCTGGCGAGTTCAAACTTTCCGATTGCAAGGAATACAGAGACGGGCTCCTTGCCTCCTATGGACTGATGCATGTGCCCAGCAGCGCATGGAAGGATAGCGCTCAGGATAAGCGCTATCCGTGCACCTTGGCACCTATTGCTCTTGCCACTGCCAACCTTGACGGTCTGTCCGAGCAGCCGGCGGTCGACGAGGTGCTCGTGGGCGGCGATGTGTTCCGCGACTTTGCCTGCAACACGGCGCAGAGCGGGGCCCAGGGCTTGGGTTCCATGGTCGGAACCATGAGCATGAGCGGCCAGCAATACAACAGTAGCAACAAGCATGACCACAAGGGTATCGAGCAGGTGTGGATCAGCGACGTTAAGGCGGGCAGCGTCTCGGGTTCGGACCGCTATAACGAGAGCTTTATCGCCGTGGTGGGCAAGCACCGCGACGAGGACCTGCGCAAGAACGATGACTACTATTGGATGACCGCCTCGCATTTTTCGCTCGACGAGAACGGAAAGGTGCGCCGCGGCGAGGAGCAGGTGATCAGCGAGAGCAACCGTCGCGGCACTACCTACGGCACGTTTATCTCGCTCGCGCTGCCCGATGTCGACAACGACAGCGTCAAGATTACGTACAAGGACCGCTACAAGGTCTATACCAACCCGCGCGTGCTCGCCGTGCTGCAGGATGCTCCCTATGTTGAGGACCTGGAGCGGGCATACGGCTATCTGGTGTTGGGCGGCACGTCATACGGAGAGGGAAAGGGCACGGGGACATCCCAGGGCTATACCATTGGCGCCGAGTTGGGCGTTGCCGTCGAGGTGCAGACCGGTCCGCCCCTGGTCGCGATTAATGCTTCGGTCGATTTTGCCGCCGAGGGATGCTATGACTACCGGAGCGAGCGCACAGTGAGCGCCAGCGTAAGTTATGAGTCGCATGCCGGCGAAGGCGACAAGGCCGTGCTCTACACGATTCCGATGGTCTATTACGAGTACGAGATCGAAAATGAGGAAACTGGTGGCAAGGGCGTGATGGCGGCGCCCGTGTCGCTCGGCGCGCAGACCTCGGTCGTTAATGTCGAGGCCTATGACCGCATTGCCAAGCAGCACAACATGACGCCGCTCAGCTACTTTTTGACCAACCGGTCGGGAGAACCCGGAACCTATCAAACGACGCTCAACGGCGAGACTCCCGTTGGGGATTCCTTTGGCCTGGGCAAGCCTGGCGTGACGCGCGCCTACACGCACGATGGGTTTAACGGCGCCGTCGCGCAGTCGGGAGCGAGCATTGAGCAGACCATCGAAGTCGAGGAGGGCGAGGAACAGGAGTTTGAGTACGGCTTTACGCTGAACGGCAGCGTTGTCATGGGCGCGAAGCTCGCAAAGCACGAGTTGTTTGGCGGCCTGTGCTTTGGTGCCAACGCCGGCTTTACTACGGGTAACTCTTCGAGTGAATCGACCGAATACGGCGGCACCGTCGACAACCTGCCCGAGGCCGCGCAGGATAAGTACGGCTTTGTGTGGCGTCTGGGCGTCAACGCGGTGGATGTCGACAAGTTCGAGGCCAGCTCGGGCGACAAGCTCGGCACCAAGGACACCGATCAATTCTGGATCGTGGGCTATGACGTTAAGGACGTCGAGATGCCCGACGCGCCGGCCGTGACGGGCTTTACGGCAAACGCCGTTGACTCGAAAAGCGTTACCTTTAGCTGGGACGACGTGCTCGCAAACAAGGGTGGCTTTAGCTACGGCGTAGGCATGCTGCAGAGTAACGCGGCCGACGCCATCGTCAACAGCTGGAAGATCGCCGACAATACGCAGACCTCGCTTACCTGGGACGGGTTGCAGCCCAATACGGAGTATCGATTTGCCATTGCCGCCGTTAAGAATGGATCCACGACCGAAACGGGTATTCGCTCCGCAATCGTCGCGGTCAAGACCATGCCCGACGGCATGACGATGAGCGTGAGCGGACCTGCGGCGGATGCTGAGGAGGGGGAGAGTATCGAATACGATTCCTCGATCGAGCGCGCAGCGGGAAGCCGCCTGACGCTTTCGGCGATCGGCAACGTGACGCAGCTCGGCGCCGACGGTAGCGAAACGGAGCTGGCACCGACATATATGTGGTATTGCAAGGGTCGCGGCGAGACCGAGTTCAAGCGTGTGGCTGCCGATGGTAACCTCGCAGCCGGAACGGCCTCGACGCTCGGGATCGACCTGACCGCAGACGATGACGGCGCGCAGTACTACTGCCATGTGGGTTACAACGATGTTGGCCTCGATACCGGTGTGACGCTCGTGAATATCGTGGCCGAGGAGACAGCACCCACAACGGTGAATGCCACCCCGATCCGCACGCGCCGCCTGTTCTCACAGGCAAGCGCGGGCGCCAAGAAGTTCCTGGACCATACGCTGGTAAACACCGCCGGCCCAACCGATTCCGAAGGCTCGAAGGACCCCGAGACTCCTGAGACCCCGACGAATCCGGACAAGCCCAAGTCCGACAACGGAGCTAAGACCGACACCAAGGTCAAGACTACGACCACAGCGAAGAACCTCGCAAACACCGGCGACCAAACATTCGCCCTAGTTGCCACCGCAGCAGCAGCGGGAGCAACGCTCGTAGTGATAGCCCTCATCATGCTGATCAAGCGCCGCAAGACCCACTAGTAGCCAGTCGAACATATCGACAACCCAAAAACCCGGGTAGCCAAAAAACAGGCCACCCGGGTTTTCTGTTGAGTGGAGACTCCGCAAGCGGAAACTGCATCCCACAATTAGCGCCCGGAACGGGACACATTTTCCGTCAAGCCCTCATCCGGAAAATCCATCCCAGTTTGAGCGCCCAGACCGGGACGCACTTTCCCAAAGGGTCCTCAACGGGAAAATACATCCCGGAATCCAGCTGAATAGTGGGACACGCTTTCCCAATCGGGTCCCAAGCGGAAACTGCATCCCATTCCAGACAAGAATTCCGGGATACACTTTCCGCAAACAAAGAAGGCCACATAACGTGGCCTTCAACTTATATATGTTCGGCGATACACCCAAGACAAGCCACGCCCCAACATCAGGGCGTCTGTCCAGGCGGAGGCATATAAGGTTCATCGCGAGTTCCGCACGCAAAGAAGGCCACTTAATGTGGCCTTCGTCTTGCGCAGGACTGTCCGAGCAGGGAACCTTATATGCCTCCGCCTGGACAGACGTTTCAGTTGTGGCTCAGCAGCTAGCAGCTACTTAATCTTGGTCGTACCCGGCGCCAGGTTGGGGTCGGTCTCGTTGGCCTCGGTCTGGAAGTGCTCGGTATACACGTTCTTGCCGTCGCGGAACATCTCGTAGTACTGCATCTTGGCGTAATCCTCACGTGCCTTGGTGGCAGCAGCGGCAACGGCGTCATCGCCGGTGACGTTGGAGGAGAGCGCCCAGCGCAGGCTGGCGTCCTCGTAGCCCACCGAGTTGATGGCGGGCAGCGACTCGCGCAGCGTCATGTGCGCCTTCTGGTAGTCGGTCAGTGGTGCGCCGATCAGCTGCATCAGCTGGGTGGACAGATAGTTGGTGGACAGGTCGTCGACCTCACTCGTCTGGTTACAACCGGCAACGTCGTAGTTAGCCCAAATGATGTAGTCGGTCTGCCACAAGCGCTCCTGGTGGGTGGCGTCGTCCTCGCCGGTAAACCACTTATCGTTGAACTTGGACGGGAAGAACGGCTGGTGGTCGCCCCAGAACACCACGACCACCTTGCGGTCGAGCTTGCTCAGGGCGTTGAGGAAGTAACGCAGCGCTTGGTCGGACTGCTCGATGCACGAGACATACTCGTCAACATCGGAGAGCGTGCCGTCCTCGACGGTCTTAGCGTCCAGGTCGGTCGTGTCGATGTTCAGGTGCATCTGCTTGTCGACCGGCAGCAGACCCGTGTCGTAGCCCGAGTGGTTCTGCATGGTCACATCGAAGATAAACTGCGGATCGGCGTTCTGGTCGAGCAGCTCAAGAATCTTGTCGTAGGTTGCCTGGTCGGTCACCATGCCGCGCAGGGTATCGGCGCCTTGGAAATCGTTGATGGACAGGAACTGGTCAAAGCCAAAGTCCTTGTAGACGTTCTCGCGGTTCCAGTTGGTCGCGTGGTTGGGGTGCATGGCCGTGGTGGAATAGCCGAGCGATTTGAACTGCTCTGCCAGATTCCCGGTCGTTTCCATGTTGTAGATGGTGTAGGGGTACACGCCCGAGCCCAGGTTGGCCATGGAGTTGCCGGTCATAAACTCAAACTCGGTATTGGCCGTGCCGCCGCCGTAGGCGCTCACGTAGAGCTTTCCGCGGCTGAGGCAGTTGGACAGGTTCTTAAAGTACTGCGGACCTTCGTAGCCGGCGCGCATGTTCTGGTAGATCGACAAATCCGAGAACGTCTCGTTCATGATAGCGATGACCGTGGGCTTCTCGCTGTCGAACTGCTCCTTTGCGGCGGCGCGCTCGTCGCTCTTGGCCGCGTCGGATTTGTCGTAGGCCTTGGCGTACTTTTTGAGCGTGGCCTTGGCATCGTCGACGGAGTAGTCGGCGGGTTTGGGCGGCTTGATGGACTGTGCCGCGCTAATAAAGGCAGGCAGATAGCCCTCGCGCCAGTAGCTCTCGAGCGGACGCCAGGTGTAGACGGTGATGCCGAGGGTGTTGTAGTAGTCGATGAGCGTGACATGCGCGGTTACGCCGCCCAGGCACAGCACTGCCACGAGCAGGTTGGTGAGCAGCATGCGCTTGGCGTTGGCGGCACCCTTCTGACGGTGCGGTGCCACCAGGCCGGCGTACTCGCACAGCAGCATGGCGATGGCGGTAAGGCCCATGGACAGCACACAGAACAGCGAGATGGAGAAGGTGTAGCCGGTGCCGGCGACCGCGGCGGCGGTGGAGATGGCCGAAAGGTCGCCCGGCTGGATGGGCATGGATTTAAACGTGATGACGAAGAACTCGGCAATGCCCAGGACAAAGAGGGCAAAGGCCAGGACCGCGGGAGCTGCGCCGTGGCGCTGGAACAGGAAGAACAAGCCGATCATGAGCACGGTGATGATGGCCCACTCGAGCAGGATGCACAGGGGGTAGACCCAGGTAAAGTCGTGGTTGGACGAGACCTCCATGCCCAGCAGCGCAAAGACGCCGGCGAGCAGCAGGCACAGGACGGCGGCGACGAGTGGTTTGCCCACAAAGGCGCCGCGCAGGCGGGCGAGCTTGCCGGTGGGGGCGGGGGCGTCGGGCTTGGCGAACGCAAAGACGCGCGGGGCGATGCGATCGCGGGCGATGCTGGCCCAGGCGCATCCGGTGAGGATGGCGTTGGTCAGGATGAGCATCACAAAGGCGAGCGGCTCGTTTTGGGCGACGAGGCCAATGGCGCCCCAAATGGTCAAAAAGAGCTGGAACAGGCCGAAGGCGACGCTCCACCCAAGAGCGCTTTTGGCAACGGTGCCCGACTGAGCGCGAATGGCCTTGGCCTCGCGCAAGACAAGGTAGACGGTCGCCGCAAGACCGACGAGCGAGATGGCGGCAGCGAACATGCTGAGACTCCTCACAAACTAAAACGTACGAAAGCGGGGGTTTACCCGATTGTTACCAAGATATGCGCTGCAATTGGTGGCTGCGCACAACAACCAGCCATATTAACGCGCACGTGCGGCGGTGTGGCGCAATGTAGTGGCGGCCTGCGCGATAATGGACGGGAATTACACGGAAACGTAAAGGCTTCTTAAAGAATTAGCGAGGATAGAGCTATGGGCGAGCAGGTTTGTATGACGGGCACCGAGTACTGCGGCGGAGCTGTGGGCGTGGACGCGGGCGGCTATCCGGTCGAGACTACGGGCAACGCGGCGCTGGACATCTTGGAACACCGCTCGTCCACGCGTGCCTTCGCGCGTGATGACGACGACCGTCCCGTGGCGGTGACCGACGAGCAGCGGGCGGCGATCTTGCATGCGGCGAGCCGCGCACCGTCGGCGGGCGCCATGATGATGTATTCCATCGTGAGCATCCGCGAGCAGGCAACGCTCGACCGCCTGGCCGACCTGTGCGACCACCAGCCCATGATCGCCAAGGCGCCCTGGGCACTTATATTTGTGGTCGACTGTGCCAAGTGGATCGATCTGTTTGAGCACGTGGGCTGCTTTGAGCCCGAGTTTGTAGAGCGTACGGGCAAGGCGCCCCGCCGCGCGCCGGGTCTGGGCGACTTTGCCATCGCGGCTCAGGATGCCGTGATCGCCGCGCAAAACGCCGTGGTTGCCGCCGAGGCCCTGGGGCTGGGGAGCTGCTATATCGGCGACATCGTCGAGAACGCCGAGGAAGTTGCCGCGCTGCTCGATCTGCCGCCCTATACCATGCCGCTGTCGATGCTCATCATCGGCACGCCCCGTAAGGAGCGCCCGGCAATCGCGCACCCCGTGGTGAACCTGGTGCACGAGGAGCGCTACTGCCGTGCGGATGCCGCGACTATGGATGCGCAGGTGGCCGAGATGGATGCGATGTTTCGCCCGCACGCCCGCGAGGTGGGGGAGCGCGTCGTGGATATCTACACCCGCAAGCACACGAGCCCCTTTATGGCCGAGATGAGCCGCTCCATGGAGTGGTGGTTCAAAAACTGGCTCGGAAAATGACGAATGTGACAAGGGGATAGTTCCTTTGTCACACTTCATATCGCCGCGGTGGCCTAAAGACTGTATAAATCTTTATCTAGCTGGGAAAACAGTGCATTAAAACATGGGCCGATTACCTATAATCCCTTCGAACATTAAAGTTGGGAGGAAACCGGCTTATGGAACAAAAGGCCAAGGAGGCAGCCTCGCACGCTGCGATTCCTGTGAGCATCTCGGCGATGCTCGTCACGCTGGGCGTGGTGTACGGCGATATCGGCACCAGCCCTATGTATGTAACCAAGGCGCTCGTTGCCGGCAACGGCGGCATCGGAAGCGTCACGGAGGAGTTCGTGCTCGGCGCGCTCTCCCTTGTCGTGTGGACTGTCACGCTGCTGACCACCATCAAGTATGTGCTCATCTCGCTGCGCGCCGATAACCATGGCGAGGGCGGCATCTTTGCCCTGTACAGCCTGGTCAAGCGTTGCGGCAAGTGGCTTATCATCCCCGCCATGCTGGGTGGCGCCGCGTTGCTCGCCGACGGCATCCTGACGCCCGCCGTTACCGTTACCACGGCCATCGAGGGCCTGCGCACTATCCCGGCGGTTCATGCCGTGCTGGGCGATGACCAGGGCCGCGTCGTCGCCATTACGCTCGCCATCATCATCGTGCTCTTCTTGGTACAGCGCATCGGTACGGCCAAGATTGGTCACGCCTTTGGCCCCATCATGACGCTGTGGTTCCTGTTCTTGGGCGGCACGGGTCTGTTCTTTGTCTTACAGCACCCCGCCGTGCTGCTGTGCCTCAACCCGCTCCGCGGCATCGCTTTTTTGTTGAGCCCCAACAACCACGCGGGCATCATGATTCTGGGCAGCTGCTTCCTCGCCACCACCGGTGCCGAGGCGCTCTACTCCGACATGGGCCACGTCGGCCGCGGCAATATCTACGCTACCTGGCCGTTCGTTAAGTGCTGCCTGCTGCTGTCCTATATGGGCCAGGGCGCTTGGCTTATGAACAACGCTGCCAACCCCGAGCTCATGGGCATTGCCGATCTCAACCCGTTCTACCAGATGCTCGCCCCGGGCCTGCGCCCGTTTGCCGTCGGCCTTTCCACCGTCGCGGCCATCATTGCCTCGCAGGCGCTTATCACCGGCGCATTCTCGCTGGTGTCCGAGGCCAGCCGTCTGGACCTCATGCCGCACATGCAGGTCTTCTACCCTGCCGAGACCAAGGGCCAGCTCTACATCCCCATGGTCAACAACGTCATGCTTGTCGGCTGCGTCATCGTGGTGTTGCTGTTCCAGAACTCGGCGCATATGGAAGCCGCCTACGGCCTTGCCATTACGCTGACTATGATGTGCACCACGCTGCTGCTCTTCTTCTACCTGCACGAGGAGCGCAAGCTCAAGGTTGCTCCGTGGATCTTCGCGGCCTTCTTCCTTTTGCTCGAAGGCTTCTTCTTCGTGAGCTCGCTCACCAAGTTCTTCCACGGCGGCTATTTCACCATCCTCATGGCCGCGCTCATCATGGGCATTATGGTGTGCTGGTACAACGGTACGGCTGTTGAGCAGCGCCAGTTTACGCTGCTGCCGCTGCGCAGCTACCTGCCGCAGCTCAAGCGCCTGCGCGATGACGATCGCTACGAGCGCCTGAGCGACAACATCGTGTACCTGACCAAGGACACCCATACCGACTATATCGACCGTGATATCGTCTACTCGATCTTGGACAAGCATCCCAAGCGCGCCCGCGCCTGGTGGTTCGTGAATGTCGAGACCATGGACGAACCGCACACCTTTGCCTATTCGGTCGAGACGTTCGGCACCGACTACGTGTTCCGCGTGCATCTGTACCTGGGCTACAAGATCAACCAGCGCGTCAATGCCTATCTGCGTCAGGTTGTTCAGGACCTGGCTGCCACCGGCGAGCTGCCGCCGCAGACGCATGACTACTCGGTCTACAAGGATCCGGGTAACATCGGTACGTTCAAGTTCGTCCTGATCCGTAAGCTTCTGGCGCCCGAAAGCGACGTGGAGCCGAGCGAGCGCACGGCCATCACGCTCAAGTACATCATCCGCCGCGCCGCCGGCACGCCTGCACGCTGGTACGGCCTGGAGAACTCCAACGTGAGCTTTGAGTACGTGCCGCTGTTCACCAAGTTCAAGGCCGTGAACAAGATGCAGCGCCTGGCCCCCAACGAGCGGCCGTAGTCGACGCTCGAGGTTTGTCTGCGAACGGGCGGGCTTGTATTGACGGGGATTGAGTCCTGGGAGGAAACCATGGATGCAAAGGTGCTTGACGGTCGCGATCTTGCGGCCGAGCTGGTGCGTGAGGCGCGCGTCGACACCGCCGAAGATCGGTTCTTTACGAATCGTGCCAACATGGACATGGCCGACCGCGTGATCTCGATCGTGGTGACGCTGCTTGTCGCGGCGTGCGTTTGCGCGCTGCTCGCACACGTGCTGTTTGTCTAGCGACCGCCGGTCGTAGAAGGCTTTACACTTGGAACCACCACAAGGGAAACCACCACAAAGGTGCCTGTCCCTTTGTGGTGGTTTTTGTTTTTGAGAGAGGGGCGGGGCGCTGATGGACGTCCGTACGGACGGCGATATTGCCGAT
>UQWV01000057.1 GCA_900544845.1 uncultured Collinsella sp. | reverse complement strand
TTCCGGTCGCGCCCTTGAAGTTGAACGTCAGATTGTCTCAAATGCGACCCGCGTAACTAAACCCGCTCCGCGATCTCGTGGATGAGGTAGTCGGTCTTTTCCCAGCCCAGGCACGGGTCGGTGATCGACTTGCCAAAGACACCGCCGTCGACCGGCTGGTTGCCGTCCTCCAGGTAGGACTCGATCATAAAGCCCTTGACCAGCTTGGAGATGGACTCGTTGCGGCGGCAGCTGTCGAGCACCTCCTTGCAAATGCGATACTGCTCCAGCGGACGCTTGCCCGAGTTGTCGTGGTTGCAGTCGATGACCGCTGCCGGATTGGCATAGCCGGCGTGCTCGGTGTAGCGCTCGGCCAGGCGCTCGAGGTGCTCGTAGTGGTAGTTGGGGTAGGTGCGGCCATCGAGGCCGATGTAACCACGCATAACGGCGTGCGCGAGCGGATTGCCGTCGCACTCGACCTCCCAGTTGCGGAAGATGAAGCTCTGGTGCGCCTGCGCGGCGTAAATGGAGTTGAGCATAACGGTGGTAGAGCCGGCAGTGGGATTCTTCATGCCGACGGGTACCGAAATGCCGCTCGACACCAGGCGATGCTCCTGGTTCTCGACCGAGCGTGCGCCCACGGCCACATAGCTCAGCAGGTCAACGAGGTATTGGTAGTTGGACGGGTAGAGCATCTCGTCGGCGGTAAAGAAACCGGTCTCCTCGATGACGCGCAGGTGCATGTGGCGGATGGCCTTAACGCCTTCGAGCAGGTCATCGGGCGCCTCGGGGTCGGGGTTGTGCAGCAGGCCCTTGTAGCCAGTGCCCTTGGTGCGCGGCTTGTTGGTGTAGACGCGCGGAATGATGATGAGCTTGTCCTTGACCTCTTCGGCGGTCTTGGCCAGTCGGTTCATATACTCGAGCACCGAATCCTCGCGGTCGGCAGAGCACGGGCCGATGATGAGCACCTTACGTGCGTCCTCGCCGGTAAAGACTTTGGCGACCTCGGCGTCAAATGCCTGCTTTTTGGCGGTAAGCTCGGCAGAAAGCGGCATTTCCTCGCGGATCTCCATGGGTATCGGCAGCCTGCGTTTGAATTCCATGGCCATAGGGGCCTCCTCAATCTATAGAAAGAGCAATAAGCGTTTTGTCGAATGCTCGGCATTATCCGCTGTCGCACGCTAAAGTGCAAGCCCTTGTCACCCCGAAACCTACCAAAAAGGGACAGGTTTATTTTGGTCGGTTTTATCTGGGAAAATGTCGGCACTCGCCGGAAGGGGGGTCGGCGTACGGCACGCTGGAGCAAGTTGGATCTTCTGCGGCATACCCCGTGGGCAAAAAATGGCAAATATGAGTACTGTTGCTGGCGTAGTCTCATATCGAGCTTACAAGATAATAGGCACAACAGCAAATATGTTCATTAACGTTGGCACACAGAAGCATGCTAACGGGCGTTTTGATTAATTTGAAGGCGTATAGAAGCCGCAAAGAGGTCATTTGAGGCGGTTTTGGCTGCTACTAAAAATGTAACAGTACTCATATTTGACCTTTTTTGGCCACAGGGTCCGGAAGGGGCTGTCAATCGGGCCCCAAGAGAGCTAATTCGAGTGCCGTGGACGAAAAAACGGGGGCGCAGGTTGTCCTGCGCCCCCGTTCTCGGGCGTTATTCGCTCCTTGCGGCCGAATTTATGCTGCTTCGTCGAACTGCGAGTTGTACAGGTCGGCGTAGAAACCGCCTTGGGCGAGCAGCTCGTCGTGCGTGCCCTTTTCGACGATGTCGCCGTCGCGAATTACCAAGATCACGTCGGCGTTGCGGATCGTGGACAGGCGGTGCGCGATGACAAAGCTGGTACGGCCCTGCATCAGCGCATCCATGGCACGCTGGATGAGCTCCTCGGTGCGGGTGTCGACGTTGGAAGTCGCCTCGTCCAGAATCAGTGCCGGGCGGTCGGCCAAAATGGCACGGGCGATGGTCACGAGCTGGCGCTGACCCTGCGACAGATTAGTGCCCTCCTCGTTGATCATAAAGTCGTAACCGCCGGCGAGCGTATGGATAAAGTGGTCGCAGCGTGCGGCACGTGCAGCGGCTTCGACTTCGGCATCGCTCGCGTCGGGGCGTCCGTAGCGGATGTTCTCGCGGATGGTACCGTTAAACAGCCAGGTGTCCTGCAGCACCATGGCAAACTCGCCGCGCAGTGCCGCGCGGTCCCAGTCGCGCACATCGACGCCCTCGACACGCAGCGAGCCGCCGTCCACGTCGTAGAAGCGCTGCAGCAGCTTAATGAGCGTGGTCTTGCCGGCGCCGGTGGGGCCGACGATGGCGATGGTCTGGCCGGGCTGCGCCTCGCAGCTAAAGTCGTGGATGATGGTCTTGTCGGGCGTGTAGCCAAACTTGACATGGTCGAACTCCACGTGGCCGGGGCGCTTCTCGGGAATCTGCGCGTCGGCCTTCTGCTCCTCCTCGGGCGCGGCCAGGAACTCAAAGACGCGCTCGGTGGCGGCAGCCATCGACTGCATCGTGTTGCTCACGTTGCCCAGCTGCTGCACGGGTTGCGTAAAGTTGCGCACGTACTGGATAAAGCTCTGGATGTCGCCGGGCGTGGCATTGCCGGTCAGCGCGAGCTGCGCGCCCACCACGACGACGCCCACGTAGCCCATGTTGCCCACCAAGCTCATAAGAGGCATCATCAGGCCCGACAGGAACTGCGAGCGCCAGCCACTAATAAAGAGGCGGTCGTTTTGACGGTCGAACTCTTCGATCGAGGCCTCGGCGCGGTCGAACACCTGAATGACGTTCTGGCCGGCAAAGTCCTCCTCGATAATGCCGTTGACGGCGCCCAGAACCTGCTGTTGCTCGCGGAAGTACGGCTGCGAGAAGTGAATCATTACGGTCAAGATAATCGCGGCGGCCGGCAGCGTGAGCACGGTGACGCCGGTAAGCGGCAGGCTGATCGAAAGCATCATGACGAGCACGCCGATAATCTGCGTCACCGACGTGATGAGCTGCGTCACGCTCTGGTTGAGCGACTGACCCAGCGTATCGACGTCGTTGGTGATGCGGCTGAGTACGTCTCCCTTGCTGTGGCCGTTGAAGTAACTCATCGGCACGACGGCAATCTTGGCGGCGATTTCCTTGCGCATGCGGTAGCAGATCTTTTGCGTGACGCCGGTCATGAGCCAGCCCTGGACCAGGCTGCAGACAGAGCTCGCCAGATACAGGCAGAGCAAAAAGCCGAGCGTCTTGGCGATCCAGTCAAAGTCAACGTCGCCGGTGCCGTTGACCTTGGCGACCAGGCCTTCGAACAGCTTGGTCGTAACCTGGCCGAGCACCTTGGGTCCCACAATGTTAAAGATGACCGAGCACACGGCAAAGGCGACGGCGGCAAACACGGCAATCTTGTGCTGGCCGATATAGCCGAGCAGCTGCCTCATGGTGCCCTTAAAGTCCTTGGCCTTTTCGCCGCGACGCATGCCGCCCATGCGGCCCATGGGACCACGCTGGCGGGTGGGCTTGGGAATCTGAGTCTTGGTCTCGTCTGCCATTAGCGCTCGCCTCCTTCCATGACGGCTGCAATTTCTTCTTGGGTAAGCCCCAGCTCCTCGGCGGAAAGCTGCGACTGTGCGATCTCCAGGTACGCCGGGCAGCTGCGCAGCAGCTCCTCGTGCGTGCCGGTGCCCACTACGTGGCCGTCGTCGAGCACGATGATCTGGTCGGCGTGCATGATGGTCGCGATGCGCTGGGCTACGACCACGAGCGCGGCGTCGGTAACGTTTTTGGCCAGCTCCTCGCGTAGGCGCGCGTCGGTCTTGTAGTCGAGGGCACTAAACGAGTCATCGAACACCACGACCTCGGGCTTTTTGGCCAACGCGCGGGCGATGGCCAGACGCTGGCGCTGACCACCCGAAACATTGGAGCCGCCCTGGCTTATAGGGGAGTCGTACCCGTCCTCGCGCTCGGCGATAAAGTCCTCCGCCTGGGCGACGCGTGCTGCCTGGCGCATATCCTCGTCACTCACCATGTCGCCGGCAAACTTGAGGTTGCTCTCGACGGTACCCGAGAACAGACGACCCTGCTGCGGAATATAACCGATGCGGCGGCGCAGCTCGGAAAGGGTCATGTCGCGCACGTCGATGCCGTCGAGCGAAATGCTGCCGCCCGTGACGTCGTACAGGCGCGGGATGAGCTGCACGAGCGTGGACTTGCCCGAGCCCGTGGAGCCGATGATGCCGAGCATCTGACCGGCATGTGTGGTGAAGTTCACGCCGCTGATGACATCGGCGCGGGCATCGGGGTACTGGAAGCTCACGTCACGGAAGGTGAGCTCGCCGCGCGGCGCGCTGGCAGCGGGCAGTTTGGGCGAGGCGGGGTCGTTGATGCTCGTGGGGCAGGTGATGACCTCTTCCACGCGCTCGGCTGCGACTTCGGCACGGGGCAGGATGACCGAAACCATGGTGAGGATCATAAACGCCATGACGATCTGCATGGTGTAGGAGATAAACGCCATCATGTTGCCGACCTGCATCACGCCGTCGGACACGCCCTGCGCGCCAAACCAGACGATAAGCACGGTGATGCAGTTCATGACGAGCATCATGAGCGGCATCATAAAGCTCATGGCGCGGTTGGTGTAGAGCTGTGTGGTCATCAGGTCGAGCGATGCCTTGTCAAAACGCTCGAGCTCATGCTCTTCGCGGTTGAATGAGCGGATGGGCATAAGGCCATCGAGCAGCTCGCGGGCGGTAAGGTTCACGCGGTCAACAAAGCTTTGCATCTTTTTGAACTTGGGCATGGTGAGACCCATGAGCACGCCGACAACGGCCGAAACCGCGATGATGGCCACGGCGATGGTCCACTCCAGGCCGGTGTGGTTGGCCAGGACGCGCATGACGGCGACGATGCCCATGACAGGGGCCATCAGGCACATGCGGATAAACAGGGTTGCGGCCATCTGGATCTGCTGAATGTCGTTGGTGCAGCGGGTGATGAGCGAGGCCTGGCTAAACTTGCCCACCTCGGCCGGCGAGAAGTGCATAACCTTGTTGAAGGTCTCGCGGCGCAGGTCGCGGGCGATGGAGCAGGCGGTGCGCGAAGCCACGGCACCGGTCAGGATGGTGGCGACGAGCGACACGAGGCACAGTCCAAACATCGTGGTCGCCATGCGGCCCAGGTAGGCGTTCTGCACGTCGGCGGGGTCGATGCCCTGCGCCTTGTACTCGTCTTGCACATAGCTCACGGCGCGTTGGGTCACGATGGAACCCGACATGGAGCCCATTTTGTCCGCCATATCGTTGGCGCCCTCCACGAGCTTGCCCTGGTCGATTAGGCCGCCTTCAACGCCTAGACGCAGACCCTTCATGGTGATCTTACCGCCGTCGGCATCAATCTGCTTTTGCATATTCTGCGCCGCTGCGGCCTTCTGCTGCATCTCGGCGAGCTGCTCGGGCGTCATTGCCGCCATCTGCTCGGGGGTGGGCATGGCCTGAGCGCCGCCGCCATCGCTTGCCTCGGTAGATGCGCCGGTCATGTCGCCCATGGAGTTGGCATCGATGCCCTGGTTGAACGAAAGGACGACAGTCTCGGGCAGGCTCATGATGTCGGCAATCTTGCCGCCGTCGGCACGCTCCTCCTCGGTGCCCTTGTACGTTCGAATGCCGTTATTGTCCGCCTTGCTAAACACGGCCTCCACAGCCTTGGCATCCTTGGAGCTCATAAAGAGTTCGAGGTCGTCGAGCGATTCGGCACGGATGGTGTCAGGTACGGGCGAGGCGATACCGCCTTGCTGCACACCCACGTCGACGATGTCGCTCATATACGTAGGTAGCGCCAGATCGGCGTTGCAGCTGATTACGATGAGTACGATAGCTGCGAGCAGTGCCAGGATATGCTTTTTAAAGAGCTTGAGAATCCTCACTCGGCATCTCTCCTTTCTTGATTGCGGTCGATAATTTCGTTGGCACGTCTTAGAAGGCGCACCATCTCTTGGGTATCTGTTTCGCCAAGCTGCTCGAGGAAGGCCGCGGTGCGGTCCTCGAATTCCCGACGTTTGATTTCGATGACCTGGAATCCCTTGTCGGTCACCGTGACGTGTACGCGACGACGGTCGGTCTTTGAGTGCTCGCGCTCGACCCAGCCCTTGGCCTCGAGGGCGCGCAGGATATTGGCGATACGGGCGCTCGAGACCCAGGCGCGATCTGCGAGTTCGCTCGGCGTGAGCGAGCCGCCGGCGCGCATGAGGGCGCGCATGACGGCCATCTCGCCGCCGAGGGCTTTGTCCGCAAAGCGCGAAATGCGCTGATGCATGCTGCCGAACTCGGTAAGGAGCTGACGCCCAAGCTCACGGAAATCGGTATCTTCCACCGAAAACCCCTAACACTAGAAACTATTTTCGGTGGAAGATGATACCCCCATATGCGGGCCTCATACAGTGGGCAATATAAAGAGCGCATAAAGACTTAAAATCATTCAATTGCTGAAGCGTTTTAAAGAACTATCATGCACGCGGTTAGGCGAGGGGTTGTCACCACCATGACGACTGGGACTCATATAATCGCCACGTGCGATGCTTCAACTTCCCGCAAGGAGACACCTGAATCAAGGGGGATGGAGTCATGGCATTTGACTTCACGGGCAAGACCGCGATTGTCACGGGCGGCACTCAGGGCATTGGCCTCGAGATCGCCAAGGGCATCGTCGCGGGCGGCGGACATGTCGCGCTCATCGCAAGGAACGCTGCTAAGGGCGAGGCCGCGGTGGCCGAGCTTGGCGAGGGCAACAAGTTTTATCAGCTCGATGTCGCCGATGCGCCCAAGGCGCGCGAGACCGTCGAGCAGATTTTCGCAGACCTGCCGCAAACCAACATCCTGATCAACTGCGCTGGCGTCATCAGCACCAAGAAGTTCGACGAGATCGATGACACCGAGTGGCGTCGCACCATCGATATCAACCTCAACGGTACGTTTACCATGATGAACGCCGTGTACCCGCACTTTAAGGCGGCCCATGCCGGCACTATCGTCAACGTGAGTTCCGTTGCGGGCAAAATCGGTGGCGGCCTGCTCGGCACAGCCGCCTACGCCAGCTCCAAGGCCGGTGTTAACGGTCTGACCAAGGCAGTCGCCAAGGAAGGCGGCAAGTTCGGCGTCCGCTGCAACGCCGTGTGCCCGTCGCTCACGTTGACCGATATGACCTCGATTCTCTCTGACGAGAACTCTCAGCGCATCATCAACGGTATCCCTCTGGGCCGCGCCGCCCAGGCCAGCGAGCCTGCGCAGATGGTGCTGTTCTTCGCTTCCGACCTCGCCAGCTTTGTGAACGGCGAGATTGGTGACTGCGACGGCGGCATCGTCCTGGACGGGTAATACCCCGCGGTGATCGTTTGGCGGCGACCCTGGCGACTCGGGGTTGTCGCCTTCTTTCTGACATAGGCGCGTGCGGCTTCGATTCGCATGCATCCAAAGGAGATATATATGAGTGAATCGACTGCGGTGGAGGCGCCGGCGGCAAAGGAGCCGTTCTTTAAGATGTCCTCCATCCCGGGTGCCAATATTTTGGTGCCGCTTCTGCTGGGCTGCCTGCTCAACACGCTGTTCCCTGACCTGTTCAAAACGCTCGGCAGCTTTACGCTTGGCATGACCCAGCAGGGTGCAGGCCCGCTCGTGGGCGCTTTTTTGCTTATCGTCGGTACGACGATTTCGTTTAAGAGTGCTCCTGCCGCCGCTGCCCGCGGTGCCATCATCATCGCCGTCAAGCAAATCGTGGTCGTTGCCGTGTCGCTGCTCATCCTGTATGTGTTCAACGACAACCTGTTTGGCATCTCGGCCATGGTGATGCTGGCCGCTTGCACGGGTGCCAACAACGCTATGTACGCTGGACTGATGGGCACCATGGGCAACGAGGCCGAGCGTGGCGCCGTCGCCATCACCACGCTCGTTGTCGGCCCTCCGGTCACGATGATCGTGCTCGGCGCCGCCGGTCAGGCTCCGATTGGCTGGTCGCTCGTGGGCGCCATCCTGCCGATCGTCGTCGGCATTATCCTGGGCAACCTGTTCCCCAGCTTTAAGAAGATGATGGCACCGGCACTTTCCGCCATCATCGTGCTCGTCTTCTTTGCCATGGGCTCGACCATGACCTTTGGCCAGCTCATTAATGGCGGTCTTCCCGGTATTCTGCTCGGCGTGATCTGCTCGGTGATCTTTGCAATTCCCGTCATCGCGGTCGATAAGCTCACGGGCGGTACGGGTGTCGCAGGTGCGGCCATTTCGAGCTGCGCCGGAGCCAATGTGGCCACGCCTGCTGCCATGGCAAGCGTCAACGAGGCCTTGTACGGCGGTGCGGTGCTCGCGACGGCCACGGCACAGGTTGCTGCCTGCGCAATCGTGACGGCTATTTTGACCCCGCTGGTCACCAGCTGGTGCTACAAGCATTTTGAGGGCCAGGGCCACAGCAAGGCAACGACCGACAAGGCCTCCGCAGCCGCCTAATGCCAAGCGGCAATCAAAGCTAAAAACTAGTCACGCCACAGGGCGGCCACGGGGGATCCTGTGGCCGCCCTGCAGTTTCTGTAGGGTCTATGAGACACTTTACCCTGCTAAAGCTGGCATAACAGCTAGAGCGAACGTCGTACAAAGGCAAGGAAAAATAACATACAAATCGGTGAACGGTAGTTGTTCGCGCTCGCATTTCCTGCGGGTTTGTAAAAAACGCCCTTATGATATAAAAAAAGAAACATATAACAGCCCAGATGGAGAGGGTCGCTATGTTATCCTTCTCAGACGGGTGAAATCTTGGGTTTTGGGTTGTAGTTCCAAGGTGGACAAACGTTTTCTCTGCACCAGCGTGTGGTGAAGAACGGAAGAAGCCGGTAGTGCAAGTCGAAAATTCAAGAATTCAATAAGCAGCGGTGTGAGAGAGCGCCGCATAACACGTAACTAGGAGCGTGGTTACACAATGCAGGAGGCATGGGAAGGCTTCAAGGAAGGCATTTGGACGGGAGAGGTTGACGTCCGAGACTTCATCCAGAAGAACTACACCCCCTACGAGGGCGACGAGTCGTTCCTCGCCGGCCCGACCGAGCGTACCAAGGAGCTGTGGGGCGAGGTTCTCGACCTGCTGCTTAAGGAGCGCGAGCAGGGCGGTGTCCTCGATATGGACACCAAGACCGTTACGGGTATCGTGAGCCACCCCGCTGGCTACATCGATAACGCCCACCGCGAGAAGGAGACCATCGTCGGTCTCCAGACTGACAAGCCGCTCAAGCGCGCGCTGCACGTCAACGGCGGTATCCGCATCGCTTGCCAGGCTGCCAGCCAGCACGGCTATAAGGTCGACGAGAACGTTGTCGAGCGCTACACCTTCGAGCGTAAGACCCACAACGCTGGCGTCTTCGATGTTTACACCCCCGAGATGCGTGCTTGCCGCTCGGCTCACATCATCACCGGTCTGCCCGATGGCTATGGCCGCGGCCGTATCATCGGCGACTACCGTCGTGTTGCCCTGTACGGCGTCGACTACCTGATCAAGGACAAGGAGGCCCAGAAGGCTTCCACCCCGACGGTCATGACCGCCGACAACATCCGCGATCGTGAGGAGCTGCAGGAGCAGATCCGCGCCCTCGGCGAGCTCAAGATGATGGCCGAGACCTATGGTTTCGACATTTCCAACCCTGCTACCAACACGCAGGAGGCCATCCAGTGGATGTACTTCGCCTACCTTGCTGCCGTCAAGGAGCAGAACGGCGCTGCCATGTCCATCGGCCGTACCTCTACGTTCATCGACATCTACGCTGAGCGCGACCTTGCCAACGGTACCTTCACCGAGGAGCAGATCCAGGAGTTCGTGGATCACTTCATCATGAAGCTTCGCATGGTCAAGTTTGCCCGTACCCCTGAGTACCAGGCCCTGTTCACCGGCGACCCGCAGTGGGTCACCGAGTCCATCGGCGGCATGGGTGTCGACGGCCGTACGCTCGTTACCAAGATGAGCTACCGCTACCTGCACACGCTCGAGAACATGGGCACCAGCCCCGAGCCCAACATGACCGTTCTGTGGTCGACCCGTCTGCCCGAGAACTTCAAGAAGTTCTGCGCCAAGACTTCTGTCGCCAGCTCCTCGATCCAGTACGAGAACGACGACCTCATGCGCGTCTATCATGGCGACGACTACGGCATCGCCTGCTGCGTGTCCTCCATGCGCATCGGCAAGGAGATGCAGTTCTTCGGCGCTCGCGCCAACCTGGCCAAGTGCCTGCTGTACGCACTCAACGGCGGTGTTGACGAGGTCTCCAAGAAGCAGGTCGGCCCCAAGTATCGCGCCGTCGAGGGCGATACGCTCGATTACGACGACGTTGTGGCCAAGTACAACGACATGATGAAGTGGCTCGCTGGCGTGTACGTCAACTCGCTGAACATCATTCACTACATGCACGACAAGTATTGCTACGAGCGCATCCAGATGGCCCTGCACGACAAGCACGTGCACCGCTGGTTCGCTACGGGCATCGCTGGCCTTTCCGTCGTGGCTGACTCCCTGTCCGCCATCAAGTACGCCAAGGTCCACCCCGTCCGTGATGAGAACGGCATCATCGTCGACTTCGAGACCGAGGGCGAGTTCCCCAAGTACGGTAACGACGACGACCGCGTCGACCAGATCGCTCACGACGTTGTGCACCAGTTCATGGAGTACATCCGCATGAACGACACCTATCGCAACTCCGTGCCCACGACCTCGGTTCTGACCATTACCTCCAACGTCGTATACGGTAAGAAGACCGGCTCCACGCCCGACGGCCGCAAGGCTGGCCAGCCGTTCGCCCCGGGTGCTAACCCCATGCACAAGCGCGATAGCCACGGCGCCATCGCTTCGCTGTCTTCGGTTTCCAAGCTCCCGTTCCGCGATGCTCAGGACGGCATCTCCAACACCTTCTCCATCATCCCGAGTGCGCTCGGCAAGGAGGATCAGGTGTTCTTTGGCGATATCGACCTTGATCAGCTGGGCGAGTAACTATTGTTAGTGCTATACTAACAATAACGATTACTGATTAGCGCGCCGGTTTCGGCCGGCGCCTATTAATCGAAGGAGACACATTATGAAGGTTTCTGAAGTTTCCGAGACCCAGGCCGATAACCTGGTCCACATGCTCGACGCTTACGCCGAGAAGGGTGGCCACCACCTGAACATCAACGTCTTCAACCGTGAGACGCTGCTCGACGCTCAGGCTCACCCCGAGAAGTACCCGCAGCTGACCATCCGCGTTTCCGGCTATGCCGTGAACTTCCACACGCTCACCAAGGAGCAGCAGGACGAGGTCATTGCGCGTACCTTCCACGACAAGTTCTAAAGGGTTCAACTCCTGTAGGATTACTGGGGCGGGGGGGTTTTGGGGTTTTTTTATATCAAAAAAGACCCAAACAAAAAGAACCCCCCGCGCGGGCGGGGGCGGGGGGGGGGGGGGGGGGGGGGGGGGGGGGTTGG
>UQWV01000056.1 GCA_900544845.1 uncultured Collinsella sp. | reverse complement strand
CGCCTTTAGACGCGAGCCCGGGGCCCGTGGGTTATACCCTAAGAGCAAACCACCCTTTTTAAGGGTGGTTCTGATTTCACGTCACCTTGCCTCAAATGCGGCCCGCTCGCTGACTTATGCTCAACCAGCGGCGCCTTAGACGTTGGGAACGTTCCTTTTCTGCCGGCAGTTGGGGACAGTCCTAGTCGTTGGGGGACGCACTTGAATGACCAGTCATTTAAGTGCGTCCCCAATGACTACTCAATGAGTATGTGGGGAGCAGATTTTTCCGCTCGCCGATTTGTGTCTTGAAAAATGTATATAACGACTATAACGTAGTGTGAAACATATTGGAAACAATACCGAGGAGGCTGCGTTGAAGAAAAGCAATCTGGGCTATGTGCTAGTGCTGATCGCCGCGCTTATGTGGGGCACCATCGGAATCTTTGTTAACGGAATATCGGCCCTGGGTGTTTCGTCTCAGAGCATGGCGGCCTTTCGCCTGTTGTCGGGTGCTGTCTTAATGGCTCCGGTCTTGGCATTTATGGGTTGCCAGGGAGGTGCTCGTGAGGGAAAAGCCTCGGGTGCCATGGCACTGTTCAAGGCAAGTCCTAAAGAGCTTGTTCCCTGCGCGCTTCTTGGCATTATCGGCCTCGCCACCGCTAACACGCTTTATTACGAGTGCATGGGCGAGGTGGGCATGTCCACGGCCTCGGTGCTGCTTTACACCTCGCCGGTGTTTGGCGTCGTGCTCGGCCGCGTGCTTTATCGCGAGGACGTGACCCCCAACAAGCTCGTCGCCATCGTCTTTAACATTGTGGGTTGCGTGCTCGCGGTGACGAGCGGCGACCTGTCCGGTTTCCATTTCTCGGCTTGGGGCGTCGTGTCGGGTGTGATCGCCGGGCTTTGCGGTGCGCTACTGGCTGTGTTTAGCCGTATGGCTACCAAGACGCTGCATCCGCTGGCGGTGACGTTTTGGGGCTTTGTCTTTGGCGGATGCTTTATGGCAGTGCTTTCGGCTCCGTGGTCCGATGTGGCCGCGGCAATGTCCCCGCAGCTCATTCTGCTGTTCGCGGGCTTTGGCTTTATTCCGACGGCTCTTGCGTACATCTTCTATATGCAGGGCCTTTCGATGGATCTTGAGACGTCGAAGGTGCCGGTCGTGGCTTCGTTTGAAACCGTTGCGACCGTTCTGGTCGGTATTGGCATCTATGCCGAGCCCGCCGGCGCGATCAAGGTCCTGGGCATCGTGCTGGTGCTCGCGTCCATCCTGATCATGAACACTAACTTCTCCAAGCTGCGCAACAGTGCCTTTGTCGGCCATATCGTTGAGAGCATGACCTTTAAGCCCAACGCGTGGTGGACGGAGAAATCGCAGGACATGGATCTGTTCCGCGAGCGCACCGGCATCGCGCTGGAGCCCACCGTGCAGGAAAGCCCCTGGTACTTCGTGCGATAGGGGATTGGCGAGGCGTCTGATCTGGGGTTATCCAGCTAGCGCCGGCCTACCTAGCCAAACGTTTCGAGTACGTTAAACCCGTCAACGGTCGATTTTCACCCGCGAACGGTCTTTATACTAATTAGCAATATAAGCAACGTATAAGACGTTATAATGACCATAACGAAAAGGAGGAGGCAAGATGAATCAGATCATTCTCGCATCTCATGGCGGCCTGGCCGCAGGCGCCAAAGACACGCTCGAGATGGTTCTCGGCGACGTGTCGAACGTCCACGTCGTGTCGCTTGCTCGTGACGACAAGGAGCCCATCACCAATAAGGTTGAGGCTATGATCGCCACGTTCAACGCGGACGACACCGTCTATGTGCTGACCGATATGCTCGGCAGCTCGGTCAACAACAGCATGGTCGAGCTTTCCAAGAACGGCACGAAGTTCACGGTTGTCAGCGGTTTCAACATTCCGTTGGCACTGACGCTCGCTATGAGCCCCGTCCCCGTCAAGGGCGCCGAGCTCGCGGCCCTCATCAACGAGGCCCGCGCCGGTCTGACCAACCCCAACGCACCGGTCGAGGCCGCCGCGGCTCCCGCCAAGAAGGCCAAGGCGTCCCGTCACAGCTCCGGCCCCGCCAAGATCGTCCTCGCACGTCTTGACTACCGTCTGCTGCACGGCCAGGTCGTCTTTACCTGGACCACCAAGGTTCAGGCCGAGCGCATCATCGTCGTCGACAACGCTGCCGCCAACGATGACATCAAGAAGGGCGCTCTTAAGCTGGCCAAGCCCCAGGGCGTGCGTCTGAACGTCTTCACCGTCGAGCGTGCCCTCGCCAAGATGGACAAGCTCAACACCCTCGGCGAGCGCGTCATGTTCGTCTTTGGCAACACCGCCGAGATGCTGCAGTTCTGCCAGGGCTACAAGCTCGACGCCATCAACCTGGGCGCCACCGCCAACCACGACGGTGCCGATCAGGTCGGAGGCAAGGACAGCTCCGTCTTCCTCGACGCCACCCAGAAGGCCGACGTCAACCAGCTGCTCGACATGGGCATCAAGCTCTATGTTCAGCAGACCCCTACGTATCAGAGCGTCGACATCGACGCCAAGCTGTAATCAACCAGGCTTTTGCCTGACTGAAAGGAGAAGGGTATGAATACGTTCATCAGTGCGGTGCTCGTCGGCCTCGTCGGCGTGTTCTGCATGTGGGACTCCCGCCTGCTCGGTCGTCTTAACTTCGAGCAGCCCCTCGTTGGCGCTACGCTCGTCGGTCTGCTGCTGGGCGATGTGCCCACCGGCCTTGCCGTCGGTGCCGCCGTCGAGCTCGTGTCCATGGGCCTGGTGCAGGTCGGCGCCGCCGTTCCGCCCGATATGGTCCTGGGCGGCATCGTGGCCGCTGCCTTTGCGTGCCTGACCGATGCTTCCGCCGAGACCGCCATGACGATCGCCATCCCGGTCGCCGTCCTGGGTCAGCTTCTCGGCATCGTGTTCCGTTCCATCATCGCCGCCCTCACCCATGTGGCAGATAGCGCGATCGATAACGGAAAGTTCAAGACCGCCTACCGTATGCACATCTGCGCCGGCTCCGGTCTGTACGCCGTCATGTACTTCCTGCCGATCTTCCTCGCCGTCTTTGTTGGCACCGACCTGGTTCAGGCCATCGTCAACATGGTTCCCGAGTGGCTGTCCACTGGTCTTAACGTTTCGACCAAGATCATGACCGCCTACGGCTTGGCCCTGCTGCTCACCATGATGATCAAGAAGGGTATGACTCCGTTCCTGTTCATCGGTTTCCTGCTCGCCGCTTACCTCAACCTGTCCGTCATCGCGGTCGCTCTGATCGGTGTGTGCCTGGCTGTCGTCTTCATGGGCTTCAAGTTCAACGGTTCCCATGCAGCCGCCGGTGTCGATTCCGACTACGATCCGCTCGAAGACGACGAAGACTAAGGAGGAACACACTATGGCAACCGCAACCAAGGACGTGTCCCTGAACAAGAAGGTCAGCCAGTTCTTCTGGCGCTCCTGGGCCATCCAGGCCTCTTGGAACTACGAGCGTCAGATGAACATGGGCTTCCTCTACGGCATGGTTCCCACGCTCGATCGCCTCTATCCGGATGAGTCCGACCCCAAGCAGCTCGCTGCTAAGAAAGAGGCTTACCACCGTCACATGGCGTTCTACAACTGCACCCCGCAGACGAGCGCCTTCATCCTAGGCCTCACCGCCTCCATGGAGGAGGAGTACGCCAAGGACCCCGAGAACTTCGACCCCGATTCGATCAACGCGGTCAAGACCTCCCTCATGGGTCCGCTTTCCGGCATCGGTGACTCCTTCTTCCAGGGCACCATCCGCGTTATCGCCTTTGGCCTGGGCGTTCAGCTGGCTCAGCAGGGCTCCATCATGGGCCCGATCCTGGCCATGCTCATCTCCATCGTCCCCTCTGTGCTGATCACCTGGTTCGCAGCCAAGATGGGCTATCAGGGCGGCCACGAGTACCTGAGCAAGCTTCAGGGCGGCGACCTCATGGAGAAGCTCATGTATGTCTGCGGCATCGTGGGCCTTATGTCCGTGGGCGGCATGATCGCTACGCTGATTGGCGCCACCACCCCGCTGCAGTTCGCTGAGGGCACCGTCGTTATCCAGGACATCCTGGACGGCATGATGCCCCAGATGATCTCCCTTGGCCTCACCGGCCTTATGTACTGGCTCATCAAGAAGAACGTCAACACCGGTTGGCTTCTCGTGATCGCCATCGTGGGCGGCATCGCCCTCTCCGCGGCCGGCATCCTGGCCTAGTCGCGACCAAGCGTCTAACCGCTTTCCCCCGGGGGCCTGCCTGGCATCCCATACCCCAGGCAGGCTTCCATCCCTAAAATGCGACAATGGGACAGTCCCTTTGTCGCATCCTTAACGGGCCGGCGACTCGGTCCAAACCACGGTAACCCTGCGAGCGCCCGGCAATGTGGCGCCGCAAAAATCGAAAGGAATGTGTCAGATGTACGAGATCGACCTTAACCTCCCTAAGCAGATCGTCGCTGACGTCCTGTCCAACCACGAGATCCACAGCGTCGCCTTCGTCGGCTGCGGTGCCTCCATGTCCGACCTCTACCCTGCCAAGTACTTCCTGGCCAACAACACGGACAAGCTGAACGTTCAGATCTTCACCGCTAACGAGTTCAACTACGACACGCCTTCCTGGGTCAACGAGCACACCTTCGTGATCACCTGCTCCCTCGGTGGCTCCACGCCCGAGACCGTCGAGGCCAACAAGACCGCCAAGAAGCACAACTGCCCGGTCGTCTCCCTCACCAACAAGGCTGGCTCCGCTCTGACCGTCGACGCTGACTACGTCATCGTTCACGGCTTCCACGCCAACTTCGCTGCCAAGTGTGAGAAGCCCGGCTACGCCATCGCTCTTGCTGTCGAGATCCTTCAGCAGACCGAGGGCTATGACCACTACGAGGACATGATCACCGGCCTCACCAACGTCTTCGAGCTTTGCGAGAACGCCGCTCAGCACTGCAAGAAGCTCGCCAAGAAGTTCGCCGAGGACTTCAAGGACGACAAGATGATTTACTTCATGGCTTCCGGTGCCTCCGAGAAGATGGCTTATTCTCACGCCGCCTTCCTGTTCACCGAGATGCAGTGGATCGACGCCGCCGCCTACAACACCGGCGAGTACTTCCACGGCCCGTTCGAGGTTTCCACCGAGGGTAAGCCCTACGTCTTCTTCATGTCCGATGGCGCTACCCGTCCGATGGACGCCCGCGCCCTCACCTTCCTTAAGCGCATGGGCGCCAAGGTCGCTCTTATCGACTCCAAGGACTACGGCCTGGCTGACGCCGTGCCCGCGAGCGTTGTTACCTACTTCAACCCGCTGCTGCACCTCGCCGTTATGCGTGAGTACGGCAACCAGATCGCCGAGGCCCGTCAGCACCCGCTGACCATGCGTCGCTACATGTGGAAGCTTTCCTACTAATCACAAGTAAGTGGACCTTACGGGTTGATTGAGAGGGGATGGGGTTTGCGCCCCGTCCCCTTTTTTGCTTTGGGGAGGGCGTATCCGTCGCGTCGCAAAACCCCAGATAAAACCTACCAAAATAAACCTGTCCCTTTTTGGCAGGTGGGAGGAGATGCGTATGATCAAGGCAGTGCTGTTTGATATGGACGGCGTGCTGGTCGATACCGAGTGGTTCTACAACCGTCGTCGCGTGGCGTTTATGGAAGAGAAAGGGTTCCACTTTGACGAGATCCCCGATCTTTCGGGGTCTAACGAGCCTGCCATTTGGGAGGCGCTGGTGCCCGACGATGTTGAGCTGCGCGAGCGCCTGCGCGTGGAGTATAAGCAGGTCTACAGCCCGGACCATCCCGTTCCGTATGCCGAGCTGCTCAATGAGCAGACGGAGCCGGTGATGCGCAAGCTGCACGAGCGCGGCGTGAAGTGCGCCATCGCGAGCTCGTCCTATCGCGAGCTGATCGACGAGCTGGTGGGGATTGCCGGTATCGCCGGCGTGCTGGACTACACCATCAGCGGTCACGAGTGCAGCGCGTTTAAGCCCGACCCCGAGATCTACCTGCGTGCCATGGAGGCGCTGGGGGTGGAGCCTGCCGAGTGCCTGGTTATCGAGGATTCGCCTTTGGGGATCGAGGCTGGCAAACGTTCCGGCGCCCGCGTCCTGGCACTGCGTCCGCACGAGGGCGTCAACCTGGACCAGTCCGCCGCCGACACCATCATCGACAACCTGACCGACATCCTATCTGCCATCTAGCAGCAAAACCACCACGAAGGTGCCTGTCCCCTTTGTGGTGGTCCATGCTACAATCGCGGGCATGCCCCACAACTATATCTGCCTTCGAAAGGAGCCTACGTGGCGAACGCCATCGATCAGCTCACGGATCGCGTGCTCGTGCTCGGCCGTCTCACCATCGTCCGCCGCGCCATCACCGTCGTGGCGGTCACCATTTCCGCTGTTCTCCAGACATTTCTGATCCAGGCGTTCATTCGGCCCGCCGACCTGCTTCCGAGCGGTCTCACCGGCGTCGCGGTCCTGCTCGATCGCGTTACCTCGCTCGGCGGCGTTCACATCGACATCTCGCTCGGTATGCTTGCGCTTAACATCCCCGTGGCGCTCCTATGTTGGAGCGGCATTAGCAAACGCTTCGTCATCTTCTCGATGATGCAGGTCGTGCTCTCGTCGCTGTTCCTCAACGTCTTTCACTTCGCCCCGTTTTTGGGCGACAAGATCATGCTCATCATTTTTGGCGGCGTGGTCTCGGGCCTGGGCGCTGCCATCGCGCTCAAGTCCGGCGCATCCACCGGCGGCACCGACTTTATCGCGCTGTGGGTCTCCAACCACACGGGCAAGACCATCTGGGGCGTCATCTTTGGTTTCAACTGCTTTATCCTGGCGATCTTTGGCTTTATGTTTGGCTGGGACAATGCGGCGTACTCCATCGTGTTCCAGTTTATTTCGACCAAGACCATCGACAGCTTCTATCGTCGGTACGACCGCGTGACGCTGCAGATCACGACGCGCAAGGCAAACGAGGTCATGACCGCCTATGTTGACCATTTTCAGCACGGCATTAGCTGCGCCGAGGTCATCGGCGGATACAGCCGCGAGAAGATGTACCTGCTGCACGCCGTTGTCTCGACCTACGAGAGTCAGGACATTATCAAGCTGGTGTGCGACATTGATTCCGGTGCCGTGATCAATGTGTTTCACACGCTCAACTTTGTGGGCGGCTGGTGGGGCGGTCATGTCGACGAGCCCATGCCCACGGCCGTACCTGATCCCGACAAGCCCGCGCGCATGGCCAGCAGGCAGGCGCGCCTCAGCGAGCAGGACAGCCTGCAGCAGGACGACGGCAGGTAGGGTATTGGCATTTTGCCGGCCTGGCGCAACCCTTCCGTATGAGCCCCTCGAAAGCCTCGCTGCTTTCGAGGGGCTTTCGTTTTCCCAGATAAAACCTACCAAAATGAAGCTGTCGCTTTTTGGTAGGGAGGGTGTATCGTTTTATCATTATGAGGTAACATGAAACTAGACGTTATATACGTATTAGTTATTTCGATATTTCGATAAGAGTGATCAGATATGCCCGCGCCCAAAAATGCACCGCTTTACCAGCAGATTTACGATGAAATCAAGGATGCGATCGAGAAAGGTGTTTATGCACCCAAGGAGCGTATTCCGTCCGAGCTTGAGCTAGCCGAGCAGTACGACGTGAGCCGCATTACGGTGCGCCGCGCCGTCGAGGAGCTGTGCTCCGATGGCTACCTGGTTAAGCAGCAGGGCCGTGGTACCTTTGTCTCCACGCCGCACATCAATCGTCAGTTCCACGCTTCGACGCTGCAGACGTTTACCGCGCTGTGTGCCAGCAACGGCATGAAGGCGGGCGCGCATGTGGTCGATCGCCAGATTGTGCCGGCACGTCAAAACGAGATGGAGTTCTTTGGCCTGCAAAAGGACGCGCTGCTGCTGCATATTAAGCGCGTGCGTACAGCCGACGGCGAGCCCATCTTTGAGGAGAACATCTTTGTGCCGTTTGACGCCTACCGTGAGCTGTTGACGGCCGATCTTGAGGACAAGTCGATTTTTGCCGAGGTCGAGCGTGTTGGCGGAACGCCGATTGTCTCGGTTGGCTACCGCACGGTCGAGGCCGTTCGTGCCAATACCGAGCAGGCGGCCGAGTTGGGCATTGCTCCGCACGATCCGCTGCTCAACCTGCGTGCCAGCTTTACCGGTCCCAATGGCGAGCCGGTTCTGATGGGTAAGCAGTACTACGTGGGTAGCCGCTACGTCATGGTTATGTAGCTCTAGTTGCGCGGTTTTCCAAACCGCGCAACGGCTCGACGCTGTAAACGCCCCTAAGCGGCAATCTGCAGAATGAGCGTGGAAAATCTCCCGTTTTTTGCTTGGTGACGGGCTTAAAGTGGGAGATTATCCACGCTCATCCGGAAAGTGTCCAAAAATCCACGCTCGTTCGCCTTGGATTGCATCGCCCGTGGCCGGCAGCCGCGCGGCACCGGTCCGCGTGGCGGCGTATAATCGGCGGCAGATGACTTGGACGTTAGGAAACCATGACCGATAGCATGCAGCAGATGGCGCTCGACACGCTCGGCGCCTATTTTGGCTACACCTCGTTTCGCCCGGGACAGGACCGCATGGTCGATGCGATCCTTGCCGGTCGCGATGCGTTGGGTGTTATGCCCACGGGCGCCGGCAAGTCCATTTGCTACCAGGTGCCCGCGCTCATGCTGCCCGGCATCACCTTTGTGGTGAGTCCGCTGCTGTCGCTTATGGAGGACCAGACCCGTGCGTTGCTCGCGGCGGGTGCGCGACCCAGCTATCTCAACTCCAGCCTTACCCCGGCCCAGCAAAACACCGTGCTCAAGCGGGCGCGCGAGGGCCGCTACCAGCTTATGTACGTGGCGCCCGAGCGCTTGCTTGAGCCGCGTTTTTTGGCCTTTGCGCAGGAAGCTGCGGCCGAAGGCGGCATCGGCGTGCCGCTCGTGGCCATTGACGAGGCCCACTGCGTGAGCCAATGGGGCCAGGATTTCCGCCCCGCCTACCTGCAGATTCGCGAGTTCATCGATTCCCTGCCGCAGCGCCCTATCGTGGCAGCCTTTACCGCTACGGCGACCGAGCGTGTGCGCGCGGACATTCAGCAAATGCTCGGCCTGCAAAACCCCGCGACGGTGGTAACGGGCTTCGATCGCAAGAACCTCTACTTTGGTTGCGAGGAGATGGGCGACAAGGCCAAGACCGCCTGGGTGCGCGACTATGTGATTGCGCATTCGGGCGAGAGCGGCATCGTGTATTGCTCGACCCGCAAGACGGTCGATGCGCTGGCAGGCGAGCTTGCCGAGGCGCTGGGCCCCAGCGGCATTCGCGTTGGCCGCTACCATGCCGGCATGGGCAACGACGCCCGTCGTCAAAGCCAGCGCGCCTTTATCGACGACGATATTCAGGTGATGGTTGCCACCAATGCCTTTGGCATGGGTATCGACAAGCCCAACGTGCGCTACGTGATTCATAACAACGTGCCCGAGAGCATCGAGGCCTACTACCAAGAGGCAGGTCGCGCCGGTCGCGATGGCGACCCGGCAAGCTGCCACTTGCTGTGGAACGGTAACGATTTTCGCATGCGCCGCTTTTTAATCGACCGCGGCGATGCCGCCGATGAGGCGCTTGACGACGAGCAGCGCGCGTGGGCGCTCCAGAATCGATATCGTCTGCTCAGCCAGATGGAGGGCTATTGCAATACCACCGGCTGCCTGCGCGAATATATGTTGCGCTACTTTGGCGACGAGGCCGCGGCCGAGCATGCTGCCGCGGCTGGTGCGGGCGCCACCGCCACGGACGAGGCCGAGGGCTGCGGCAACTGCAGCAACTGCCTCACGCAGTTCGAGGTCGAGGACGTCACCGATATGGCCCGCGCCGCTGTGCGCTATGTGGCCACGCGACCCATGCGCTTTGGCAAGTCGCTCATCGCCGACGTGCTTCACGGCGGCAACACCGAGCGCATTCGCCAGATGCATCTGGACGAGGACCGCGGCTACGGTGAGCTGTCGAGCGAATCGGTCGGGCGCATCAAGGACATCATCGGCCAGCTGTGCGGCCGCGGTTACTTGGCCGCCTCGCAGGGGCAGTACCCGGTCGTGGGGCTGGGCCCGCGTGCCGCCGAGGTCGAGGATGAGGCGTTTGCCTTTACCGTTAAGCGTCGTGCGTCCAAGCACAAGGCCTCGGCCCGTGCCCGCCGCGCGGTGGATCTGCTGCGTGAGGAGGCCGAGCTAGATCAGCGCCCGCGCGTGGGTGACGATGCCGAGCTGTTCGAGCGCCTGCGTGCCCTGCGCAAGGAGATTTCGACCGAGCTGGAGATGGCGCCGTACATGGTCTTCTCTGACAAGGCCCTGCGCGGCCTGTGCCGCCTACGACCTCAGACACGCGACGAGCTTATCCAGGTCAACGGTATTGGCGAGAAAAAGGCCGATGCCTTTGGCGAGCAGTTTATGGCGGCGATTGAAGAGTTTGAGTCCGAGCATGCACGGAATGGAGCATAACGATGGCATCCGACGATAAAACCGAGCGCACTGAGGTGTCCGCCGTGCCGCTGTACCAGCAGGTTATGGACGACCTAAAGGGCGAGATCGCGCGCGGCGTGTACGCATCCGGCTCGCGCATTCCTTCCGAGATGGAGCTTGCGAAGTCTTACGGCGTGGGGCGCGTCACCGTGCGCCGCGCCATCGAGGAGCTGTCGCGCGCGGGGTATCTCAACCGCCAGCAGGGGAGGGGTACCTTTGTGTGCGCTCCCAAGCTCAAGCGCAAGATTCGCCAGAAGGGTGACGTACAGAGCTTTTCCGAGGGTTGCGCTGCCAACGACATGGTGGCCGGAGCACACCTGGTGTCGCGCACGGTGGTTGCGGCGACGCGCGAGGACGCGGCGTTTTTTGGGGTGGAACCCGGCTGCGAGCTCATCGTTGTCGAGCGCGTGCGCACGGCAGACGGCGTGCCCGTCATGCTCGAGAACAACGCCTTTGTGCTGGCCGACCATTCCTACCTGCAGACGCTTGCCGACAAGGACCTCACGGACAATTCCATCTTTGCACTCGTTGCCGAGCATTCGGGCCGCGCGCCGCTCAAGTCCGACCCTTGTACCGTGGAGATTGCGCTCGCCGATGCTCAGGCGGCCTCGCTGCTGGAGGTACCGGTCGGCGAGCCGCTCTTTTATATGGAGGCGTACTTTACCGATGAGGACGAGCGGCCCTTGCTGCTCGGACGCCAAAAGATCGTGGGCTCGCGCTACGTGTTCGACATCTAACGTCCATAGATAGAACAATATAGAACAAGTTTGCTGAAATGGCTTCACGGACGTCGTCGTGCGTGCTATAAATAGAACAACATAGAATGACCGCAGGTACGAGCTGCCGTCATTCAAAGCCGCCACGCAAGGAGGAATATCACCGTGAACGCACACGATCTGGTTCAGGAAATTATCGAGCGCAAGGGCAAGATTGAGAACGTCTTTTGGATCGCCTGCGGCGGTTCGATGAT
>UQWV01000055.1 GCA_900544845.1 uncultured Collinsella sp. | reverse complement strand
AAAACGTCCTCGGACATGCAAAGAGGCTCCGCTGCGCGAGTTTCGCGGCGGAGCCAATTAGCGTCCTGCGGGATGTTTTTGGAAATAACCCAAAACCGGCCATGTGGGGTCCTGTGTAGTCACCCGTTAGGCGGAACTCTCCTAATTATTTGGATGAGTCGTTTACTTACTTGTACTGTTACCGTCTTCCCGCTCTTGTTGGGGTATGCTTTGTTCGTATGTAAACGTATGACATGTTGATGGGGGAGGGTGCTATGGCTCGCGAGAGTGCTCGTTCTAAGGATACGGCTAAGCCTGGCATCAAGGAAGTTGCAGCGGTGGCGGGGGTTTCGCCTACTACGGTATCTCGCGTGCTTAATAATCGCGGCTATATTAGCCAAGAGACCCGCGATAAGGTCCATGCCGCGATGAAGCGCATCAACTATACGCCCAACGATATCGCTCGTGCCATGCTCAACGGTCGCCTGAATCTTATCGGTATGATCGTCCCCTATGTCAGCAGTCCGTTTCATGCCCAAGTGGTTCAAGTCATTGAGCATACCCTGGCCGAAAACGGTTTTAAGATGCTGCTGTGCAATAGCGCCAATCGACCCGAGCTTGAGCGCTCTTATATCGACATGCTTCGACGCAATATGGTTGATGGCGTCATCGTCAACTCGCTTAATATCGGTGCCGAGGCGTATGCCGAGATGGGCTTGAGTCTGGTTGGTATCGACTGCGACCTTGGCGAAGCCTCTGTTCAGATTGCGAGCGACAGCTATAGCATCGGCGAACTTGCCACGCGTCGCCTGATCGATGACGGATGTTCACGCATCCTGTGCCTGCGCAGCAATAGCCGCATGCGCATGCCTGCCAATAAGCGTACCGATGCCTACCTCGATGTTGTTGAGCAGGCCGGTTTGCCCGCGCTTGTCCGTGAGGTCGAGTTCGTTAAGCCCGACGACGAAAAGAGCGCGGTCGTTGCGAAGATCCTCGATGAGAACCCCGATATTGACGGCATCTTTGCGGGAGACGACACGATGGCGGCCATCTGTCTCAACGTTATGAAGCAGCGAGGCTTGAGCGCTCCGGGCGATATTAAGGTCGTGGGCGCGGATGGTGCCCGCCGCACTATGACGTTTATGCCTGACTTAACAACCGTACGCCAAGATATCGATCGCATCGGAGAGCTCGCGGCGCAATCCATCATCGCTCTTATTAACGGCGAAAAGCCCGAATCGAATATCAAGCTCCCCGTTGAACTCATTGAGGGTAAAACCGCGTAGTTCATCCCGTGCCAAAAGAATTCCTCAAACACCTCTGATGACCGTTCGCCGGCATATGTCAACCGTTTGCCGACGACTGGAACTGCGAAAAGACGTATTGGTGTGAAAACGTTTGACATATGAAAACGATTGACATATCTTGCAGTTGTACCGAGTTAGTATCTCGTGAGAAAGGAAGTCTCGGATGCACAAGGTGTATTACCAGCCTGAGGGAATTTGGGTAGGCGACATCATGCCGTACGGCGAGGACGGCACGTTCTATCTCTATCACCAGCGTGACACGCGTAACCCCGGACCTTTCGGAGAGCCGTTTGGCTGGGCACTCGCGACAACCAAGGACTTCGTCAATTACAAAGACTTTGGCGAGAGCCTTGAGCGTGGCGGCGACGAGGAAGTCGACCAGTATGTTTATGCCGGCACGGTGTTTAAGGTGGGCGACAAGTACCATGCGCTCTACACTGGTTGCAATCGCGATAAGGTCAAGGCACGCTTGATGAAGCAGGTTCTTCTTCACGCAACGAGTGACGACGCCGTCAAGTGGGAGAAGAACATCGCCGAGACGCTGCTTCCGCCCCAGGAGGGTTACGATGACCGCAACTGGCGCGATCCCTTTGTGCTTTGGGATGAGGAGAACGAAGAGTACATGCTCATCCTCGGCACGCGTGTGGGCGAGGACAAGCGTCTGATGACCGGTCGTCTGGTCAAGTTCACCTCCAAGGACCTGGATACCTGGGAGTTCCAGGGCGACTGGTGGAATCCGGGCCTGTACACCATGTTCGAGATGCCTGATCTCTTTAAGATGGGCGACTGGTGGTATCTGGTGTTCTCTGAGTACAGTGATGGCAACAAGACCCGTTATCGCATGTCTCGCTCTATCAACGGTCCTTGGATCACTCCTGCGGACGATTCCTTCGATGGCCGCGCGTACTATGCCGCGCGTACCGCATTTGATGGCGAGCGCCGCGTTCTCTTTGGTTGGGTTCCTACGCGTGACGAGGGCGGTGACCCCAGCTCTTACCTGTGGGGTGGCACCTTTATGCCCCTCGAGATCGTTCAGCGTGCCGACGGAACGCTCGGCACCAAGCTTCCTGACAGCATGCTTGGCGCCTTTGGCGAGGCTAAGGCAGTCGAGGCCTTTGAGCTCTCCTGCGAGTCGGGCAAGGTCGAGCAGGTGCTCGCCGCGGATGCCGGTTCCACCTATATGCTCGATGCCGACATCGAGCTCGCCGGTGACGCTGCCGGCTTCTCGGTGAAGCTTGCCGAGGACGCCGAGTCCGGTCTTGCCTATGAGTTCCGCGCCAACCTGCGTGAGGGCAAGCTCGAGTTTACGGCGGCCCCCCAGTATCCGTGGTTCCAGGTCAACAACATGGGCCTCGAGCGTCCGTTGTTCTTTAAGGGCGAGGGCACTCATCATGTGCGCCTGGTCGTTGACGACGATATCGCGACCATCTTTGTCGATGATGTTGCGCTTAACGCTCGATTCTGCAATAAGCAGGGCCAGGGTGTGGCGCTGACGGTCACCGACGGTACGCTTAAGTGCGCAAATGCAACGATCGCGTCTCTGTAATGGCATCAAAACGTCTTATGATTTCGTAAAGGAATGGAGAGGAACATGGACTACAAAGTAGTGTCTCAGCAAGTCGTCGATAACGTCGGCGGTCTGGAGAACATCGAGGGCGCCACGCATTGCGTTACGCGTCTGCGTCTGGTGCTCAAGGATACGAGCAAGTACAACAAGGCCGAGCTCGAGAACATCGATGGCGTCAAGGGCGTGCTGTACAACAGCGGCCAGCTCATGATCATCTTCGGTACCGGTACCGTCAACAAGGTTTACGATGAGTTTATGGCTCTGACGGGCGTTAAGGAGATCAGCGCTTCCGAGGTCAAGGGCGCCGAGGCGGACAAGAAGGGCAAGTTCTTCTCGGTCCTCAAGGTATTCTCGGACATCTTTATCCCCATCATTCCCGCTTTCGTCGGCGCTGCTATCATCATCGGCCTTAAGTCGCTGATCGTTGCCAACGGCCTCTTTGGCATGGAGGGCAGCCTCGCCGATCACAGCGAGTTCCTCAAGAACCTCGCAAGCTTCTTTGCCATTATCGCCACCACCTTCGACTACCTACCTGTCCTGGTTATGTACAGCGCGGTCAAGCGTTTTGGCGGTAACCCGATCCTGGGCATCCTCGTCGGTATCGTCATGGTTCACCCGAGCCTTATGAACCGTAACACGTTCGTTATGGACCCGACGGGTGCTGAGTACTGGAACTTCGGTCCGCTCTCCATTCCCATGGTTGCTTTCCAGGGCGGCGTGTTCCCTGCAATCCTGACTGCCTGGTTTATGGCCAAGGTCGAGAAGATTGCCCAGAAGTACATCCCCGAGGTCGTTTCGTTCGTCTTTGTCCCGACCGTTACCCTGATTCTTGCTAACGTCGCCCTGTTCACCGTGTTCGGCCCGCTCGGCAACCTGATCGGCGACGTCCTCGCCGGCGTAATCGATATCCTGTACAACAGGATGGGCGTCTTCGGTGCCTTTGTCTTTGCCGCATTCCTGCAGCCGCTCGTCGTTACCGGTACGCATCAGTTCATCCAGGGTATCGAGGCAAACCTCGTTGCCACGACTGGCTTCAACTACATCCAGGCAATCTGGTCGGTTTCCATCATCGCCCAGGGCGGCGGCGCCATCGGCATGTACCTCATTCACAAGAAGCATTCCAAAGAGCGCAACATCTGCATGTCGTCCTTTATCCCGACGCTGGTCGGTATCTCCGAGCCCGCAATCTTTGCTGCAAACATGCGCTACTCGATCATCCCGTTCATCTGCGCTTGCATCGGTGCAGGCTGCGGCGGTGCCTTCGTGAAGCTCTTTGAGGTGCGCGCCATCGGTCAGGGTCTGACCGGCGTGCTTGGCCTGCTCATCGTTACGCCCGAGACGCTCGTGTGGTATGTGGCTGGCAATCTCATCGCCTTCATCGTGCCGATCGTCTTGATCTTTGCCTACAACAAGGCAAAGGGCGTGCCGACCACCGATGAAGAGGGCGCTGGCGCTGGCTTCGACGTTAGCTTCTAGTTGAGCCGTTCAGCGTAATGTGCGGATAAGTCCATTTGGGGAAGGGCGTTCGGCTCGTGTGAGTCGAGCGTCCTTTCCCATAGACGAGAAGGTCAATGGCGATGTTTAATCAAAAAAACAAGGTGATGCGTGCGGACTATGAGCAGTGGCGTGCCGGACAGGATGAGACGGCGGCTCGCATCGCGTCCGACCCCGATAGGCTCCTGTTCCATGTGGAGCCTGAGCTTGGCTGGCTCAACGACCCCAACGGTTTGGTTCAGATTGGTGATACGTATCACATCTATCATCAATACGATCCGTTCGACGCTGCGCATGGCGGTCCAGTGCTTTGGAACCATCTGACGACAAAGGATTTTGTGACGTACGAGAATCACGGTCCCGTGCTGTTCCCCGATTCCGATTTGGATTCGAGTGGAGCGTATTCTGGTTCTGCCTTTGTACGTGATGGCAAGATTCACTACTTCTATACCGGCAACGTTAAGCATTTTGACCGTGATGATTACGACTACGTGTTGACGGGCCGTGAGCAAAACCAGATTCATATGGTTGCCGAGAATCCCGACGAATTGGGCGAGAAGCGCATAGCTGTTGGGCCGGTCGATTACCCCGACGATATCGGTACGCACGTGCGCGACCCCAAGATCCTTGAACACGACGGTATCTACTACATGGTTCTGGGCGCTCGTACGAAAGACGACCGTGGCTGCGTGCTTGTCTATACCTCGCGCAATCTTGAGGACTGGAGCTATGCGACGCGCATTGAGTTGGGCGAGAAGTTTGGCTTTATGTGGGAGTGCCCCGATCTGTTTGAGCTCGATGGCGAGCTTATTCTCGTTTGCTGTCCGCAGGGTGTGCCTGCCGATGGTTGGCGTTACCGCAATCCACATCAGTGCGTGTGGTTCCCCATCGAGGCCGATTGGGAGGCGCCGAGCTTTAAAATCGTCGGGAAGGGCATGCCCCCGATGGTCGATGCCGGTTTTGATTTCTATGCTCCGCAGTCCTTTGAGGATGCTGCAGGCCGGCGATTGATGGTCGGATGGTCGGGTTGCCCCGACGCGACGGCAGAAAACCCGACGGTGGCGCGCGGATGGCAGTGCGCGTTGACGGTGCCGCGAGAGCTGAGCATACGCGATGGTAAGCTCTGCCAGCAGCCGGCGCACGAGATTGAGAGGATGCGCGGTGACTGCGTTCGCGCGACAGGCGGTGAAACCGTTGAGGAGCCGGGCCGCCTGTTTGATCTTGTGGTTTCCTGTGAGGGCGCCAAGATGGCCGAGCTCGAAATCCGCAAGGGTGTCTTTGTGCGTTATGCGGACGGGATGCTTACCCTCGACATGGGTGACGAAGGCTATGGGCGCGACCAGAGGTCCATCGAGCTCAGCGAGCTTCGCGACCTGCGCGTGCTTTCGGACACTACGATGGTCGAGATTTTTGCAAATGGCGGCGAGGCGGCACTTACGAGCCGTACCTATTCGCCGGCGGTTCCGGCGATGGGGTTGCATGCCGAGGGTGCGGCGTCGATGGATTTCTACCGCCTCGCGCATTAACCGTGTGTGGAGCGCGATTGGACTTGCTGGGCGGAATGTGTCGCAGTTGCTGCAGCGAACTACCGTTCATCGCGTATAGCTACCGTTTGCGGGATAAGTAACACTCATTTATAAACCGTGTAAAATCTCAGGTAAGCACGGAGTTTTCCAGGGAGACGCTGTCCTTTGTTGTGCGCAAGGGGCGGCGTCTCTTTGGCGCTTAGATGCTGTTGCACAACAGTGCGGTGGCCTGTGCTTGGTATTGGAAAGTCGACGTTGAGATAGGTCGTGATGATAATGGGCAAGTACGTAATCGTGGTTGAGTCTGGGTCGGATGTAACGCCGGAGCTCTGCGAGCGCTACGGCATCGTGCGCGTGCCCATGCATGTCACGATTGGTGACGAGACCGTCGAGGACGGCTCGATCGATCCGCTCGAGATTTATTCGCGCTGCAACGAGTTTGGTGTGATGCCCAAGACCAGTGGCTGTTCGCCAGCGGATTTTGCGCATGTGTACGACCGCATCCATGCCGAGCAGCCCGACGCGACTATTTTGCATCTTGCATATTCCGAGGCCACGACCTGTTCGCATCAGTCCTCTAAGATTGCGGCTCAGGGGCGCGACTACGTGTTCTCCATGGACACGCGCTTTGTCTCGGTGGGCCAGTCGCTCGTTGTCGTCGAGACCGCCAAATACATCGAGGCTCACCCCGATGCCACCGTCGACGAGATCTTTGCATTTACGAATTCCGTCATGGACCGCGTGCTGTTGGGCTTTGTTCCTACCGACCTTGCCTTCCTTAAGGCAGGTGGTCGCTTGTCAAACGTCGCGTTCCTGGGCGCCCATCTGCTCAAGATTAAGCCCTGCATTGAGGTGACGGGTGGTAAGTTCGTGGCGACCAAGAAGTTCCGTGGCTCTATGCTCAAGTGCGCCCGTGCCTTTATTGATCACATGGTAGAGAAGGGCGAGATCGACTACTCGCATATTGGCCTGGCGTATTCGGTAGGCCTTTCCGAGGAATTGCGCGACGACATGGAAGTCTATGCGCACGGCCTGGGCTTTAAGGACGTTACCTGGACTCAGGTCGGCGGCGTCATCTCGAGCCATTGCGGCCCGACCGCCTTCGGCGCGGTGCTCACGCTTAAAGCGTAAAGGCCGCAGGCGAGCGTTCTCCAGCCTGACATCTCGACGTAGCCCCCAGCCATGGTGATGGGGGATAGATTAAAACGTGCCGTTCTAGTCCGAGACGTTTAAACGCAAACGCATGGGCTAGAATGGCTCTGGCATTTTAATTGGTTGCATCCAAGGAGAGGCAAGGTAGCGCGAATGGCAGAAATGACGCTTGAGGGTGTGGACGCTCGTCCCGAGGACTCTGCGTTTGCCCTTGGCCGCGTGCATTCAATCGAGACGATGGGAACGGTCGACGGACCCGGCATCCGCTTTGTGGTGTTTGTTCAGGGCTGTCCCATGCGCTGCGCGTATTGTCACAATCCCGATACCTGGTCGGTCAACGGCGGCACGATGGTGACCGTCGAGCACCTCATGGACGAGTTCCAGAGTAACCACGAGTTCTATCGCAGCGGTGGCATTACGGTGTCCGGTGGCGAGCCGCTTCTGCAGCCCGAGTTTTTGGCCGACCTATTCCGTGCAATGCACAACAATCCCGATGGCCGCGTGCATACCTGCCTGGATAGCTGCGGTTATGCGTTTGATCCCAACCGCCCCGAGAAGTTCGATGCCGTTCTCAACGAGACCGACATGGTGCTGCTCGACATCAAGCATGCCGATCCGGCTGAGCATAAAAAGCTGACCGGCTGCGATCCCGCACGCATTCTGGCGTTTGGTGATGAGCTCGCGCGTCGCAAGATTAAGGTCGTTATCCGCCACGTGGTAGTGCCGGGCATTACCGACACGGTGGAGGAGTGCGAGGCACTCGGTCGTCTAATCGCCCCGTGGCATAACGTGGTCGGCCTGGAGATGCTGCCGTATCACACCATGGGTGTCGTCAAGTACGAGCAACTGGGCATTCCCTATAAGCTCGAGGGCGTGCCCCAGATGGATACCGCGCGCATGCCCGAGCTGCGCAACGCCGTCATGACGGGCATGAAAAAGCGCCGCGCCGAACTCAAAAACGCCATCGGCTAGCGAGCAACAACCTCTATATCCCCTCATTCTGTATAAGTTGCGGTGGAAAAGCGCCGCGCCGAACTCAAAAACGCCATCGGCTAGCGAGCCATTTTCGCTCCCCAAAGGCACTCATTGGGGACAGACTTAAATGAGCGCCCCTGGGCACCAAGTTGATTGCCAAAGAGCCCCGTCAAGTTGCGGTGGAATAGTTCTTGTTTTTAGGCCCATGTCGCCCAAACAGGAACCATTTCACCGCAACTTCGTTTTGGGTAGAGATGCGCAACAGAATCGTGCCATTTGGATAAATACGCTTGTGGTTTCTTTAAAGACACCTTAAACGCTGCTGAATATCTTTGGAAAGAAATGCCTGCTCGGTATCATGCTGCTCGTATATAAACGGTGGCAGTCAGGAGACCACGTGCGAAACATCGCATCGCGGGACGAGTATGTGCCGCAGCATGGCAGCAGATATAAGACGAAGGGCACGTCTTCGCGTGGCCTTGCCGGCGCTCGCATCCGCGTGAGGAAGATTGCCGCTATTGGGATGCTAACGTCGGCGGTTATTATCCTCGGAATTACCGTTAAAACCTACGCCTCGGAGCGAACGGGGCGCCCAGATGCGTCAACGGTACAGCTGCAAAACGAGAAGGTTTCAAAGTCCAAAGCGTCGGCAGATCAAGCTCTGTCGACGGCAGATCTCAAGACGAGACTTTCGAAGGCGGACTTCAACGATATCCCTTCGGGTGATACCGTTCGGACCTTCTCGTTGGTGGATAACAAGACTCCTGCCTTGGAGGATGAGAGCCTTGCCTCGCTCCAGGATGCCCTGTGTCGGGCGCAGGAGCTGGGCGACGTGGGTGTAGTGTTCTACGACCTATCGAGTGGTAGGGGCGTGACGTATAACGCCGATGTTGAGGTGTATGGAGCGAGCAGTTATAAGGCGCTGTATGCACTCTATATTTGCGAGATGTTGGTCGAATCGGGGCAGGTGTCGCTCGATTGGCCTTTAGCAACGTATGGTGGTTACAGCATGGGCTGGCAGACAGTGCGTGACCTTATCGAGGCCGCGGTCGTCAACTCGGACAACGATTCGTTTATCGCGTTACGCGCGGCGTTTGACCATGATGGCTATGAGGATTGGATTGCCAATCTGGGTGTTGATGACGAAACGGCACTGAATCCGATGAGTGATTTTCCGACCTACTGCCCGCGCACTTCTGCGAGGTTATGGCGTGAGATGAGCGAGTATCTGAGCATGGATACCGAGACTTCACAGTGGTTGTCGGGCCTTCTGGCATCAACATCGCGCTCGTTTATTCGCGATGGCATTGCGGACGAGCAGGTTTTGGTGCGCAACAAGGCAGGCTGGATTAGCGAGGATGGTTACTACTCGACATGCGATGCGGGCCTTATCGACATCGATGGCTGTACCTATGTCATGGGTATCATGACATCGATGCCGTGGAGCGACCGCTCGAGTGAGGTTACGGCCGCGATTGCAAAGGCTCTGTTTGATACGCGAGCTGCACTGGCTTAGCGTGTTCGTTTGACGAGGTCAAACAAAATGCTGGTACCATACCGTGGTTGAGAATTTCGAATAGGTTTGGGGAATGGCATGACTACCATTGCGATTATCGGTGCGCTCGAAAAAGAGATCATGCAGATTAAGGAAGAGCTGAGCGACGTTTGCGAGGCACGGGAGGCAGGCTTGACCGTTGTGAGCGGTGAGCTCGACGGCCTGACAGTTGTCGCCACAACGGCGGGCATGGGCACGGTGAACGCCGCCGCTGCAACACAGCACCTCATTAGCAAGTATGCTCCGCAGGCTGTTGTGTTTTCGGGCATTGCGGGCGGTTTGAACCCCAAGCTCCATATCGACGACGTGGTCATTGGCAAACGCCTACGCTATCTGGATACCGATACCGCGCTTATCGCCGAGTCCGCACCGGGGCTCGAGGAGTTTGGCTCGACGCCCGCGCTGGTCGATATTGCCGCCGACGTGCTTGCTGAGCGTGGGTTTGTTGACGCTTCGAAAAATGCAGTCGCTTCGAACGAGGGCACCAAGCAGTTCCTGGTCGGCACGATTGCCACGGGTAACCGCTTTGTGACGGGCGCCACCATGCGCAATGACGCTATCGAGGCGACGCATGCCGATTGTGTCGGCATGGAGGGCGCGGCAATTGCCCATGTCGCAACCAAAAATGGTGTCGATTGCCTGGTGTTGCGCGCTATCAGCGATAATTGTGACGAGGCGTACGATGCAATTTGCGAGCGCGAGTTCGATCTGTTCGAGTACGCGCGTGTCGCAAGTGACATCACGCTCGATATCGTCCGCCGCATTGCCGCTGCGCAATAGCGCGTCTATTTGTAAGAACCTACGACCAAGGAGTGTCCATGGCCGATTCCATTAACTACCAGCTTGCCAAGTTCGTCGCCAGCTATGGCAAGGTTTCGCAGATTCCCGAGTCCACCTGCCCCGAGGTGAGCTTTGTCGGCCGCTCCAACGTGGGCAAGTCGTCGATTATGAACAAGCTATTTGGCCGCAAGAACCTAGTCAAGGTTTCCAGTACGCCGGGCAAGACGAGCAACATCAACTTCTTTGAGGCCGATGACGTGCATTTCGTGGACCTGCCGGGTTACGGTTTCGCCCGTCGCTCCAAGGCCGAGCGCGACCGTTGGGCCGAGCTTATCGGCGACTTCTTCGACTCCGAGCGCAGCTTTAACCTGGTTGTGTCGCTGGTGGACATTCGCCACGATCCCAGTAAGCTCGACCATGACATGATCGATTATCTGCAGGGCAACGAGTTCAACTTTATCGTCTGCCTCACCAAAGCCGACAAGCTCAGCCGCACCCAGCAGGCCCGCCAGGCAGCAGCCATCAAAAAGCAGCTCAACGTTCCGGCCGAGAACGTGATCATCACAAGCTCCCAGACCGGCACCGGCATCGATGAGCTTAAGCGCCGCATTGCCGAGGCCTGCCTCTAGTAAGGGCTCCAGCCTAGCAAGAGCCCCTACCAATAAAAAGCCAAACTATCAGCCTGGCGCCCCTTCAAAGCGTGGGTCCCTGTAGACATCGCTAGCCACGTTGCCATAGGGCCACCCAGGGGCATCCCCTTAAAAACATTCCGCACTGATATTTTCTGTATTGAAGACGTCGATGATGCACCCGTATACCATTGACGTCGACACCATCAGATGCGGACCGCGCGGTGACCCCACATTCCGCTGGCGCCCACAGGGCTGCCCTCGTTTCCTGACATGTCCCGCGCGGGCCGCGGCGAGCCGAGACCGCCGCATGACCTAATAGGAGCATGGAGCGATACCGCGGACCCGAACAACCGCATTCTATCGCGCCCCGTCAGTGTGCCGTCTGCCCGGTCCAGGCGAGCACGGAAAGAACGGAGCGAGACATGCAAAACGAATCGGCACCCGACGCCCGCGGGCCGGTCTTCTGCGGGGTCGACACCCACGCCGACTCGCACTGGCTGTACGTCCTGGACTGGAGGGGCCGCAAGGTCCTGTCCCGCCGGTTCCCCGCCGACGCGGCGGGCTACGAGGCGCTCGCCGGGGCGATCGCCGCGGCCGGGGAGCCGGCCTGCATCGCGATGGAGGGGACGTCGTCCTACGGGGCGGGCCTCACCAGGCACCTCGCGTCGCTGGGGATGCCCGTGCGCGAGGCGCTCTCCCCGGCGAGGACGCAGAGGAGGCGCCCGGGGCAGGGAAAGTGCGACGAGGCGGACGCGGAGAGGGCCGCCCGCGCGGCGATGTCCGGCTCAAGGCTCGGGACCCCCAAGAGCCAGGACGGGTGGGTCGACGGGGTGCGCTGCATGCTCGCGGCGCGCTCCGGGGCGGTGAAGGCGCGGACCTCGGCGATCAACACCGCGAGGTCGCTGCTCACCACCGCGCCGGAAGGGCTCAGGTCGAGGTTCCGCGGCATGGGAGGGCCGAGGCTGATGGAGGAGCTCCCCTCCGTGCGCGCCGAGGGCGCGCTGGGCGCCGCGCTCGGAGCGCTGGCGGACCTGTGGGCGGCGGCGCGCGACGCGGCGCTCGACATGGAGCGCGCGATCGAGGCGTCCCTGGAGGAGAACTGCCCCGCGCTGTTGGCGATGTACGGGTGCGGGCCCGTGAGCGCGGCCAAGCTCGCGGTCGCGGCCGGGGACAACCCGGGCAGGCTGCGCTCCGAGGCGTCGTTCGCGGCGATATGCGGCGCCTGCCCCATCCCCGCCTCGAGCGGCAAGACCGTGAGGCACAGGCTCAACAGGGGCGGCGACCGGCAGGCGAACAGCGCGCTGCACGAGATCGCGAGGCAGAGGGTCATGCGCGACCCCGAGACCGCCGAGTACGCCGAGAGGGCCAGGGGGCGGGGAAAGAGCGACAGGGAGGTCATGATGGATTGGCTACACTGATGTGGACAGTTCCGGGAGGGGCGCAGGAGACGGGAGGGCCGTATATGAGGGACCCCAGGC
>UQWV01000054.1 GCA_900544845.1 uncultured Collinsella sp. | reverse complement strand
CATGGCAGCCCGAGCGTAACGGGGATGCGCGGGAAGGCATTTAATGGCGGTGCCGAACGGCAATATTCGGTCGGGTGGGCGGCGGTGCTGATTCGCAATATAGGTGGTGTCGAAAGGGCCTAGGACTCAATATATCGATTGACGAGCTACCCGAAGCGTCAAGCCTTCTTGATGGACATGACTATTCGTCACAAATCATTCAGCGTATCGCCGGGATTCCAGTAATACTCGATGTATCGGGATGCCTTGGTATCCATTGGGGACGTTCTTGTTTGGCTAGTCGTTTAAGAACGTCCCCAATGGCTAGGTTGGGTATATCACTATTCGAGTTTATTCAATCGATATTGTTAGTTATTAAGCTGCTTACCTGCTCAAAGTAATTATCAGTGTTCCTCTGCTATCAAAATTAATGCTCTAAAAATCGTCCGAGAAGTCGCAGCGCAATTTTCGATGTGTCGTTCGTCAAGCGATTTGGCAAGTGTTTGGTTAGATATTGGTCAGTTTTGGGGCAACCTTGCCAAAAGCTTGACGGATGCAAATCTAGACGTCGACAAATGAACACTTCGATTGCGCCCCGAGCAAAATTCTAGGCTGATTCTCGATAATTGCCGCTAATCGCCCCTTGCCACGTGCCGCCCTCGCGTACAATCTGCTCCGACATTCACGCGCCACCCGGCGCTCAAGAGGGGAGGACCCCATGGCAAACGAGATCTGGACCATCAAGCGTTGTCTCGAGTGGACCAAGGAGTACCTGGCCGAGCGCGGCGAGGAGCATCCCCGTCTTTCTGCCGAGTGGCTGCTGTGCGCGGCCACGGGTCTGGCGCGCATCGACTTGTATATGCGCATAGACGAGACGCTCGACGCGGCGCAGCTCGAGACCATGCATGCGGCGGTCGTCCGCCGCGCCAAGGGCGAGCCTCTGCAGTACATAACGGGCAGCACGCAGTTTCGCATGATCGACGTTGCCTGCGCTCCCGGCGTGCTCATTCCGCGCCCCGAGACCGAGATGCTCGTCGAGGAAGTTCTCAATTACCTGGATGCCGAGGTGCTGAGCCCCGAGGCAGCTGCCCGCCAGCGTGCCGAGCTGCCTTGGAATGATGAGGTCGAGCAGGCTCGCAAGGCCGAGGCGGCGCTGGCCGATGAGCGCGCGACTGCCGAGCGCCGTGCCGCCAACCTGACGGCCGCCGATGAGGCCGCGCTGGGCGGCGACGTGCTGGGCAGCCGTGCCTATGCCGAGGAGCTTGCCGATCGCGAGGCCGAGGAAGCCGCCGCGCAGGCAGCAGAAGCCGAAGCGGCAGAAGCAGAGGCCATGGAAACCCCCGAGCCCGAGCTCGACGAATACGGCATCGCCATTGAGGACAACGACCAACAGGCGACTCCCGCGCAAGATGCCGCCGAGGCCAACGTATCTGCCCCAGCCGAGCCCCGCACTGCCCGCGTTCTCGAGGTCGGCTGCGGCACGGGCTGCATTTCGCTCTCCCTTGCCTGGGAGCGCCGCGGGCACGTTACCTGCACTGCTACCGATATCGAGCCGCGCGCCATCGACCTTGCTACCAAAAACCGCGATGCGCTTGGCCTCACGTCCGACGAGGTCGCCTTCAGCCTCACAAACCTGGTGAGCTCCATTCCCCGCGAAGAGTGGGGCACCTTTGACGTACTCGTCTCCAACCCGCCCTACATCCCCACCGATGTCATGCGCTCGCTGCCGCATGAGGTCAAGGACTTTGAGCCCGATCTGGCGCTCGAGGGCGGTGCCGACGGTCTCGATATCTTCCGCCGCCTGCTCAACGCGGCCCCCTATATGTTGCGCGCCGGCGGCCTCTTTGCCTGCGAGCTCTACGAGGGCGCTCTCGACGCCGCCGCCGGGCTCTGCCGCCAAGCGGGCCTGTCGGATGTGCGCATCGTCCGCGACCTCACCGATCGTCCCCGCATCGTCCGAGCCATCGTCACCGAGCCCAAACAGCGTCGGTAATATTTATTAACTGATTTATCAAAAACTATAGACTAGTTTATAATTATCCCAGTGATGGCTGGGGGTCATGATGAAGCAACGATTTACCTATGACTGCGTTCTCATAAAAGAAGACGACGGTTACTGCGCCAGCTTCCCGCAGGTCCCCGGGGCCTTTGCCGATGGCGATACGCGCGAAGAAGCAATAGCTCATGCCATCGAGGCGCTGATGGCGTTTTTGGCCGACGATCTTAACAATGGTCGGGCTCCGGCTGGGTACGAGCGTTCGGCCGAGGTCGTGGCCCTTTCAGTCGAAATCGACCACGAGGACGCTCGGGAAGCGGCGTGTCGAACGTTTAAGGACGCGGCGGCGGACCTCAGGGTTTCCGCACCGCGAATCACTGCGCTGGTCAAAGCCGGCAAACTCGATGTTGAGCTTGTCGACGGCCGTCGGATGATTACGATCGACAGCATCGAGCGTTACGCCGCTCAGGAACGCCATGCCGGCAGGCCAAAGAAGTTCGTCGCAGTCCAATAACCCCTCGTTGCCTACTGATCTCGGGCTTCACTTCTGCAAAAAAGACCCTTCGAGCCTATTTCCGCTCTTGCAATATACCGTAAAACTTCTACTATAGAAGGAGAAAGGTATGTCAAATCAGCCGCATCGATACCGCATTGTGCTCGATTACATCGAGCCTTGGCTCGATGAGCAGGGTAAGGAGGCTCGATCAAGATGGAGCTGCATGAGTATATGGAATCACGCGGGATAGCGCGTGAATCTATTGCCGCCGAGCAGGAGAAAACTCGTGAACGTATCGAAGCCTATAAGCTCGCTCAAATTCGCAAACTAAAGGATCTGACGCAGGCCTCGGTGGCCCAGTCGATGGGTGTTTCTCAAAAACGCATATCGGAGCTCGAGCGCGGGGAGCTGGGATCAATGAGGCTCGACACGCTGAGCAGGTACGCAGAAAGTCTCGGCGGAAAGCTTGTCGCAAGCATTGAGTTTCCCGATCGTACCGTTACGCTTGCTCGCTAAAAATCTGCAATAACCCCCTCACTTTCACCGACTACTACGGCCGCTCACCAAACCAACATGCGCTCTGGGCAAATGGGTTAAACGTTTCGTGCGAGAATGCCCCTCAGTAAACAAACTTGCACCAGAGCGTAAGGGGCTGGCATACACATGCAGACGGTCTATCGGGTATACGAGGGAACGCGCGAGCCGCATCGGCTTGCCGTCGAGCGCACGGCCGAGGTGCTCGGCCGCGGCGGACTGGCTCTGATCCCGACCGAGACAGTCTACGGTGTCGCCGTGGCGGTCAACGCCTTCTCCGATGCCGTCCCCCAAGATACAAGCGAATCCTTGTTATGGCCGCGCGATCCGCAGGCTGCCGTCAATGGCGCCGCGGTCCCTGCGCTCGGTACCGGCTACCGCCGCATCTTTACTCTCAAGCAGCGCGAGCTCACGCAAACTGTGGCTTGGCTGGTTGATGGTGCCGAGGCCCTCGACCGCTACGGCGTGGATATCCCCGAAGAGGCTCGCGTGCTTGCCCGACGATGCTGGCCAGGCGCCCTGACTATCGTGGTCAAGGCGGCTCCCTGCGTGCCGACCTTTATGCGCGCCGCAGACGGCACGGTGGCACTTCGCGCGTCGGCCTCGCCTGTGGTGCAGGCGCTCATCCGCTCCTGCGGCAGTCCGCTTGCCTGTACCAGTGCCAATACACATGGGGCGCCCTCGCCGGCAAGCTTTGCCGCCGTCGAGGGTCGCATCCTGGAGGGAGTCGACGTGGCCGTCGACGCCGGTGAGACCCCGTGTCGCGACGCCTCGACCATCGTGTCGTTCCAGCACGGCGGGCTCCAGATCCTGCGCCAAGGCGCACTTCCCGCATCAGAGATCGAGCGGGTCCTGTCCGACCCGATGCAATAGAAAGGTGTAAGCGATGTCGTTGAATCTGGGCAGCCTGGGCATGGAAGATGCCTCGTTTAACTTTGGCGGTTCCTACATCATGGCGCTCGACTGCGGCACCACCTCGGTACTTGCGACCATCGTCGACGAGTACGGATGCATCGTCGCGCAGGCGCGTCGCAGCGTCAAAACCAGCTTCCCGCGCCCCGGCTGGGTGGAGCAAGACCCCATGGCGGTCCTTGCCAGCCAGATTGCGGTCATGATGGAGGTCCAGTTTAAGAGCGGGATTCATTCCGACCGCATCGCCGCCATCGGCATCTCCAATCAGCGCGAGACCACGGTGGTCTGGGACCGCGTGAGCGGTCAGCCCATCTATAACGCCATCGTATGGCAGTGCCGTCGTACCGCGTCTCAGATCGATAATTTGGTTGAGCAGGGCGCAGAAGAGCTGGTGCGCTCCCGCACGGGACTTACACTCGACCCGTATTTCTCGGCCTCCAAGGTGCAGTGGATTCTCGATAACGTCGACGGCGCGCGCGAGAGCGCGGCGGCGGGCGACCTTATGTTTGGCACCATCGACACGTGGCTCATCTACAATCTCACCGGTGGCCAGGTCTTTGCTACCGACTACACCAATGCTAGCCGTACCGCACTCTTCAACATCCATACGCTCGAATGGGATGACGACCTGCTGGCGCTCTTCGACATTCCGCGCTCCATGATGCCCGAGGTTCGCTGGAGCTCGGGTGACTACGGCCGCGTCGCGAGCGATATTATGACCAATATGCCGCCCATTATGGGCGTGGCGGGCGACCAGCAGGCTTCGTTGTTCGGCCACTGCTGCTTCCATCCCGGTCAGACCAAGAACACCTACGGTACGGGCTGCTTCATGCTCATGAATACCGGTGACGAGATTGTCGAATCCCAGAACGGCCTGGTTTCCACGATTGGTATCGCCGCGGACGGCAAGATCAGCTATGCGCTCGAGGGCTCCATTTTTGCCGCCGGCTCCACCATGAACTGGCTGCGCGACAACATGGGCATCATCTCAAACGTGACCGAGTCGGCGCAGCTTGCCACCTCGATTAGCGACAACGAGGGCTGCTACTTCGTTCCCGCCTTTGCGGGCTTGGGTGCTCCCTGGTGGGATCCGCATGCCCGCGGTATCGTGTGCGGCCTGACTGGTGCCTCGAGCCGCGCAACCATCGTGCGTGCCGCCTGCGAGTCCATGGCCTATCAGAGCTACGACGTGCTGCGCGCCATGGAGCAGGACGTGGGGCTTGCGATTGAGCGTCTGTCCGTCGACGGCGGTGCCTCGCGCAACGAGTTCATCATGCAATTCCAGGCTGACCTGCTGGATATCCCCGTGCTGCAGTGCGAGACGGTCGAGACCACAGCAATCGGTGCCGCGTACCTGGCGGGCCTTGCCGTCGGCTATTGGGAGGACTTGGAGGAGCTGGAGCAAAACGCCCAGATCGTCAAGATCTTCCATCCTCACATGTCCGCCGAGCGCCGTGAGAGCAACCTCGCTGGTTGGCGTGATGCCGTCAAGCGCTCGCTCGGCACCGCGCGGTAGGGCTGCGACGGGCCGCTCGATACAACAAACCGCTAAACTTATGCATGGCGCGCGGCGGCAACATCGCTGCGCACCATGTCAGCAAGGCCGTTTTGCGGCCGCAACGAAAGGGGCAATCAACCCATGACCGTTACCTACGATGCGTCTCGCGTGACGCTTGTCGACCATCCGCTCGTCCAGCACAAGCTGTCGATCCTGCGCGATAAGTCGACCGGCACCAACCAGTTCCGCCAGCTCGTGCGCGAGCTTGCGCTCTTTGACGGCTACGAGGCCATGCGCGACCTGCCCATGGAAGACGTTGAAGTCGAGACCCCCATCACCACTGCCACGTTTAAGCAGCTTGCCGGCAAAAAGCTCGCTATCGTACCTATCCTGCGCGCCGGTCTTGGCATGGTCGAAGGCATCCTCGACCTGGTGCCCTCCGCTCGCGTGGGTCATATCGGCATGGAGCGCGACGAGGTCACCCACGAGCCGCACGAGTATTACTGCAAGATGCCCAAGGATATCGACCAACGCATCTGCCTGGTTGTCGACCCCATGCTCGCCACGGGTGGCTCGGCTGAGATGGCCATCAGCTACCTGCGCGAGCGCGGCGTTAAGGACATCCGCATGCTGTGCATCGTCGCCGCGCCCGAGGGCCTCAAGTCGCTGACCGAGAAGGACCCCGATGTACATATTTATACGTGCGCCATCGATGACCATCTCAACGAGGACGCCTACATCGTTCCCGGCCTGGGTGACGCTGGTGACCGTATTTACGGAACGCTCTAACCACTGAGCGATATCGGCTACAGCCGCAAATACGAAGAAATGGTGCGCGCGGGCGAGCAAAAGGCGTCCGCGCGCACTCCTGTTAACGGACGTTTTGCCCTGCAGGGTTCTAGAAAAACGTATTACCGTACCTGCGGCATAAAGAAGGTCTTAAGAAAACGAACAGGTGCGTATTAACCGATGCTTTTTCGGTTGTACTTTAGCGATTGGCTCGTACAATAGTCACCAATGTTTGGCGGGAACTGTTCTGTGGAGCGTTAAAAAGGAAAGTGAGGACGCCAGTGTTTCAGATAGCCGATCTGCTCGCTATCGTTGCAGGCGCCATCGCGGGCGCGGTCGCCTTTCTTCCCTTTGTTTTTACGCTCAAGCCGGTTCTTGACGATAAACAGAATGCGGACATGCTCAAGGGCATGGTGAGTCTGGCGGTCTCGGCAGTCGCCCTGCTCGTCTTTACCCTGGTCGTGTTCGCGTTGTTCGGAGAGGCGTTTCGTATGTTCCTCTTGGGCGAGGCAATCGGCTTCGTGGCCTTTATGGCCGTCTGCACGGTTCGCGTCGCCAAGGCGCTGCGAGATCCTCATGAGGTCGAAAGGTAAGTCGTGGAAATTTTTGAAAAGCTGCCTGATGAGATTAATCATCTGGTCAGCGAGTTCAGCTCCACCCCCGTCGTGGGCGATCTGAGCTGCGGCATCACGCAGTACTCGTTTTGGCTGATCGTCTCCACGATCGTGCTCCTGATCGTCCTGGCCGTGTTCAAGAAGAAGCAGACGTTGGTCCCCAAGGGCTTCTTCGTCAACGGTTTCGAGTACATCATCGAGTACGTCGAGAACGATATCGGCAAGGGCGTCGTGGGTGAGAACTGGAAGAAGCACTTCCCGTTCCTGTGCTCGCTTTTCCTGTTCATCCTGATCAATAACATGATCGGCCTGATTCCGGGAATGAAGCCCGGCACCGGCGCAATCGGCTCCACCGCCGCGCTCGCCATCTTCGCCTTCGTGTACTTCATCTACTACGGATGCAAGGCTCACGGCGTGATCGGCTACATTAAGAGCCTCGCCCCGGAGGGCGTGAGCTTCCCGATGAACGTGCTCGTGTGGGTCGTCGAGCTCTTTTCGACCTTCCTGCGCCTCATCACGCTCGCCGTCCGTCTGTTCTGCAATATGTTCGCAGGACATGTGGTCATGGGTTCGTTCGCCATCATGGCGAGCATGTTCATGCAGCCGCTGCTTCAGCAGGCTTCCGCGGCTCACGCCGTCGGCGCCCTGCCTTCGCTTGCCTGGCTTGCCATCCTCATCCTGATCTACGCGATCGAGCTTGTGGTCGGCGCCATCCAGGCTTACGTCTTCACGGTCCTTACCGCCGTGTATGTCTCCGAGGCAGAGGAGGTCGCGGAGGAGGAGTAGTCTCCCGTTCGCGTCTTAAAGGTAAGGCAATTCGTTAAACCGCCGGTGCCCGTACCCATGGAGCCCGGCAGTTATAAAAAAGGTTATCCTGCGTGAAATAAGACACGCACGACAAAGGAGGAATCGTGGGAGTTATCGGTTACGGTCTCGGTGTTATCGGCGCTGGTCTTGCTATCGGCCTGTCTGCTCTGGGTGCTACGGGTGCTATGGCCCGTCAGCCTGAGGTCCAGGGCCGCGTGTTCACCGTCTTCATCATGGGCTCCGCCTTCGGCGAGGCTCTGGCTCTGATCGGCTTCGTTGTCGCGCTGATCGTTAAATAGCACGGAGCGTCAAGTATGAATCTTTCATCCCAGAAGAGCGCGATCGCACTCTCCGCGTCCGCGGCCGCGCTGCTTATGCCGGTTTCCGCGTTCGCCGAGGACGGCGCTGCCGGTGCGGACATCCTCATCCCTAAGATGGCGGAGTTCATCCCGGCGCTTATCGCCTTCCTGATCATCTGGATCGTGCTGGCCAAGGTCGCCCTGCCGGGCATCATGAAAACCATGGAGGAGCGCGGCAAGAAGATCGAGGAGAGCCTCGACGAGGCCGAGAAGACCAAGCAGGAGGCTATCGCCAAGCGCGCTGAGTCCGACTCGATCGTCACCGACGCCCGTCGTCAGGCTGCCGACATCGTTCTCGAGGCCCGTAAGGACGCCGAGTCCGAGCGCGCCCGTATCATCGAGGCTGCTCACAAGGAGGCCGAGGAGATCATCGCCAAGGCCCACACGACCGTCGAGGACGAGCGCAAGTCCATCTACGCCGGTGCCGCGAGCTCCATCGCCGACCTGTCCGTTGCTGTCGCCACCAAGATCGTGGGCGAGGCACTCGAGGACGAGGGCGAGCAGAAGAAGCTCATCGAGCGCTACATCCAGGAAGCAGGTAGCCTGAATGCCGACTAGCCGCTATCAGGACAAGGTGCTCGAGACTTACGCGCGCTCCCTTTTGGAAGCCGCCAAGGCCGAGAACCATGTGTTCGAGGACCTCGAGATGATCGAGCGCCTGGCTAGCGCCAGCCCCGAGATCATCGCCGTGCTCGACACCATGTCCAAGCGCGACCAGCTCGACCTTCTTCCCAAGGTGGCAGCTGCCTTTAAGTATGTTGCCGAGGAAGACGAGGATGTAGTGGGCGTGACCGTCACCACGGCGATCCCGCTCGACGACGAGCTGCGTCAAACCATCACTAAGAAATGCGAGCAGGACTTCGGCCGCAAGGTATTCCTTATCGAGCAGGTCGACCCGTCTATCGTGGGCGGCCTGGTGCTCGAGGCCCGCGGCGAGCGTCGTGACATCTCCGTCAAGACGCAGCTGCGCATCGCGCAGGAGACCCTCGCAAACTCTGCTAATTCGTACGGAGGTGAAGCCTAATGTCCGAAACCCTCAATGCCCAGGATATCGCCAAGAAACTGCAGGAGCAGCTCACGAGCCTCTCCGCGACGGTCGATACGCATGAGGTTTCAACGGTCGACGAGGTAGGCGACGGCATCGCGCGCGTCTCCGGCCTCAAGAGCGCCATGGCAGGCGAGCTTCTGGAGTTCAAGAGCTCCGATACCGGTGAGACTGTCTTCGGCCTTGCTCAGAACCTTGACCGTGACGAGGTCGGCGCCGTTCTGTTCGGTGCCGTCGACTCCATCAAGGAAGGCGACGAGTGCCGCACCACTGGCCGCATTATGGATATCCCCGTGAGCCGCGCCATGCTCGGCCGCGTCGTCAATCCGCTCGGCCAGCCTATCGACGGCCTGGGTGACATCGTCGCCACGCATCGTCGCCCCATCGAGTTCAAGGCCCCCGGTGTCATCGACCGTACCCCGGTGTGCGAGCCGGTTCAGACCGGCCTGTTGGCCATCGACTCCATGGTGCCTATCGGCCGTGGTCAGCGTGAGCTCATCATCGGCGACCGTCAGACCGGCAAGACCGCCATCGCCATCGACGCTATCCTCAATCAGCGCGGCAAGGGCATGGTCTGCATCTATGTCGCCATCGGCCAGAAGGCCTCCACGGTTGCCAACATCCGCGAGACCCTCGCTCAGCACGGTGCGCTCGACTACACCATCATCGTTTCGGCCACCGCTGCCGATTCCGCCCCTATGCAGTACATCGCGCCTATGGCCGGTGCCGCTATCGGCGAGTTCTTTATGTACAACGGCGAGGACGGCAAGCCTGCCAGCGAGACCAACCCCGGCGGTCACGTGCTCGTCATCTACGACGACCTGTCCAAGCAGGCCGTGGCCTACCGTCAGATGTCGCTGACGCTGCATCGTCCGCCCGGACGCGAGGCCTATCCTGGCGACATCTTCTACCTGCACTCTCGTCTGCTCGAGCGTGCCGTCAAGATGTCCAAGAAGAACGGTTACGGCTCCATGACGGCTCTGCCGATCATCGAGACCCAGGACGGCGACGTCTCGGCCTACATTCCGACCAACGTTATTTCCATTACCGATGGTCAGATCTACCTGCAGTCTGAGCTCTTCTTCCAGGGTCAGCGCCCGGCAGTCGACGTGGGCATCTCCGTGTCCCGCGTCGGTGGTGATGCTCAGACCAAGGCCATGAAGCAGGTTGCCGGCAACCTTCGCCTGGACCTCGCTTCGTATCAGGAGCTCGCCGGCTTTACGCAGTTCGGCTCCGACCTTGACGAGGCTACGCAGAAGCAGCTTACCCACGGTGCCCGCATGACCGAGCTCCTTAAGCAGCCGCGTTATAAACCGTTTGAGGTTGGCGAGCAGATCGTTACGCTGTTTGCCGGCAACGAGGGCTTCCTGGATGATTTGGAGATCGCCGACGTGCTGCCTTTCCGTGCCGAGCTCGTCGAGTACATGGACAATGGCTTTGGCTCGCTGCTCGACAAGGTTCGCGCCAAGAAGATCGACGATGACACCAAGGCTGAGCTCCTGCGCGTCATCGGCGACTTTAAGCAGCAGTTCATGGCCAAGCACCATGCCGATACGACTGGATCAGAGGAGAACTAAGCCCTATGGCCAACCTTCGCGACATTAAGAAGCGAATCTCCTCGGTTACCACGACCAAGCAGATCACGCGCACGATGGAGATGGTCTCTACGGCCAAGATCCGTCGTGCCCTCGATCGCTCCAAGCAGGCCGAGCCCTATAAGGAGGCGCTGACCGACGTCATGTTGACGGTTGCCGGCGACGCCTCCTGCTCGGGCACCGATCCCATGCTGCAGAAGCATGAGAGCGTCAAGCATGGCCTGATTGTCGTCATTGCTTCGGACCGCGGCCTTGCCGGCGGTTTCAATACGACGGTGGAGCGCACGGCCGAAAAGCTCGCCGCTTCTTGGGCGAACGATGGCATCGAGTGCGAGATCATCGCGTGTGGGCGTAAGCCGGCCACGTATTTCCGTGACCGCGCAAATGTCATCATGCATTTTGAGGGCAATTCCTCCGAGCCCGATTTCAATCAGGCTCGCATGATCTCCTCTCATATCTGCGATGCGTATCGTGCCGGTGAGCTTGACCGTGTCGAGCTTGTCTACCACCACGCCAAGAACCGCGTGGATCAGGAGCTTCGCGTCGAGCATCTGTTGCCGCTCGACCCCGAGATGATCGCTATGGCCCACGGTCCGCGTAAGAACGAGACCGACGCCCCTAAGCGCATCTCGTCCACGTTCGAGTTCGTGCCCTCTCCCGAGCATGTTCTCGGCAAGCTTGTACCGTCTTATATCCTGACGGTCATCTACCAGGCCCTGATCGATTCGGCGGCCGCCGAGCAGGGTGCGCGCCGCAAGGCCATGCACTCCGCGACGGAAAACGCCACCGCGATCATCTCGACCCTTACCCGCACGTATAGTCGCGTGCGCCAGGCTTCGATCACGACCGAGATCAACGAGATCGTCGGCGGAGCCTCAGCATTGGAGGAACAGTAATGGCTAATAACACCGTAAAGCTTGCGGTCGAGGAAGCCACCAAGAAGACGACTGCCGGTGATGGCCGCATCGTGCGTATCATCGGCCCTGTCGTCGACGTCAAGTTTGACGGCGCGGTGCCCCCGATCTACAACGCGCTCACGGTCGAGGCCGAGACCCCGATCGGTCACCTGAGCACGATCCTCGAGGTCGAGAGCCAGCTTCCGGGCGGCGTCGTCCGCACGGTCGCCATGTCCTCGACCGACGGCCTGCAGCGCGGCCTTGTCGCCACCGATACCGGTGAGCCCATGAAGATGCCCGTTGGCCCCAAGACGCTCGGTCGTATTTGGAACGTTATGGGCAAGCCCGTTGACGGCAAGCCCATGCCCGAGGTGGAGGAGTTCTATCCCATCCACCACGCAGCGCCCCGCTTTGACGAGCTCACCACCAAGACCGAGATCTTCGAGACCGGTATCAAGGCCGTCGACCTTCTTGAGCCCTACATTCGTGGCGGTAAGACGGGCCTGTTCGGTGGCGCCGGCGTCGGCAAGACCGTTCTGATTCAGGAACTCATCAACAACCTCGCTCAGGAGCATGGCGGCACCTCGGTGTTCACCGGCGTCGGCGAGCGTACCCGTGAGGGTACCGACCTTTATCTCGAGATGAGCGAGTCCGGCGTTATCGACAAGACTTGCTTGGTCTACGGTCAGATGAACGAGCCGCCTGGAGCGCGTCTGCGCATCGGTCTGGCCGGCCTCACCACCGCTGAGTACTTCCGCGATCGTGGCCAGGACGTCCTGCTGTTCATCGATAACATCTTCCGCTTCTCCCAGGCCGGTTCCGAGGTTTCCGCCCTTCTGGGCCGTATGCCCTCCGCCGTGGGCTACCAGCCCACGCTGGCCACCGAGATGGGCGCCCTGCAGGAGCGCATCACCTCGACCAAGACGGGCTCCATCA
>UQWV01000053.1 GCA_900544845.1 uncultured Collinsella sp. | reverse complement strand
AGGAAGAAGGGCGTGAAGGGAGCGAAGAGCGTTGCTGCCTAGGCTAGCCCCTTGTCACACAAACTACCGAAGCCTCTATTTCTTTATAAACTATTTCTCTATTAATTGGTTTCACCAAACTGGGTATTACACAAGCTTCTGAGCAGGCTTTTTATCAAATAATTCAAAGCTACCGAATCATCAAAATGGTGAAATTATTTACCCAAAAGAGGGAAGCACATCACCAAAATGGAACCGACTAACAGCTGTTGAAAACTTTTATCCCCAAAATGGTGATTTCCTGTTTTCAGTGGAAAACTCGGGAAGTCATAATATTTACTTACCAGATTTACAAACGAAAGCGGTTCTTAGTCCCAAAACCAGAACAGGTCAGAAGCAAAAATAACTCCTGACCTGCGATTTTCCTGGTGCCCCCGGGCGGATTCGAACCGTCGACACCCGCTTTAGGAGGTCATGAGCTATTACTCTACCTGTGGTTTTTCATTTTCATCAATATCTCTGTTTCCGCAGGTAATTTAGCTATTCTGCCGTTTTTGCTCTTCTTGATTAGTTTTCTATTTCACCCTTTTTACACCCCTTTACCCCTTCATTTTGACTTGCAGGGGTGAAATTTTTGGGTTAGCCTCGGGGGCGAGGCCCTCAAAGCCCCGCCCCCGAGGCTAACCCAACGCACCACCCCTGGAGACCCATGGAAACCAGAATCAAACCCACAGCCAAAGGCACTTCCGAACCGATCAAGGGAAAACCCGGTTCCTTCCGCATCTACTTCTCTCTCGGTCGCGACCCCGAATCCGGCAAGAACGGGAAACGAGTCAGATACCTAAAGACACCCAAGAGAACCATCCATTGCAAGAGCAAAAACCCGAAGAACTGGCCCGGTGAGGTTGCGAATGCGCTCGATGCCTACCGGAAGGAGCTGGAGACCTATGAACCGGCTGGCGACGTGCCGACCACTGTTTCCGGATACGCCGAGGATTTCCATCGGCTCCGAGAAAGCTCCTTCGGCTCCCCTCTTTCTTTCCAAAGAGAGGAATATGACGTGCGCCATATACGCGAGCTGTTCGGCGACATGCCCCTCGGTGCGCTGAGACCCGACGAGATCAAACGGGCGTATGCCGAAGCAATCTCAACCGGAAGATTCACAGAGGCCGAGATTCGTCGTATCCACGTCAAGCTCAAACAGGTCATGCAGGACGCACTGGAGAATGAGCTAATCGAGCGCAACCCATGCATCAGCGTCAAACTCCCAAAGCCAGACCTTAGAGTGCGCAACTTCCTCCCACCCGACGAACTGCCCCGATTCACCAAATGTCTGCTATCCGAACCCATGGGGCCGATGACCGTCTGCACCATGCTCATATTCCACCTAGGACTCAGAAAAGGCGAGGCCCTGGGGCTCTGTTGGGAAGACTACGACCCCGAGGCGATGGAAATCAGAATCGTCCACCAGTACACCAATGACAAAACGCTCAGGGCACCCAAATCGGAAATGAGCAGGCGGATCCTGTCTATAGACTCTTCGCTGGCCGCGTATCTAAACGACTGGAAGATACGGCAGCGCAACCTATTCGAGCAACGCGGGCTAAGACAGAGAAACTCTGACCCCATCGTTCACGCCCTCAGCCCGCATAAGGACGAAAACGGCAACCTTCACGTCAGTATCACCCGACCCGATGGACACAACTATTCACGCTGGTTCAGGGACTTCTGCGTCGACAACGGCTATGGCGAGTACGCCAACGTGACAAGCCAGTTCGAGCGCAACGGCAAGCTGCACACACGCGGCACCGGATACTCGGGTCTCGTCCCCCACGGACTGAGACACACGGCAGCGACGGCGCTCGTCGCAAACAACGTCGATTTGAAGACCGTTCAGGCGCGGATGGGACACGCATCAGCGAGTACGACGGCCAATTTCTACACCCACGCAATCAGAGCCAACGACCGCAACGCTGCCGAAGTCTTCGAAAAATTATCTGAAGGTAATGAAAATTAATACTCTCATAATTGTGTCACCAGATGTATACTGCAAATAAGGCCAAACAGAGAGGAGGTTATCAATGGCACTTACCACTGCGAGCAGCAAGCTGCGTTCGACAATCCTATTCAACTCAAAGGATGAGCAGGTACTCTTCAAGCGCTCCAGCGCTGACCTCGCCGCGGCAAGGGGTCTCACCCCGTCCGCGCTCCTAGCGAGGCTTCCCATGGAGCAGCTGACGAGCTCGAATCTAGGCAGGTGGGCCGCGCAGCTCATCTATGCTGAGGATGGGAGCTGTCTCGACGCCTTCGAGGGCATGTTCGAGGACTGGAGCGCAATCCAGCCAGAAAATGATTGCCGCGACGTCATCAAAGGCTTTTTTGACTACTGTCATGAAGCAAGGATCTGCATCGACACCACGAGCGAGCGCGTTCATCATCTCCGCACTAACTGGGACAGCATTTGCCTCATTATGGAAGAGGCTGCAAAGATGCCCGAGTGCAACCTCGACGCACGTATCCAGGCTAAGACCGGCCGTGAACTCGAAACTACCCTGCAAGACCCTACAGCGTTGCTCGCCGTTACACCTTTGGTCTCATACATTCTCAACGCATGGGAGCACATCAAGGGCTATTCCTGCACTTACCGTGCTCTGCTCGATTTCGCCAACATCGGCAGATCATCCCGCAAGGGATACAGCGAGCCCGCAGAAGCTCGAATCAGCCTTCTGCACCTTATCGACGAATACGAGAAGAAAGGGGCTAATTAGTCGATAAAACCATTTTACAAACAAGCACCCGACTCCTCTCACTGTCGCCAAACATCGAAGAGGAGCCGAGCGCCCTACTAAAGGAGTTTATCATGCATCTTGCAGATGACCCCAAGACCGACGCCATCTCCGCAGGCATCAACCTGCGCCATGTCGGCACCAAGCGCATCATGAGCCGCCTGGACGTTCAGATCCTCACCGGCATCGGACAATCCAGCGCCATCAAGCTCATGAAGTCCACCCACCACTGCTTTAGCATCGCCAACCAGTACTTCGTCATGGAAGAGGACCTGTTCGACTACTTCCACAAGCTGGCAGAGGGGGCGAGCGAGTAATGCAGCGCCCGAACGTCAATCCCCTCGTCTTCGAGCTTGATGTGCTCGACGAGCACGTCCACGCCCTTCAGGAAGACAAGCCCATCGCCTCCTTCGGGCTCGACGCACTCAACAGCATCCTCGGCGGTGTCTACCCCGGGCTCAACTACGCAATCGGGACCGCCCCGGGCAAGGGCAAGACGACACTGGCACTCCAGGAGGCCGACAAGCTCGCGGCAGACGGGCACCCGGTAATCTACGTTTCCGCCGAGCTTCCCGCGCACAAGCTGATCGAGAAGAGTCTGGCGCGTCTCAGCGACGGCAAAGTCGCGTTGTCCGAGGTCTCCAGCTGCGCGACCCAGAATCACCCTAAGCACACGACTTTCGAGGCTGCACTCGACAAATATCGCACCCAGATCGCCCCCAATCTCTGCATCACCGGCCCGCTCAACACCGTGGAGCTCTCCAACCTCGTCGGGCTGGTAACACGCGAGCGCGGCGAGGTCCCCATCGTCTTCATTGACTACCTCCAGCTCCTCGCCTGCGGCGTCACGGCGGACCAGCAGTTCATCGACGAGCGATTGGCTATCACAGCATGCGTGAAGGGCCTCCGCGAAATCTCGAACCTCTATGGCTCTCCCGTCATCGCACTGAGCTCGACCACTCGCAAGTCCTACGATTCCGGGAAGTCGGCCAGGCCCAACCTCGCCATGTTCGGTGGTTCCTCCGCTGTCGAGTACGGCTTTGACTCGGTGCTCTACCTCGCCGATGACAATGACAAGCCCGAGTGGCCCTACGAGTCTCCCGCAACCGGCACGCCCCTCAAGCTCGTCGCCCTCAAGAACCGCTACGGCACGCTGGGCGAGTCCCGACTCGACTTCGACGGTGCGCGCGCCACCTTCCACGACAGGGGCTAGCCCATGCGTGGCAAAGCCAAGACCGCGCATATAAACGTCCGCATGACCGAGGAGGAGCGTGCCGCCATCACGGTGCGCTCCTCCTCTTTTGGTATGGCCCCATCGACGTTCATGCGCGAAGCCGCCCTCCTCATCGGTGAGAAGCCCGTCAGGATCGCCGACGAGGCGACGCTGCGGCAGCTTCTTCATCAGATGAAGAAGCAGGGCGGAAACCTCAACCAGGCCGTCCTCACCGCAAACGCCTATGGCGTGGATACGCAGACGGCCCAACAGCTCGCGGAGGCCGTCCGTCTGGTATCGAGCACGGCCTCGCAGCTATCGAACCTCATCTCCAAGAATCGAGAATGATCATGAAAACCAAGATGCCCACAGCGCTCATATCATCTCTTCTCCTAGCGATCATCGCATGCCCCGTCCTCGCCGTCCCCGTCGACGATTTCGTCTCCGGGACACCGTTAGGCGCGGCTGCGATTCCGTCGTCGTTCGGCGTGGATACCGTCCTCGGCTGGTGGCTCACGGGTGCGTTCACTGCTTGCCCGCTCGGAACCCTGCTGACCTTCCTCCTCGCCTTTTGCATCTGCGCTCTCATCGCCTACTCGACCACCCTCAACGCGAGGGCCGAGGACGGTGGCGTGCTCGGCGACGCCCACGTCAAGACGGGTCGCGAGGTCATAAAAGGGTCCATGACCTGGGACGGCTCGACGAATCCCTCGTCACGTGGGTTCGTCTATGGGTTCACCAAGTATCACGGCAAACCCTGCTATCTCTACGAGCCCAAGAAGATGGCCTTCGTGTCAGGGGCCACCGGGTCAGGTAAGAGTCGCTTCCTCTATCTCCCCTCAATCGACCTGCTCAGCTACGGCGGCGCTTCCAACGGATCCGAGCCCGCGACCCTAATCGTCTCCGACGTGAAAAACGAGCTCATAGAACTCACGGGCGACGAGCTGGCCCGTCGCGGCTATCGCGTCCTGCTTCTCGACACGCAGCACCCCTATAGGGGACAGAGGTTCAACCCGCTCAAGCAGGTGCTCGACCTCCATGCCGAGGGACGCGATCAGGAGGCCGAGCAGGCGGCGGACGCCATCGCGGAGCTCGTGGTGCAGGACGACGAGAAAGACAAGGGCTCGCACTGGACCGCCTCGGCCAGGGGCCTGCTCTCGGCCCTGGTCCTGCTGGTCTCCATGTCCGACGAGTGTCCCGAGGAATCAAAGCACCTCGCGACCGTCTGCGAGGTCCTGGACCGCGGCACCGAGGCCGAGGGAGACGACCCGTCCGAGCCCCTGAAGGCCGTCTTCCGCGCTCTGCCGAGCGGCCACCCCGCCAAGGGCAGGGCGTCGCAGTTCGTCTCCTCGGGCGGCAACGAGCTCAGGAGCATCCTCTCGACGCTCAAGGTCGCCCTGCGCCCGTTCTCCTCCGCCCCGGTCGCCTGGATGACCTCCGGCTCCGACATCGACCCGCACACGGTACTCACGGAGAAGAGCGCCGTCTTCCTTCACGTGCTCGACGAGGGCTCCCCCTACAACTGCATCGCGGCGATGTTCCTCTCGCAGCTCTGGGCTTCGGTCCAGGCGGTCGCGGACGTGAACGGCGGCAGGCTCCCCCGCCCCGTGCAGATACTCGGCGACGAGTGGGGCAACCTGCCCCGCGTCGAGTGCCTGCCCGCCCTCCTCAGTCTCGGGCGCGGGTGCGGGACGTTCTGGGTCGGAGCGACGCAGGACGTATCCCAGCTCAACAAGTATGGCGAGAGAGACGGCCGCAGGAAGATCCTCGCGAACTGCGGGGTCAAGATTGCGATGAAGCTCGCCGAGGAGGAGGACCGCCGGTACTTCACCGAGCTCATCGGCAAGACCACGCGCCACACGCAGGGCACGAGCAACGGCAGGGCCGCGTCGGGCACGTCATCCTCGACGTCCTACAGCGAGAGCGCCGACGACGTGATACACCCCTGGGAGTGGCGCGGCATGGCCCCAGACCGGGACGGGATCATCGTCGTGAAGCACGCGGACAACGGTATGCCCGCATGTCGAGCCGGCGTCTTCCGCTCCCCCGTCACCGACTGCACCAACACGCCCACAAGGGAGCACTTCGACCTCGGGACCCCCGAGCACGAGGCGGAGAACCGTCGCGCCTACCAGCGCCGCCTCGACGAGTCAGCTGCTGGGAAGATGCGCGAGGAGGCCTCGACCTGGTGCCCAAAGTGGCCCGAGCCGGAGAAGAAGAACGGGAGCAAGCCGGGCGGCAAATTCAGCGGGCTCTCGCTCGACTAAGGAGGCGACCATGACGGCGATAAAGCAGACGAGCGTCTGCAGCGAGAGGCACCTCGCGAGACTCAGGGATTACCTCTCCTGGGACCGCGACAAGGCGCTCGCCCACGGCACGCAGAACATCATCGACGATGACCGCTGGTTTCAGGAGATGGCGGACACGAGGGCGGCCATGGGTCACGACAGGCCCGGCAAGGCCGGTGCCAGGTGCACCTACATGCAGCACCAGATACTCGGGTTCCTCCCAGACGAGTGCGACCTCAACGGCGGGAAGATGACGCCGGAGCTGTGCATGCGCTACGCGAGGGAGTACGCGGCCGAGCGCTACCCCAACCAGGAAGTCGTGATGGTGCTGCACCGCGAGCGCTGCCGCGCGGACGCCACTGACCGCTACGCCGTGCACCTCGGCATCAACCGCAGTGATCTGGAAACCGGCCGAAGGCTCGACGAGGGCCCCGCCCGGAAGGCGGCGGCATCACGCGTGAAGACCGTCCGTACCCTGGACGAAAGGTACGGCCTCAGGCAGCTTGAGCGCGGCAAGGCCAACTCGCGCGTCCACGCGAGGCAACCCGGCACGGAAGAGCGCGACATGGCCCGAAAGGGGCAGGCCGAGCGCTCGGAGAACGCCCGCATCCGCGTCGCGGTCGCCCGCCGGATCGAGGAGGTCGGGCGCATGCGCGACTGCCCTGACCGGATGGGCGAGCTTGAGCGGCGGCTCAGGCGGGACGGCATCGAGCTCGCCAAGTCCAAGGGCGGGAGCCTCCAGTACCGCTTCCCCTCGAAGTCGCTCGGGGCCGTGAGGAAGGTCAACGGCGGAAGGCTCGGTTTCGCCGTCGACCGCTCGACCGGCATCACCGTCCGCTTCACGCTGCGCGGGATAGCGACGGCGATGCGGGCGTTCTGGGAGCTTGAGCGAAAGGCGCTGGAGAATCAGAACGGGCGCGACGACTGAGCTCTTGGGGCCGGGACGCAACAGGCGTCCCGGCCTTTTCTTTTAGCCCTTCGGCGAGAGCGACCTCGGAGCGGTTCGCCGCCCCGCCGCAGGCGGGCAAGATGATTCCGTGCAACGGAATCCATATCTTGCCTGCACGGAGCGAGCCGGTTGCCAAGGCAACGCGAGCCCAGGCAGGTGAGCGCCGGTTGAGTCGACGCCGAGGAGACGCGACCCATGGGGAGTGTCGCACGACGGTGCTCGGCGACCCGGCGCGAGAGGCCCCGCCCGGCGACCACGGCGGAGCGATGGCGACTTCTGGAAGCCATCGAGCGAAGCCGTTCGGCGGGTGGGGCCGGCGTGAGCGGAGGCGGACGAAACGCGACCCTGGGGAGCGTTGCCAGGGAGCCGCAGCGAGAGCGACGCTATGCGTCGCGGGGGTCCCGCCCATAAGCGGGACCCATCGGCCTCAAGGCCGATCGCTACGTGACAACCTTGAATCGCTACCGTTCGATAATTCCGATTGGAAGTAGTTTTCCTTTGCTCTATAGCCGGAGGTTAAACTGTTGGATATCTTTGTCGCGATTCAATTCGCACCAGCTCGTTATCAAAGGATTTCACATGGCCAGGAAAGAAACCGCACTCGACCTTTGGGTTGCCGACAGGCTCACCGAATGTGATATTGAGTTCACATCACAGGGGAGCAGCATCAAAGAAATCGACAACGCCCTCAAGGACGCATCCAAGCGCGGAACGGGAAACGCTGGCTATCCTGAATACGTTTCGAAAATTGGCCGCTTTGTTCTTGTCATCGAAGATAAGGCGAGCCAGAGCCGACATGAAAAGCTAACAGATTCTGACATCCTCGACATGAGCACCGAGGCCGTTACCGATTATGCCGTCAACGGTGCCTATCACTACGCCTCGCACATCGCAAAGAAGAGCCCTTTCACTGAGGTCTTCGCCGTTGGGGTTTCAGGGGACTCCAAGCATCACACCATATCTCCCGTGTTCGTGAATGACCGAGAAGGCTACAAGAGGCTCCCAGACCTCGAATCGTTCACTTGGCTCTCACCGAGCAACATCGTTGAATACTACACACGGTATGTTCTTGACGAACCAACCGACGTCGAGAAGACCACCGAACAAATTCTCAAGGATGCGGCAGAGCTTCACGAATATCTTCGCACCTACGGCTCCATCAAGGACCAAGACAAGGCTCTTGTGGTAGCGGGGATTCTTCTAGCTTTGGATGAAATCGAATACGGCGGATTCTCAATCGATTCTCTTACCGGGGACCAGACCGAAGGCATGCGCGACGGCGATAAGCTGATGAACGCCATTCGTGGAAGACTCACGCGCTCCAACGTCGGGCCAGATGTGAAGAAAAACAAGCTTCTTGCTGAGTTCGGCATTGTTCAAACAAGCTTTCGCTTAAACGAGGTCAATGACACCCTAGGGATGACCCCGTTGCACTACTACACGAACTTCCTTAACGAACACGTTTTCAAAAGCATCAAGTACCAGCAGACTTCTGAAGACTTCATAGGTCGCTTTTACGGCGAGTTTATGAGCTATTCCGGCGGGGACGGCCAAACACTCGGCATCGTACTCACGCCAAAGCACATCTGCGACCTTATGTGTGAGCTCGTTGATGTTAAGCCTACAGATACGGTGCTTGACCCAACATGCGGAACGGCGGGATTTCTCATTGCCGCCATGCATCGCATGCTTTCTTCTGCAACCAGCGAGCAGCAACGCAAAGACATTAAGAAAAAGCGCCTTCACGGCATCGAGCTCCAAAGCAACATGTTTGCAGTCGCGGCTGCAAACATGATTCTTAGGCGAGACGGAAACAGTAACCTCGAATGCTGCGATTTCCTCAAGCAAAACCCGGCCCAGATACAGCTCAAAGGGGCAACTGTCGGGCTGATGAATCCTCCATACAGCCAAGGAACCAAAGCGGATCCAAGCCAATACGAGCTATCTTTTGTGGAACGTCTTCTCGACTCTCTCACAATAGGTGCGAGAGCGGCGGTCATCGTTCCGCAATCATCCATGACCGGAAAAAGCAAAGCCGAGAAGGAGTTCAAGGTCTCCATCCTCAAGCATCACACCCTCGAAGGCGTTATTACGTGCAACACCGATACATTCTATGGGGTCGGAACGAATCCCGTCATAGCCGTGTTCACCGCCGGCGAACCACATGACCCTGAAAAGGAATGCCGTTTCATCGACTTTAGGGATGATGGCTATGAGGTAAGGGCGCACGTCGGCCTGGTCGAAGGCGACTCTGCAAAGGACAGAAAGCAGCATCTTCTTGACGTTTGGAACGGCCGCGAAGACGCCCCATCGAAATTCTGCGTCAGCTCGACCGTCAAGCCAGATGACGAGTGGCTGCACAGCTTCTATTACTTCAACGACGAGATACCTACCGAAGAGGATTTCGAGAAGGCAATAGCCGATTATCTAACATTCCAGCTAGACATGGTTTCTCATGGTCGTAGCTATCTCTTCGAGGAGGGCCCCGATGCTCGATTTGAATAACAGGGATTGGGCACCCTTTAAAATCTCGGATTTATTTCAACCGGCTCGCGGCACCGAGAAAAACATGACCTCTCTTCAGGTCGGAGACGTTCCACTTATTTCCGCTCGCAACTGCGACAACGGCGTAAAGGCTTTTGTCTCTATCCCAAACGAAAGACTTCATCGTGGCCACGCCATCACTCTAAACAACGACGGCGATGGCGGGGCGGGTCTCGCGTACTACCAACCAATGGAGTTCGCTCTCGACACCCACGTAACGGACTTAAGGCCAAGAGACTCAATCGGGAACCTCTCAAGATATGCCATGCAATTCGTGGCCGCATCCATTTCTAAACAGCGAACGCTATTCGGCCACGGAAGGTCGATCAGCCTAAAACGGCTCAATTTGCTACGAGTAATGCTTCCCATCGATGAGTCCAGCAATCCCGATTGGCAGTTCATGGAGGATTACATCCGCGAGCGAGAAGCCATTCAAGTCCAGCGCTGCCGCGAATTCCTGATGAAGCGCATCGCCTCCATCGAGAGAGAGAGAGTAAATAACCCCGAGTTCGACCACTCCTCACTGCACGAAAGAGATTGGAAATCGTACTCAATCAGCCAAATATTCGACATTCGTTCCGGGAGGCGCTTGGAATCTCGTAACCGAAAGTATGGAAGACGACCGTTTATTGGGGCGCTTGACAATAGCAACGGGATTGCCGGTTTTACGGCTGATAAGAATTCGTCGCTCGACAACAATGTCCTTGGCGTGAACTATAACGGTAATGGCGTCTGCCTTGGGTTCTACCACCCCTATGAGTGCATTTTTTCCGATGACGTTAAACGCTTTCACGTCAAGAACAACAAGGGCAACGAGTTTATCTACCTCTTCCTAAAAGTCGCCATCCAGCAGCAAAAGAGCAAGTTTGGCTATCTGTACAAGTTCAATGCTACAAGGATGGCACGCCAGGCAATTATGCTTCCCTCTGTAAACGGTGGCGAGCCAGACTTCACTTTCATGGAAATATTTGGAATGTCAATTACTCTCCAGCTGCTTCTGAAGCAACTGGCCTACTTAGAAAAAATGCCTGCCTAGCAGAAGGGCGAGTTTTCAACGGTCCTCGGTGTCGGAGGGTCCCAAGTGTAACCCGGAGACACCGGGGGCTGTTGGAAACTCGCCCTTCTCACAGCAACGTCACCCTAGGTTTTCAACGCTTTCCATAGTCGGAGGGCTTCTTATAAGCCCGCAGACTGTGGAAAGGGTTGAAAACCGGATATTTGGGTGAAATATCGGAGTGAAATATGTAGGCGAGCTGGGGGGTGCGGACAGAAAGTTGGACCGCGGGGCGGTCCGGACTGGAGGTTCGCATGTACAGCAGGGAGAAGGTCGAGCTCTTCCTCCTGGCGACGGAGGACGGCATGGGGCCGACCGCCGCCGCGAAGTTCGCGGGGGTCTCGGTGGGCGCGGCCAAGAAGTGGGCGACGGGGCACCTCCCGCACAGCTACACCGGGGCGCGCTGTAGAATCGGGGCGAGGAAACCGCCACGGAAGGAGGCCAGCTTGGGCCCCGACAAGTCGATCTACGCCCCGCCGGCGACCGGCCCGCTCGCCGGGCTCAACGAGGACCAGATAGAGAACCTGCTGCTCAGGGCGGTGTTGGCCGACCTAAAAGCGGAAGGGTGGGACCCGGCTTCGATCTCGAACAGGAGCAAGTGCGAGCTCGGCGAGAGATTGAGGCGGGCGACCGCCCTGCCCCTCCGCTCGATCACAGGTTTCTTGAGGATATCGAAGAGCTCCTATGAGTATTGGAGGCCCCGCGTCGCCGCGCCGCGCGACCGCGACGCCGACATACGCGACCGCGTGGTGCGCATCTTCCGCGAGGGCTCGGGGTGCTGGGGGTACCGCACCGTCTGGGCGCGCCTGCGCCGCGAGGGCGTCCGGGCCAGCGAGAAGCGCGTGGCCCGCGTGATGCGCGAGGAGGGCCTCGAGGTCGTCTACAACAAGAGGCGCGCCCGGGGCTACAGCTCCTACGCCGGCGAGGTCTCCAAGGCGCCGGAGAACCTCGTGAACAGGAGGTTCCGCGCCGACGAGCCCAACCGGCTGTGGCTCACCGACATCACCGAGTTCAGGCTCCCGGGCGGCGAGAAGGTCTACCTGAGCCCGATCGTCGACTGCTTCGACGGGATGCCCGTCGCCTGGTCGATCGGGCTGCACCCCGACAAGCGCCTCGCGAACTCGAGCCTGCTCAAGGCCTGCGCGGCGAGGCCGGCGGGCGGGCGCACGACGATCCACTCGGACCGGGGCGGCCACTACCGCTGGCCGGAGTGGATCGGGATCTGCGAGGAGAACGGCCTGGTCAGGAGCATGTCCGCGAAGGGCTGCAGCCCGGACAACTCGGCCTGCGAGGGCTTCTTCGGGCGCCTCAAGAACGAGTTCTTCCACTACAGGGACTGGGAGGGCGTGACGGCCGAGGAGTTCATGGGAAGGCTCGAGGCCTACCTCGTGTACTATCGTGAGGAGCGGATCAAGAAGTCCCTCGGGTGGCTGAGCCCGATGGAGTACCGCAGGAAGCTTGGATACGCCTAGGCGCGGTCCAAGAAATCGTCCGCACCCCCCTGTTTTCATCATAGAACTTTCTTTCACCCCTTTTTCACCCCTCTATCGTCTATTTAGCCCTATCTATACAAAAGCAGGTCAGACGATTTATACCGTCTGACCTGCAATTTCTTCTGGTGCCCCCGGGCGGATTCGAACCGTCGACACCCGCTTTAGGAGAGCGGTGCTCTATCCCCTGAGCTACGGAGGC
>UQWV01000052.1 GCA_900544845.1 uncultured Collinsella sp. | reverse complement strand
GGCCTCGACGCCCTCGGGCATCTTGCCGGTTGCGGGGTCGATGCCCAGCTGGCCGGACAGGAACACCATGTTGCCGGCCTGGATACCGGGGGAATACGGGCCGATGGCTGCGGGTGCGTTATCGGAAGACACGACGGTCTTGCTCATGTTTTTCTCCTTACAATCAAATAGAGAGCGAGAGCGCGGCGTTCGCACCGGGAGGCACAATTCGGTCTGAACACCGCGCTTGATTGGGATAGTACTCAAGGTTTTCGCGCGATGCAAGATTATTATCACATTGCGAGAATATTTTATCGCCCAACGGTTTCCCCGGACCGCTGAACGGTTCTCATGTGGAGCAGCCAGTCCAAGCTGCTGAAGACTTTATCCTGCTTGGAGCACGGGCATCGCCTGCCGCAACGGCACCACTATACTTTTGAATATCTGAGCATTTTGAAAGGCAGGATATGACCGCAAACGCCAGTCGAACCACCAACCGCAGACCCGAGCTTTTGGCGCCCGCCGGAGGGCCCGAGCCCTTTGCCGCCGCGCTCGCCGCCGGGGCAGACGCCATCTACTGCGGCATGGGCAGCTTCAACGCCCGCCGCAAGGCCACCAACTTTACCGACGAGGCCTTTGAGCAAGCCTGCCGCGCCGCGCATCTAGCCGGGTCGCGCGTCTACGTCACGGTAAACATCGTCATCAAGCAGTCCGAGATGAGCGATGCGCTGCAGCTCATCCATCGCTGCTCCACGCTGGGCGCCGATGCCTTCATTATCCAGGACTGGGGTCTGTTCTTTGAGGTCAAGCGCACCATGCCCGGCATCGAGACACATATCTCGACCCAGGCGAACATCCACGACGACCGCGGAACCCTTTGGTGCCGCGAGCAGGGCGCCGACCGCGTGACTCTCTCGCGCGAGCTCTCCATCGACGAGATCGCCGCCATCCACGACGCCGCACCCGATGTGGACCTTGAGGTCTTTAGCCATGGCGCCATCTGCTTTTGCTACTCGGGCCTGTGCCTGCTTTCGAGCTTTGCCATGGCGGGCCGCTCGGCCAACCGCGGCATGTGCGCCCAGCCCTGCCGCCTGCCCTACGAGCTGATCGACGAGAGCGGCCGCTCGCTCTCCCCTGCCGGTCGCGAGCGCGCGCTGTGCCCGCGCGACACCAACACTTCGCAGCTTGTTCGCCGTCTGTATGACGCCGGCGCCGCATCGCTCAAGCTCGAGGGCCGCATGAAGGCCCCCGATTACGTGTATTCCATCGTCGACGTGTATCGTCACCAGATTGATGACATGCTGGCCGATGTTTCGACCTCTAAGGATGAGGATGCGGCCCGCCAGCGACAGCTCAAGCGCTGCTTCAACCGCGACTTTACGCACGCCTACCAAGACGGTACCTCGGGTGACGAGATGATGAGCTACGAGCGCTCCAACAACCGCGGCCAGATTGTGGGCACGGTGCTGGGCAGTCGCCTGGCCAACCGCGATGTACGCGGACTCAAGCCCGACGATCGCCGTCGCCGCGCCGCCATCGCCCGCATTGAGCTGTTTGAGCCCGTGGGCAAGGGCGACCTGCTGGAGCTTCGCCACGATAACGAATTTGACCAGTTCCTGACCACCATTGCCGCCGATGATGCCGCCGCGGGCGACATCATCGAATGCCGTGTGCCCCGCAGCATGCCCGAGGGTTGCCGCGTCCGCGTGATTCGCAGTCAGCGTGCCATCGACGCCGCCGGCGCCGCGCTCAAGCGCGATGTGCTGCGCCGCCGAGCTGTTGACGTGTCCGTCGTGGCGCGCCTAGGCGAGCCATTTACTGTCACACTCACCTGCTGTGACAACCCCGCGCTCACCGCCACCGCCACGGACTTCACCGTCGAGGCCGCCAAGACCCGCGCCGTCGAGGCGGCAGACCTGGTTGAGCATGTGGGCCGCATGGGCTCCTCGCCCTTTGAAGCAGCGAGCTTTGATGTGGCACTCGATAAGGGCTGCGGTATGGGCTTTTCCGCCGTGCACAAGGTGCGCGCCGCCGCTTGTAAGGCGCTGGAAGAGGCCATTCTGGCACCGTACGAGGAGCGCGCGAAAACGCTCGAGATTCCGGTGCGCGACAAATGTACGCGCGCCATGCCCGAGCATTACCGCGATGAGCCGCAGATCTGCGCCACCGTCACCACGCTCGAAGCCGCCGAGGCAGCTCGCGCCGAGGGCGCCACGCGCATCTACATGGCCACCGACGCGCTCGATGCAGCCGGACTCTCCCCTGCCGATGCGCCTGAGCAGGGCATCGTACCCGTACTCGACGAGGTCTGCCGCGCCGTCGACCACGAGCGCGTCGATCCCTGGATCAATGCCGGAACCACCGTCGCCGTCGGCAATATCTCCGAGCTCGCTGTAGCCGCGCAGGCCGGCGCCACGGTCGAGATTCGCTCTTGTCTACCGGTGCACAACACGCCCTGCATGGACGCGCTTGCCGAGCGCGGAGCCGGTGCGTTTTGGCTCTCGCCCGAGATCACGCTCGACGAGATTGTCTCGCTCGGCGCCGCCGCGCCCGCGGCTCTGGGCATCACCGTCTTTGGCCGCCCGCGCGTCATGACAAGCGAGCATTGCATTCTGCAGGTTGCCAACGGCTGTATCCACGATTGCGCCAACTGCCGTCTGCGCGCCCGCAAGCTGTCACTCAAGAATATCGATGGCAAGGTCATGCCCGTCCGCACCGACATCCACGGCCGCTCTCGCCTGTACGATGCCTACCCCATCGACCTCACGCCGCAGGTTCCTCAGCTGCTCGATGCCGGCGTGCGTCGTCTTATGGTGGACGGAACGCTGCTCGAGACGGATGAGGTGGGCCGTGCCGTCGCCCGCGTCCGTCGTGCCGTCGAAGCAGCGCAGGTCGGCCGCAAGCCCGCCGCCCGCCTACGCGGGGCGACCTCGGGCTGCATGTTTGTGGGAATTAGCTAACCGAAAGGCTTACACGTGAACGAAGAACCTCAAGTCCTCTACTGCGACGCCTGGCTCATGGCCATCGACAAGCCCGCCGGCATGATCGTCCACGGCGACGGCACCGGCGAGCGCACGCTCACCGACTACGCCAGCGACCTGCTGCTGGCGATGGGCGACGGCTTTGCCGCGACCGACATGCAGCCGCTCAACCGCCTGGACCGCGACACCACCGGCGTGGTGCTGTTTTCGCTCGACAAGCAGACGCAGCCCGCCTTTGACCAGATGGTCATCGACCACGCATTCGAAAAGCACTATCTGGCGCTCGCCGAGGGCAAAATCGACTGGAACGAAAAGCTCATCGACAAGCCCATCGCCCGCGACCGCCACGATAGCCGCAAGATGCGCGTTGGCGCCAGCGGCAAGCCGTCTCAGACGCGCGTGAAGGTGCTCAAGCGCCTTAAGAGCCGCCGAGGCCTGCCCACGCGCTCGTATATCGATGTCGAGTTGCTCACCGGCCGCAAGCACCAAATTCGCGTGCACCTGGCGAGCGAGCGTCATCCCCTGGTTGGCGACGACCTGTACGGAACGCCGCGCCCCTGTGGCCTGATGCTCCACGCCCACAGCGTGTCCTTCACGCATCCCGTAACCGGCGAGCACATCCACATCGAAGCCCCCTGCCCCTGGGAGCCCTAAAACCTGCCGAAAAGGGACAGGTTTATTTTGGCAGGTTTTATCTGGACAAACGTCAAAACCACCACAAAGGTTCCTGCCCCTTCGCGGTGGTTTTGGCCTTAGCCCGTCCCCTGCTGCTAGACTGTGATGACGTTGTCCATTGCCCGGTACTTGGCGGGGACCTCGCCCGCGGTAATAATCGTTGCGTCGCGGAAGTCCGCGAACTTGACGGGCGCCACCATGCCGAATTTGCTGGCGTCTGAGATTACGAAGCGTTTGGCGGTATGGCGCATCGAGATACGCTTGACTTGCGCTTCCTCGATATCCGGTGTGGTGAGACCTTGCTCGACGGCGATGCCATTGGAACCCCAAAAGCCGCAGTTGAAGTTATAGCGGTCCAGGGTTGCCAAGGCGTCGGGACCGACGAGCGCCTCGGTCTCGGGTTTGAGCTCGCCGCCCAGCACCACGATACGCATGCCACGCAAAGCAAGGCGTTGAGCATGGAGCACGGAATCGGTCACATAGGTGACATCTTCAAGGTGTGGAAGATGCTCGATGAGCTTGAGCGTCGTCGAGCCCGAGTCGATGTATACAAAGCCCTCAGGCTCCACAAGCGCCGCCGCACGGGCGCATATACGCTCCTTGTCATCGTTATGGAGGTCGCTGCGCTCATTAAGCGTTAGGTCGCGCGTCACGTGCGCGCGCTCAAGACTCGTCGCCCCACCGTGGACCTTGGCGATGCGGTGCGCTCGGTCGAGCGTCTGCAGGTCGCGCCGAATGGTAGACGCCGTCACGCCCAGGGCCTCAGCAAGCTCTGGTACGGTAACCGAGCCGGCCTGCTGCACCATCGCCACGATCGCGTTGAGCCTATCTTCCGCTAGCATCGCTTACTCCTCCTCGGGGTACACGACTCCCCAATCGGCGCGGAGCTTGGTCATAAGCTCCATAACATCAGAAGCATAGCCCAGAAGCTCGCGCTTCGAGTCATCGCCGGCAACGGCCTTCTCCAGGTCGGCCATCTCGTAGCACAGTGCGTAGGCCTCGGTGCCAGCGTGAACCTCCTCGCGATGGCCGTCCGCAGTCCACACGATGGTCGCGTGATCGGCACGCGGATAATCGTTGACCTCGATGTAGCACTTATCGAAGCTGATGACCGAGCGCTTGGGCTGCTTGGAGTGGAGCGTGAGGCTCACCACGCCCAGCTGCTGTTCGGAATTACGGCATACGATGCCGCCCGCAACGTCAACGCCGGTCTCACAGGTATTGCCCAGCGAGACAACCTCAGCGGGCTGGCTCGCCATAAAGAGGCGCATGACAGACAGGGCATACACGCCAATATCGAGCATGGCACCGCCAGCAAGGTTGCGGTTGTAGAAGCGGTTGGTCAGGTCGCCGTACTCCTTATAGCTGCCAAAGTTGAGTTGGGCGAGATTCATGCGGCCGAACTCACCGTCATCCATGCGGCGACGCAGCTCTTGATATAAGGGCATGTGAAGCACCGTGGTGGCGTCCATAAGGACGACGTTGTGATCACCGGCAATGGCGCGGGCCTCGTCGAGCTCGGCGGAGTTGAGGGTAATAGCCTTCTCACAGAGCACGTGCTTGCCGGCTGCCAGAGCGGATCGCAGGTAGGTGATGTGAGTGTTGTGCGGCGTGGTGATATAGACTGCGTCAATGTTCGGATCGGCGTAGAGGTCCTCGACCGTTTCATAGACCTTCTCGATGCCATATTGCTCAGCAAAAGCCTGAGCCTTGGACAGCGTGCGGTTGGCGACGCCCGCAAGCTTGCGACCGGCAAGAGCGAGAGACTGGGCCATCTGGTTGGCGATAACGCCGCACCCGATCACAGCCCAACGAAGCTCGGGAGCCGTAAAGATATCATCGGGGAATGGCTTGTCCTGGACCGAAGTGAACGCTGCTTTTGCGGCTGCTTCGGCGTCGAGCGGAGCCTGTTTGGAATCTGCCATTATGTGCCTCCTGAGTCATCGGAAGTCCTTCATTTCCAACAGCCTTATATTCGCACAAATGCGCGCGCATTTGCTTGTATTTGCGTGTTTATTTGTTTATCGGTCATTATTTAACCATAGTTAGCAGATATTTGCGCGGCCATGCGCATCATCGCGCAAGACTCTGCGCGTAAATGCGCATGCGACAAACCTTGTGAAACATATAGGGGCGGAGCACCATAGCCCTAAAGACAGAGCCAGCTGCATTACTTCACCCCTCTGGGGGCACCAGACATCAAAGGACTGTCCCTAGGTGCCGCTTTCGTTGAAGCCTATCCCAGATGGCCAGATATACAAATCTAAAGACTGTCCCCATCAACTAGCCGTTTAAGAACATCCCCAACGACAAGTCATTTAAGTCTGTCCCCAATGAGTAGGGATAGAAAAAGGCCCGGGTGCCTTGGGGCATCCGGGCCTTTGCTAGCAACTTGATGTTGCGGGCAGCTTAGAACTTGTGGCCGCACTTCTTGCAGACGCGCAGCTTGTTCTTGCCGTCCTTCTCGTGACCGACGCGGGTAACCTTACCGCACTCGGGGCAAACGAGATTGACGTTGGAGGCGTCGATAGGAGCCTCCTGCGAAACGATGCCGCCCTGCTGGTTGGCAGCGTTGGGCTTGACGGCCTTCTTGACGACCGAAACGCCCTCGACAACGACCTTGTTCTCGGCGGGGAGAGCACGCAGGACAACGCCCTGCTTGCCGCGATCCTTACCAGAGAGAACCTGGACCTTATCGCCCTTCTTGATATACATATATCTCCCCTAACTACAGGGTCTCGGGAGCGAGCGAGACGATCTTCATGTACTTCTTGTCACGAAGCTCGCGAGCGACGGGCCCGAAGATACGGGTGCCGACGGGCGAACCATCGTTGTTGATGACAACGCAGGCGTTCTCATCAAAGCGAATGTAGGAGCCATCCTTGCGGCGGATCTCCTTAACGGTGCGAACGACGACGCAACGGACAACGTCCTTCTTCTTGACGTTGGCGCCAGGGGTAGCCTCCTGGACAGCACCGATGAACACATCGCCGATGCCTGCATAACGACGCTTGGAACCGCCAAGCACCTTGATGCAGCGAATCTTGCGAGCGCCGGAGTTGTCGGCGACGTTCAGCATGGTTTGCATCTGAATCATGGTAGATGTTCCTCCGAACTAAGAACCGAAGAGAGGTGCGCAGCCTTTATACGGCCCGTGGTATGCAAGCCAGGCATACGCACATCTTCGGAAACGTACAAGTCGTAAGAGCGACTGCTTATTTAGCGCGCTCGACGACCTCGATGAGGCGCCAACGCTTCATCTTGGACATAGGACGGGTCTCCATAACGCGGACGGTGTCGCCCACGCCAGCCGTGCACTCCTCGTCGTGAGCGTGCAGCTTCTTGGAGCTGGTCATCATCTTGCCGTACTTGGGGTGACGCTTGCGCTCGGTGATGGTGACAACGATGGTCTTGGCACCGGAGACGGAGGTAACGACACCCGTACGGACCTTACGCGAGTTACGCGAATCAGTCATGTTCTCTCCTTAGGTCCTACTCGGCGACAGCGGACTTCTCCGCTGCGATCTCGCGGGCGCGCTGCTCCGTGAGGACGCGAGCGATGTCCTTCTTCACGGTGTTGACGCGAGCGGTGTTGTCCAGCTGGCTGGTGGCCATCTGGAAACGAAGGTTAAAGAGCTCGGCGCGCATTTCCTTCAGCTTCTCAACGAGCTGAGCGTCCGAGAGCTCACGAATCTCTGCGGGCTTCATTAGTTCTCCTCCTTGGCGGCGGCGGCGTCCTCAGCAGCCCACTTGGCCTCGAGAGCGGCCTCCTCAGCCATCTCCTTCTCGATGCGCTGCTCAGCGTTCTTGGCAGCAACAATCTTGGTCTTGATGGGGAGCTTGTGCTGCGCAAGACGCAGAGCCTCGCGAGCGACCTCCTCGGGAACACCCTTGACCTCGAACATGATGCGGCCGGGCTTGACGACGGCCACCCACTCCTCGGGGTTACCCTTACCAGAACCCATGCGAGTCTCGGCAGGCTTCTTGGTGATGGGCTTATCGGGGAAGATCGTGATGTAGACACGACCGCCACGCTTCATGTAGCGGGTCATGGCAATACGAGCGGCCTCGATCTGACGGTTGGTGATCCAATGGGCCTCGAGAGCCTGGATACCAAACTCGCCGAAATGCAGCTCGGTATTACCCTTGGCCTGGCCCTTCATGGAGCCACGCTGCACCTTGCGGTGAAGAATACGCTTAGGGGCAAGCACTACTGACCCCTCCTCTCGGAGTTACGACGACGAGGACGGGAAGAGCCCTCGAGTGCAGGGTTGGGAACAGGCTGGCCCGGGAGCTTCTCGCCCAGGTAGATCCAGACCTTCACGCCGCAAGCGCCCATGGTGGTGCTGGCGACAGCCGTGCCGTAGTCGATCTTGGCACGGAGGGTGTGCAGAGGCACGCGACCCTCGCGGTACCACTCACGACGGCCCATCTCGGCACCGCCGAGACGACCGGAGCACTGGATACGGATGCCCTTAGCGCCGGCCTTGCGGGCAGACTGGACAGCCTTGCGCATAGCGCGACGGAAGGCAACGCGGCCCTCGAGCTGCTCGGCGATAGACTGAGCAACGAGGTTGGCGTCGAGCTCGGGGCGCTTGATCTCGACAACGTCGACGGAGAGCTGGCCCTTGGAGACGCCAGCGACCTTCTCGAGCTCGGTGCGGAGGGTATCGATCTCGGCACCCTTCTTACCGATGACAACGCCGGGGCGAGCGGTGAGGATGATGACCTTCACCTTGTCGCCAGCGCGCTCGATCTCGACGCGGGAGACAGCTGCGCGGGAAAGACGCTTCTCGAGGTACTTGCGGATCTCGAGATCGTTACCGAGGGTCTTAGCGTAATCCTTCTCTGCGAACCAGCGGGAGCGCCAGTTCTCGGTGATGCCAAGACGGAAGCCGGTGGGGTAGACTTTCTGACCCATACAGCTTTACGCCTCCTTTCGAGGAGCAACGACGACGGTGATGTGGGAAGTACGCTTCAGAATGCGAGAAGCGGAACCCTTGGCGCGGGGACGGATGCGCTTAAGCGTCGGACCCTCGTCAACATAGGCAGCGGCGACAACCAGGTTGTCGGCACGCAGACCGTTGTTGTTCTCGGCGTTCGCAACGGCGGAACGGAGAACCTTCTCGACATCCACGGCGACGGCGCGGTCGCAGAAGTGGAGGATGTCGAAGGCCTGAGCGACAGGCTTGCGGCGGATCAGATCGACCACCAGGCGGGCCTTGCTGGGGGAAACACGCACGTACTTAGCGACGGCGCGAACCTCGGTGGCCTCAGTTTCAATAGACTTAGTTGCCATTTACGGTTAACCCCCTATTTGGCCTTGTGGCCACGGAACGTACGAGTCGGCGCGAACTCGCCGAGCTTGTGACCAACCATGGACTCGGTAACATACACGGGCACATGCTTGCGGCCGTCGTGGACGGCGATGGTGTGACCAACCATCTCGGGGAAGATGGTGGACGCGCGGGACCAGGTCTTCACGACGTCCTTCTTGCCAGCCTCGTTCATCGCGGTGATACGCGAGAGAAGGCGAGTCTCCACGAACGGGCCCTTTTTGAGACTTCTGCTCATAAGTGCTTTCTCCTAAAACTCGGTATCCGAAATTACTTCTTACGGCGACGAATGATGTGCTGGTTCGAGACCTTCTTCTTCTTGCGCGTACGAAGGCCCTTCGTCGGCTTACCCCAGGGGGTAACGGAGGGACGACCAGAGGTGTGGTTCTTGCCCTCGCCACCGCCGTGCGGGTGGTCGACAGGGTTCATGACGGTACCGCGGACGGTCGGGCGCACGTTCATGTGACGCTTACGGCCGGCCTTGCCGATGACGATGTTGGAGTGATCGGCGTTGCCGACCTCACCGACGGTGGCGCGGCAGGTAACGAGGATGCGGCGCATCTCGGAGGAAGGCATACGGACGATGGCGTACTTGCCCTCCTTACCCATCAGCTGGCAGGAGTTACCGGCGGAACGGGCGATAGCAGCGCCCTTGCCCGGCTGGAACTCGACGGCGTGGATGAGCGTACCGACGGGGATGTCGGCGAGGGGCAGAGCGTTGCCCGGCTTGATGTCGGCGTCAGAACCGGACATGATGGTCTGACCGACCTCGAGACCCTTGGGGGCCAGGATGTAGCGCTTCTCACCGTCAGCGTAGTGCAGCAGAGCGATGCGAGCGGAACGGTTCGGATCGTACTCGATCGTGGCAACCTTGGCGGGCACGCCGTCCTTGTTGCGCTTGAAGTCGATCACGCGATAACGACGCTTCACGCCGCCGCCCTGGTGGCGGGTGGTGATGCGGCCGTTGTTGTTACGACCGGCCTTCTTGGGCAGGGGCTCGAGAAGAGACTTCTCGGGCTTGGTGCAGGTGATCTCGGAGAAGTCGGAGATCGTCTGCCAACGCCTACCAGCGGAGGTCGGCTTAAGGTGCTTTACAGCCATTACAATCCCTTTCAATAGGAATCCGTTAGCCATCGCAGACAGGGATTCGAGGTTCTGCCTCGGGTGCGATGACACCGGACGTATACACGGTTCCGGGCGTGTCCATTTTATACGCCCAAAACCTTGAGCTCCCGCCTCCCCTATTTGGGAGGCATGAGCTCACTCAACAGCAGCGAGTCTTAGGCCTGGTTGCCAAAGACCTCGATGGTGTCGCCCTCGGCCAGCGTGACGATGGCCTTCTTCCAAGAACGGGTCTTGCCGGCGACATAGCGCACGCGCTTGGTCTTGGGCTTGACCGTCAGGGTGTTCACGCGAACGACCTTGACGCCGAAGATCTCCTCGACAGCGTCCTTGATCTGATACTTGTTAGCATCCTTGGCGACCTCGAACGTGTACTTGTTCAGCTCCATGCCGGAGAAGGAACGCTCGGACACGATCGGACGGATGATGATCTCGTGGGCGGTCATTTATGCAAGCACCTCCCCGAAGTGAGCGGCGATGTCGGCGGGCATCAGCACAGCGTTGTTGTTGACGAGATCGTAGGTGTTGGCCTCGTCAGCGGTGATGATGAACGTCTTGGGAATGTTGCGGAACGACAGGTAGGCGTTGACGTCCTCATCGCGAACGATGATGGTCAGACGCTTGCCCTCAAGGCCGAGAGCCTTGAGCATGGCGACGGCAGCCTTGGTGGAAGGCTTCTCGAAGCCGTAGTCGTCGACGAGCACGAGCTCGCCATCGGCCAGCTTGGCGGACAGCGCGGAGCGCATAGCCAGCTTGACCTCCTTGTTGTTCATACGCTTGGCGTATGAACGGGGCTTGGGGGCGAAGACAACGCCACCGTGACGCCACTGGGCAGCACGGATGGAACCCTGGCGGGCACGGCCGGTGCCCTTCTGACGCCAAGGCTTCTTGCCGCCACCGGAAACCTCAGAGCGGCCCTTAGCGGACTGGGTGCCCTGACGCCAAGAGGCCATCTGGCACTTGACGATGTGGTGCATAACGTGGATGTTCGGCTCGATGCCGTACACCTCAGCGGCGAGCTCGGCCTCGGCGACCTTCTTGCCCTCGCTGTTCTTTACTTCAAACTTTGCCATTTAAGTGTTCTCCTTGGTATGACGCTGGGCTAAATGGGCTGGGCCCTTAGGCCATACGGATGGCGACGAGACCATTCTTGGCACCCGGGACAGCGCCCTTGACCAAGATGAGGTTCTGCTCGGCATCGATGCGGACAACGGAAAGGTTCTTGACGGTAACGCGCTCGTTACCCATGTGACCGGCCATCTTGACGCCCTTGAGGACGCGCGCAGGATAGGCGCACTGACCGATAGAACCGGGGTGACGCTGGAAGTGAGAACCATGCGTCATAGGACCGCGGCGCTGACCCCAGCGCTTGATGCGACCCTGGAAGCCCTTACCCTTGGAGGTACCGATGACGTCGACCTTCTCGACATCAGCGAAATCAGCGACGGTGACGACCTCGCCGACCTTGTGCTCCTCGCCGTTCTCGACGCGGACCTCACGAAGGAAGCGGACAGGCTCGACGCCAGCCTTGGCGAAGTGACCAGCCATGGGCTTGTTCACGTTCTTGGCCTTGATGTCGCCGAAACCGATCTGGACGGCGTCATAGCCGTCGGTTGCCTGAGTTTTAACCTGCGAGACAGCGCAGGGGCCAGCCTGGATGACCGTGACGGGAACGACGTTGTCGTCCTCGTCCCAAACCTGGGTCATGCCAATCTTGCGGCCGAGAATCATGCTGATCAAGATATGATCCCAACTCTCGCGTGGTCTTGGGACAATGCGTACACCACCGAGCGTACGCCCCTAGAGGACCACTACTTACACGACGTGCTCCCCAGCCTTGTATTTCGCCCGGACTACCTGACAACCCTATTAAGCAGGCATTTTGTCCAGCCAGAATACTCCCCTGGTTTCACACAGCTGTTTAGTATACACGGCTGCGGGCGTATCCATCGAGATTCATATTTCACTCACATTGTTTACGCAGGTAAAGTGCGTGGCACGTTCCCAGTGTGCGGCGGAGGGGGCGGGCCTGAGACATATTAAGGTTGCTGCTCTACAGTCCTGCTCACGACGGAGAGCACATTAAGTGCTCTCCTGTTCGTGCGGAACTCGCGACAACCTTAATATGCCTCAGGCCCGCCCCCTCCGCCGCACACTGGGAACGCCACGTAGATGTCTGCTAAACCTTGCTCGCTCAGCTAATTACTTTGTTGGGGGTCCACTATTTGCTGGAGGGTGAACTTGCATTGCATTGGCTCGCCTTCTGCTTGTAGCTTTGCCTCATCGAAGTCGAAGATCATGATGGCGCAGTTGGGGAGTTTTGCTGGGAGCTCGAAGCCCTCTGTGGCTGCAGCCTTGATGAATTGGCGGCTGGCGCTGCCGTGGCTTACTGCTAGGAGGGTTTCTATGCCCTCGGCGCCCATGAGATTGGTGAGGGTGGCTACCATGCGTTCTTGCAACGCTTTGCTTCCCTCTCCTCCGAAGGGGACCAGGTCCTCGCCCGGATCCCAGACGTCGGTGGGAAGGGCATCGTGGGGGCCTTCTTCGAAGGAGCCGTAGCAGCGCTCGATG
>UQWV01000051.1 GCA_900544845.1 uncultured Collinsella sp. | reverse complement strand
TGCCACCGGCTCCACCCCGATTGGCGCCTACAAGCAGCTCGCCGCTTGGTACGAGAAGGGCGACGTCGACTTTGCCGAGGTCAGCACCTACAACCTGGACGAGTATCGCGGTCTTTCGCACGACGATCCCCAGAGCTATCACTACTTTATGCGCGAGAACTTCTTCGATCACATCAATATTGATCTGAACAACACGCACGTGCCCGATGGCTCCAACCCCGATGCCGCTGCTGCCTGCTCCGAGTACGACAAGATCGTCGCTGCCGCCGGTTACCCGGATCTGCAGCTGCTCGGCATTGGTAATAACGGTCATATTGGCTTCAACGAGCCCGATGACCACTTCTCCAAGGGTACGCACTGCGTCGATCTGACCGAGAGCACCATTCAGGCCAACAGCCGCCTGTTCGACAGCATCGATGATGTGCCCCGTCAGGCTTACACCATGGGCACCCAGACCATCATGTATGCCCGCATGATCCTGGTTGTCGCCAACGGTGAGGCCAAGGCTCAGGCTGTGCACGATATGTGCTATGGCCCGGTTACGCCCGAGTGCCCCGCTTCGATCCTGCAGCTCCACACCAATTGCGTCGTCGTTGCTGACGAGGCCGCTCTTTCGCTCTGCGAGTAACGCGACCAAGCGATCTTACATAGCTTTCCAAAAGGCCCTCGCTTTGCGGGGGCCTTTTTAGTGGATGCGGGCCGTAATGTGTGCATGACGGAAACCTTGCCACATGCTTGGCGAGTGGGCTCTAAATCATGAGATTCATTCCGTACCAGATTCTATGCACATTTGCCACTATAGAGTCGCAAGCGGTAGCGAGGAATAGGCGAGTTGCGCAACTCAAATAAAAACAGACGACTGCGCTACACTGCAAATTGGATGGGACATGCTGGCAAGCGCATTGACCTGCGCAAAGACCTATTGGTCGGGGGATAAATTACCATCGGGCCTCGCTGTACAAAAACTTGCCAAACACGTACCGGCAGACAACCAAAAACTCTAAGTCGCGCTATTCACGGGGTGGCTCATATGGTCCTGCAGCTACGGTGTCCATATGGTCGAGTTGAGGAGCAGGCATGGTAAACGATCTGGGCAATACGGACGACCTCGAGTTGATGCCGACGGGCGGCGGCTATATGGTGCGGCGCGATCGCTTGATGAACGAGCTCATCGTTAAAGGGCGCAAGGCAGGAATCGTTCTGCTTTACGCGCCCGACGGGTTTGGTAAGACGTCGGTATTGCTGCAATACGTGCAGGAAGTTAAATCGGATCCCACGCGAGGGCCGGTTCGGATAATCGAGGCCGACCGCGCGATTGGACGCGAGCTCTTTATGCAGCTCGAGGTTGTCGCCGATGAGCTTAAGGACAAACCGCATTCGCTCGTTGCGATCGACAACGTGCCCAATCTCGAGCAGCGCGAAACAGAGGACCTCATCGATCGAATCCGCAGCTTACGTGCTACGGGGACGGGGGTCTTTATTACTTGCCGCCCCTCCAACCGATTGCTTATCCACGGGTTGGGCGATTCTGTAAAAGTCAATGCGCAGATGCTCAAGGTGCACGCCTATGAGTATTCGTCATGGGCTACGGCGTTTTCGATCAGTACATCGCTCGATTTTTATCGGCTCACGCAGGGTGTGCCAGAGCTGGTATCTGCCCTGCAGACGGGAATGTATGGACAGGGCGATGTTGCCGGGTTGCTCGAGAACGAAATCGTCAACGTGTACGGTGCGGCGCTGGCAGATCTCGCATCGCTCGAGAACAACCTGTTGTTTACCGTTGCCTGCTTGATGGTGCTGATGGGCGAGGGTCGCATTGCGGAGCTAGAGGCGTGCGGTGTAAGGCTTTCGATGATCGACCAGTCCATCTTTGTGCGCGATTATCCGTTTTTTGGCGTGGATCCGTCTGATCGCACCTTTAGGTGTTTGGGCGCTAAGGACAACGCGCGCCTGAGGCTGCGAAAGCTCGTTGCCGAGATCCGTCCCGAACTTGTATCGCGGGCTGCTCGCATTTTGATTAAGGCGGGCCGATGCGATTTGGCTATGGACCTGGCCGATGCGTTCTTGGACCGCCATGTGGTGTTGGAACTTGCCGGGCAGTATGGGGCCGATCTTGCCCTGACCGGGCACGGAGGGGACATTTGCCGCGCGGCGACGGCGATGGTCAATGCGGAAAAGCAGGAGAAAGAGCCGGCACCCGCCGAGGCGCTCGGCGTGTATCTGGCGGCTGTCAGCGTGTGCAATACAAAGCTCGCAAGGTATATGGCGTCCGTTATCGAACGTGCGGGCGATCAGGCGGCGCGCGAGCTCGACCCCGCTACCTGGAAAATAGCACAGGCGCTCACTATCGCCTTTTACGGCGACAATGACCTGGGGCTTCCCGCCAACCCTGTTGTGCAAGAACAGACATCCTGCGAGGTGCTCGACATGCTGTCCGCGCATATCGAGGTCAAGCGCCACCTAACAGAGCGAGCGAAAGACGGCAATGTTCTCGCGAAGCTCAAGGCGCGCAAAGCCTATGATTGCGAGCTCGACATCGCGGGGATTCTCATACAGGCCGACCATATGCTGGTGGAGCTGTTCGACGGCTCGTTTGCTAAACCCGACGAGCGCGATGACAAGATGGCGCAGATACTCGAGGCGCTCGATATCCGCGGGCTTAAGGCGCCATCCATTTGGCTGCGTATGGTGCTGGCGGCGCGGCGCCTGCTCGCGGGCTTGCCCGTGACCGACGATGTGGCGTTTGGCGAGCTCGACCGCTTTGCGGTGCGTGTTCGCGACAATCAAATTCAGCTGTTTGGGCTATTGCTGGAGGGCTGGCAATCGCTGGCGGAGGGGCGGCCAGTCAACGCAAAGTTCCGTGCGGTCCAGGTGCTCAAGCTCGCCGACGAATCGATTACGTACATGCGCGAAAACGCTTTGCTGCTGGAGCGCGTGGCGTATCTGCGCAATACGTCGCTGGTATCGGTTCGCGAAGAGGCGGAGCTGCTCGATATTAGCAAGACGCAGGTCGGTGGCTCAGAAGCCTGGGTCGTGGCGCTGCATTTGGCCTGTGCGGGCCGAGACAGCGACCTTGCGGCCTGGATGTCCATGAATCGTGCGGGGATTCTAGAGCCATCGTATCGGCTCTTTGCGCGCCTTGCCATGCATTGTCTGGGCGAGCCGGCGGGCAGGATACGCAAGAAGCTTCCCGTGCGCGAGCTGTCGCGGTACTCGCTGCGCGACGATTTGGAAGGGGAGGGCGAGCGTCTGTTCCAGGCTGGCGAGGTTGAAGCCGTTGATACCATCGACCATATCGAGATTCGCATGTTTGGTGCGTTTCGCGCCGAGCGCGACGGGTTTCCCATCACGGACAAAATGTGGCGCCGCAAGAAGGCGGCGACACTTGCCGAGCGGCTTGCGCTGGGCATGGATGCGCTCGTCGATCGTGAGACGCTGGCCATGGAGCTGTGGCCCCATGCCGAGTTCAATAGCGCCCGCAACAACCTGTACTCGACGATATCGCGCTTGCGGTCGGCCTTGGGGCCGACGCCAGACGGCAAGTCGTGCGTGCTCATCCAAAATGAATGCATCGGACTCAACGGCGACTACGTCAAGACCGATGTACGGCTGTTTGACCAGATAAGCCGCGAGGTTTTGGGAAATCGCACGGGTGCGCGCGGGCCCCATTTAGTTGAACTGTGCCTTAAGATTGAGCAGCTTTATGCCGGACCGCTGTATGTTCCCAATGGCTGTAATCCCACCTACTTTTTGCGTATGCGACGCATTATGCAGTCAAAGTACATCGATTGCATGATTAAGGGGGCCAATGCCGCTCTAGAAGAAAACGATCTGCAGTCGGCGATTTGGCTGGCGGAGTCGGGGCTTCGGCAGGAAACGGCGCGCGAGGATATGGTGCGCTGCGCCATGCGCGTCTACAGTGCGGCGGGGCGGCGGCGCGATATCGTCGAGCTATACAGCGGGCATATGCACCATCTGAGGGAGCAGGTCAATGGCGTGCCCGAGCCCGAGACGCGGCGTCTATACGAGCGCTTGGTGGAGGGGCGGCTCAATCGCGTGCTGGTCGAGCGATAAAAAACGGGCGCCCAAAGTACTTGGGCACCCGTAAGCTTGCTATGTGTTGGCTCGCCGGATCATTGGCTCTTAGACGAGCTTGATCTTCTCGATGTCCTTGCGTGAGGACTCGCGATACAGCGAGAACTTGCGGCCGATGACCTGGACGACCTCGGCGTGGCAGCGCTCAGCGAGCTCTTCGGCGGCCTCGCGGGCAGAAAGGCTGGAGCCGTCCAGCACGGAGCACTTAACGAGCTCGTGCTTCTCCAGGTAGGCAACCGTCTGCTCGACGGTGCCCTCGTTGACATCGGACTTACCGATGATGATGGCGGGGTTGAGGTGATGGGCCATGCTGCGAAGCTGCTTGACCTGGGCTCCTGTCAGTGCCATGGGTTCTCGCTTTCTATGTATGGGGCGCCCCGCAATGGGGCCTTAATCTACGTGAGCTGTCCCACGATAGCGCAGGAACGGCGCGGTGTGGAGCGCGTTTGCCCAGTTCGCAAAGAATGCGGATGCCGGGCGGGAAGACGATGCAAGCTTTAGATGGGCTACGGGCGGGGTATGGAGACCGGCTCCCATGCAATAAACGCCCAACGGACCTTGCGGACGTGGTCGAGCATGTAACGCCCCTGCGGTACGCCCTTGGACCCTGGCTCGCCGGCATGGGGATTCTCAATCATATGCTGAGCGACGTAGTCGCGTAGACGGTCAATCTTATCCTCGTTGCCATGCTCAAGCATGCGGGAAAAGTCCGCCACGCCTGCCTCAAGGCTATCGAAGGTATCGCGACGAGGCGATTCAAAGTACGTGACCTGCGGCAGGGCACCCATCTGAATGAGAATGTTAAAGGCGTACACAAAGCCATTGCTGCAGGTAACCGAGGCGCCGATGGCGTTCATCAAGTGCAGATCATAGCGCGGGCTGGAGTTGGCGACCATCGTGACAGCACAACGCCGACGAGCCGTTCGATTAAGCTTGGCAAGCGCATCTTTTAGATTGGTCGTCGTAACCGACCGACTGGCAAAGGCAACATCCACCGCTTTCGCGACCGGTCCAACCAAATTCCAGTCATCATCCCAAGCAAGCTCAAGCGGCGTAATAAGATCCTCGAGCCCGTAATACTCAATGCCGGCATCAAGCGTGCCCAGCATGGCGGGGGAGAAATCAGCCGCAATCACAGGATGCCCGTCTTGCGCAAGCGGAATAGCAATCGACCCAGCCCCACACCCCATATCAAGCACCGATTCACCAGGCTCAAGAGCCAGCAATTTCATAAAATCCCGGGCATACGGAGCAGTCTCAAGAGGTCGAAAATGTCGAGCCCGCTTATCCCATTCAAAAGAATCATCAGCCCGATGCCGAGCGGCCTGCAGACGCATCCACTCCTGATTCCAATCAGCAGAAAGAAGCTCAGAGCGAGCATCCCCATCAACCACGGGCTAACCTCCTAGCAACAAAAAAGCGACTCCCCCCCCAAAAGAAGAGCCGCAACCAGCATATATCAGAAAGAACCGATCCAACGCCAAACCGTCGCACCAGCCTAGTGGTGCAGGAGCGAAGCAACTGCAACCGGGATAGAGCCCAACCGAGGTCCCGTTGTGCGGGAGCCCCGGGGAGGGCAAATATATAAGGTCGATCGCGAGTTCCGCACGAGCCGGAGAGCACTTAATGTGCTCTCCGTGCGAGTCAGGACTGTCCGAGCAGGCGACCTTATATATTTGCCCTCCCCGGGGCTCCTCGCCCGAACCCCTCAGCTAGTTCTTCAGCGAGTTCAGCGGTGCCGGGAAGCGTCCGCCACGGTGGGCAAGCACGGTGCCGGCGTTGGGGTTCACCGGCATGATGGGCGCACGGCCGAACAGGCCACCGTACTCGACGCAGTCGCCCACGCCCTTGCCGATGGCGGGAATCACGCGGACGGCCGTGGTCTTGTTGTTGATGACGCCGATGGCCATCTCGTCGGCGATGATGCCGGCGATAGTCTCGACCGGGGTGTCGCCGGGGATGGCGATCATGTCCAGGCCGACGGAGCACACGCAGGTCATAGCCTCGAGCTTCTCGAGCGAAAGCGCGCCGGTCTCGACGGCGGCGATCATGCCGGCGTCCTCGGACACGGGGATAAAGGCGCCCGAGAGACCACCGACGCTGGAGCTGGCCATGACGCCGCCCTTCTTGACGGCGTCGTTGAGCATAGCGAGTGCGCAGGTCGTGCCCGGGCCACCGCAGGTGCCAACACCGATGATCTCGAGAATGCGGGCAACAGAGTCGCCGATGGCAGGCGTGGGAGCCAGCGACAGGTCGACGATGCCCTTCTCGACACCCAGACGATGGGCGGCCTCGCGGCTCATGAGCTCGCCGGCGCGGGTGATCTTAAAGGCGGTCTGCTTGATCTTCTCGGCGACTTCCATCATCGAGGCGGAGTCGGGGAGCGTCTCCAGGGCTGCGGCCATAACGCCAGGGCCCGAGACACCAACGTTGATGACGGCGTCGGCCTCGCCACCGCCGTGGACAGCGCCCGCCATAAACGGGGAGTCCTCGACCATGTTGGCAAAGCAGACAAACTTGGAAGCGCCAACGGAGTCCTGGTCGGCCGTGAGCTTGGCGGCATCGATGATGGTCTGCGCGGCCATGAGCACGGCGTCCATGTTGATGCCGGCGCGCAGGCTGGCGACGTTGACGCTGGAGCAGACGCGGCTCGTGGTGGCGAGCGCCTGCGGAATGGACTGGATAACGCGGCGGTCGGCGTCGCCGATTCCCTTCTGGACGAGCGCGGAGAAGCCGCCCAGGTAGTCGATGCCGAGGGTCTCGGCTGCACGGTCGAGGGCATGCGCGATGGGGGTGAGGTCCTCATCCTTGCAGCACGCGGCAATCTGCGCCACCGGGGTGACGGAAACGCGCTTGTTGACGATGGGGATACCGTACTCGCGCTCGAGGTTCTCGGCGGTCTCGACCAAGTGCTCAGCCGTGTGCGTCACGTGGTCGTAGATTTTCGTGCACATGCGGTCGAGGTTCTCGTCACCGCAACCCATGAGCGAAACACCCATGGTAATGGTCCTGATGTCGAGGTTCTGCTCCTCAACCATGCCGCGGGTTTCCGCGATTTCTGCAGGCGTGATCGCCATCCTTGCGCTCCTATCTGCCAAAACGAGCATAGTCCCCTCTATTCTAACGTGCCGCACGCGCCAAGTGGCACATGCGGCACGTTTTGGTGCGGGGTTGTTTCCGTTGTGTTACCGGCCAAAGACCTCTTCGGCGATACGCGCGCTCTCGGCGGCGTCCTTGGCGTAGTAGTCCGCGCCGATCTGCTTGGCGTATTCGGGGGTGAGCACGGCGCCGCCCACGATGATCTTGACGCCCGGAACCTCGGCATGAAGCAACTTGATGGTCTCCTCCATGGCGACGACCGTGGTGGTCATAAGTGCCGAGAGACCGACGAGCTTAATGTCGCGCTCCTTTACGGTCTTGAGCACCTCCTGCGGATCGACATCGCGGCCCAGGTCAAAGACGGTGTAGCCGTAGTTGTCGAGCAGCATCTTGACGATGTTCTTGCCAATATCGTGGATGTCGCCCTTGACGGTAGCCACGCAGATTTTGCCCTTGTCGGCAATCTCGCCGGCGGGCATCAGACGCTTGATGGTATCGAAGCCCACGCGCGCGGCCTCGGCAGAGGCCATGAGCTGCGGCAAGAAGAACTTGCCCTGGTCAAAGAGGACGCCGACCTCGTCGAGGGCAGGAATAAAGTGGTTGTTGATGAGGTCCATGGCGTCGTGGTCGGCCAACAGGCGCTCGGTCTCGGCCGCGATCTCGCCCTTGCGGCCCGAGACGACCATGTGGCGGATGGGGTCGTCGTCGGCGCTGGCGGCGGTGCCCGGGGCGGGTGCGGCATCGCTCGATGCTGCCTGAGCCGCTGCCGGGTTCGCGGCGATTTTGTACGGGTCGGTCCAACCGGCGTAGCGCTCGATGTATCCGGTCGAGCCCTCGTCCTCGACGCTCAACACGCGATAGCTGTAGACGGTGTCCATAAAGCGCTTGGAGCCCGGGTTCATGATGGGGGCGTCCAGGCCCGCGCCAAAGGCGGCGGCCAAAAAGACCGAGCCCAGCAGCGGGCGGGCAGGCAAGCCAAAGCTGATGTTCGACACGCCGAGTGCGCATTTGACGCCCAGGCGCTCCTTGCACAGAGACATAGCGCGCAGGATCTGCTCGGCCTGGCGTTGATTGGTCGAGGCGGTCATGACCAAGCAGTCGATGAGGATGCGATCCGGTCCGATGCCGTAGCGGGCAGCCTCGGCCACGATGCGCTCGGCGATGGCGAAGCGAGCCTCGGCGGTATCGGGGATGCCGCCTTCGTCGAGCGTAAGGCCGACGACGTTGGTGCCGTAGTGGGCGACCAGCGGAAAGATCTCATCCATGACCTGCTGCTTGCCATTGACCGAGTTGATGATGGGCTTGCCGGCGTAGCGGCGCACGGCTGCCTCGACGGCTGCGGGGTCGGTGGAGTCGATCTGCAGCGGCAGGAGTGTGGAGCCCTGGAGCTGTTCGGTCGCCTGTTGGATAATCTTGACCTCGTCGATCTCGGGTAGGCCCACGTTGACGTCCAGGATGTCGGCGCCCTGCTCCTGCTGGCTGATGCCCTGGCTCACCACGTAGTCCAGATCGCCGTCGCGCAGGGCCTGCTGCAGGCGCTTTTTGCCGGTGGGGTTGATGCGCTCGCCGATGACGGCGATTTTGTGGCCATCGCAGGGGAGGTCCACCACGGTCTGGGCGCTTGTGACCGACATGCTGGACTTGCGGTGGCGCGGACTGGGCTTGTGGTTATCGATAAGCGTGCGCAGCGCTGCCATGTGCGCCGGCGTGGTGCCGCAGCAGCCGCCCACGACGCTCACGCCGTCGGCGATCATGCCGGTGACGGCCTCGGCGTATTCGGGGGCTTGGATATCAAAGACGGTGTTACCGTTGTCGTCCACGTGGGGCAGTCCCGCATTGGCCTGCACCATAACGGGCTTGTCCGTAACGGTGAGCATACGTGCGGCGAGTCCTCGAAGCTCGGCCGGTCCTTGGCTGCAGTTGATGCCCAAAACGTCGGCACCGATGGCGTCGAGCGTGATGGCGGCGACCTCGGGACTCGTGCCCAGGAACGTGCGACCGTCTTCCTCAAAGGTCATGGTGGCAAAGACGGGCAGGTCGGAGTTCTCGCGGCAGGCGAGGACGGCTGCCTTGATCTCGGCAAGGTCGGTCATGGTCTCGATAATAAAGAGGTCCACGCCCGCGTCGACGCCGGCGCGCACTTCCTCGGCAAAGAGGTCATAGGCCTCGTCAAAGCTGAGGGTGCCTAAGGGACGAAGCAGCGCGCCGATGGGGCCGATATCGCCGGCGACGTAGCGGGCGCCGGCCTCGCGGGCGCAGGTGACGGCCACGGCAAAGACGTCTGCCACGGTGGCGGCGCCGTCGAGCTTGTGGGCGTTGGCGCCAAAGGTGTTGGCGGTAATCACGTCGCAGCCGGCCTCGACATATTGACGTTGGATATCAGTGATAACCTGGGGTTCCTCAAAGTTGAGCAGCTCGGGCAGGGCGCCCGCCTTCATGCCAGCGGCCTGCAACATGGTGCCCATGCCGCCGTCGAACAGCAGGTGCCCCGTGCCCTCGATGGCCGCACGCAGGCGATCGTCCTTAATGCGCAGATCGTCGATCGTGCGCGTCTTGTACGTGGCACCGTTGCGACGTGCGGCATCAACGGGTGCCGCCAATGCAGTGCCGTCAGAATCATGAGTGATAAGCGGAGTAAACATCGAGGGCTCCTAATGGCTGGAATAGCAGGTGGTGTGGGCGGCGCGGAAGCGGCAGTGCTCGCGCATGCGGCAGATATTGCAGGTGGGGCGGCTCTGGGCGTCGTGGACCTCACCGTCAAACAGGCCGATCACCGCGGTCACGCTTTTGGTGGGCATGAGCAGGCTGGTGGGTGTGACGGTAAGCCCGATGAGCCGCGTGGCGTTGAGCGCATTGACGATCGAGCGCTGGGCCGAGAGCGGGCAGTCGCCGTAGCCGGGACTAAAGCGCCAGTTGCCGGCGAGTCCATGAACGGCGGCGTCCGTCTTGACCTGCTGGTCCATTTGCTCAACGGCGGCTTCCACGTAAGCGGAGCACGCGGCGTCGAGCACGGCGCCCTCCAGGGGATGTTGGGCTCCCGTGGTGCGCAGGCGACGCTCGGCGTCCATGCCGAGGGTGCATGCCATGAGCGCGGCAAAGCGGGCATCTTTGAGATGTCGATAGATATCGCGACCTCGCAGCTCAACGTTGGTGCAGACCAAGCGAATGCAAGGCTCACTTTGTTCGTCCACGCCCGTGGCATCGACGGCAAATACGCGGCGCACGCCACGGGGCTCAATGTCAAGTTCCAGACGCTCGACCACAAGCTCAATACGCTGCGACAGCTCGGGCTCAATCTGCTGGCCGCCGTAACCCAGATACCGCAGCATCTCGGCACGGTCGACACGAGGATGGTGCGCAGCATCGACACGGTAAAGCGCCGGCGACGCAAGGTCGGCCGGCACTTCGACAGCGGTTGTATCGATGTGCGGTTTTTCCATTACCCCAGGCGCTCCATAATGGTCGCGGCGATCGCAGGACGGTTCATAGTGTACAGGTGCAGGCCGTCGGCGCCGTGCTCCTTGAGGTCGCAAAGCTGGCGGGCGGCATAATCTACACCGGCTGCCTGCAGGCTCTCGGGGTCGTTCTCGTACTTGGCGAGAATCTTGATGACGGGGGAGGGCAGCGATGCGCCGCACATAAAGACCATGCGGCTGATCTGCGACTTGCCCATAAACGGCATGATGCCCGCGGTAATGGGCACGGTGATACCGGCCTTGTCGGCAAGCTCGCGGAAGCGGTAGAAGCACTCGTTATCAAAGAAGAGCTGCGTCACAAAGAAGCTCGCGCCGGCGTCCTGTTTTTGCTTGAGGTGTTCGACCGAGAGGTTGAGATCCTCACAGGCAATGTGGCCCTCGGGGTAGGCTGCGGCGCCCACGCAAAAGCCGGCGTCGACGAGTTCGGGGATGAGGTCGCGGGCGTAGGCGTAGTCGGAGGCGGGCTTGTCGTCCTCGGTCGCGCCGGCAGGGAGATCGCCACGCAGGGCCAGAATGTTTTCAACGCCGGCGGTGCGATACTCGTCGATCTTGGCGGCGATGTCGGCGTGGGTGCGGCCCACGCAGGTGAGGTGTGCCACCGAGGGCGTGTCGAATTCGCTCGAAATCATATGCGCGATGGGGGCGGTGGTGGCACCGTTGCCCGAGCCGCCGGCCGAGCAGGTGACCGAGACAAAGCTCGGCGAAAGCTTGCACAGATTGCCTGCCACTTCGCGAGCCGTGTCGAGGGTGAGCTCGCCCTTGGGCGGGAACATCTCAAACGAAACGGGCGCGGTGCCCTGGGATGCTGCCTGCTTAAAAACCTCGTCGACGCGCATATCGTGCTCCTCTAGATACGTAATAGGGTGATGTGCTGTAAGGATTCTACAGCACCGCTGTGTCACGGTGGAGTTTCACTCGTTATTCGGGGATACCAATCAAAGATGCCTTGCTATCGGCTTTCTCTATAACAGAGCGGCTAATCTAGGCACGGACTATAAAGACTGGTATCTGATGCAAAATACCAGTTAATAGAGCTCCATCCCAAATTGACTACCCTTAAACCATGGGGAGAGGTCTGCAATTTATGCAGTTGATTGGCTGTTGAGGGTGGCAACGCCGCCTCGATAGGGTAACCTCATTGATTGGTTTCGCGACAGCAACATAACGGTAATGTCGCGGAAACACGGCGAGTCTAAGCTATGACTCGTTCGTTAGTAATCAACACCGCTTCTCACGCGGTGCCGATACGAAGGGAGTTCCGTATGGCCGAACTTACTGACCGCTTCGGGACCATGGTGTTCTCTGAGGAAGTCATGAAGGACTACCTCCCCAAGGACATTTGGAAGCGCCTTGCTGCAACCCTCGAGGGCGGTGAGCCGCTCGACCTGGATGTGGCCAACGCCGTTGCCCATGCCATGAAGGTCTGGGCCATCTCCAAGGGCGCGACGCACTACGCGCACTGGTTCCAGCCGCTTTCGGGCATTACTTCCGAGAAGCACGACAGCTTCCTGGAGCCCAACCACGACGGCACCGCCATTACCAAGTTTACGGGCAAGAACCTCATCCAGGGCGAGCCCGATGCCTCGAGCTTCCCCAACGGCGGCCTGCGTGCTACCTTCGAGGCCCGTGGCTACACCGCTTGGGACCCCACTAGCCCCGCCTTTATCAAGGACGATGTCCTGTGCATCCCCACGGCTTTCTGCTCCTACACGGGCGAGGCCCTGGACAAGAAGACCCCTCTGCTGCGCTCCATGACCGCGCTCTCGCGTGAGTCCAAGCGCGTTTTGGCGCTGTTTGGCAAGACCCCCAAGAAGGTCGTTCCTTCCGTGGGCGACGAGCAGGAGTACTTCCTGATCAAGAAGGACGCCTACCGCAAGCGCAAGGACCTGGTCATCACCGGCCGCACCCTCTTTGGTGCTGCTCCCTGCAAGGGCCAGGAGCTCGAGGAGCACTACTTTGGCGCTATCCGCCCCACCGTCTCGGCCTATATGAAGGA
>UQWV01000050.1 GCA_900544845.1 uncultured Collinsella sp. | reverse complement strand
GCACAGTACGCAGGCCGAAAAATCGGGTCGATAGCCAACGTGCGACAGCAGCTTAAAGACATATGCCGCCACAAGTAGATCCATATGCGCCGTGTCGAGCCCGCTGCCCACCAGGGCAAGCGCTCGCTGCGTGATGGCAAAGGTAAACGGGTCCTCGGCGTCCTCGAACGAGCACACGCGCGCGACCTCGGCGATCGCGCTTGCGGCGCAGGTCGTCTCGTAATCGGGCGCAACGCCGAGCGGCGCCTCCATAAGCTCGGCCTGGGAAACCACGTCGAGTGACCGTCCATGTGCGAGCAGCATATCTACCGTACAGAACAGCTCGCAGCGCGCAGCCAGGCGTCCGCCGGGTTTGCGGGCGCCCTTTGCCACGGCACGAACCTGCCGCCCCCGCTCGTCAAGCATCGTCAAGATCAGGTCGGTCTCTTTGAGCTTAGTCTTATCGAGCACGAGCACTTTCGTGCGATATGTCCGGGAGCCTGCCATGCGCGCCGCGCGTCCTTAGTCCTCGGCGTTATAGCCAAAGCGGCGAATCTGGGCCTCGTCGTCACGCCAGCCGGCCTTGACCTTCACGTCCAACTCCAAAAAGACCTGCGTGCCAAAAATGCGCTCAAGATCGCGACGGGCGTCGATACCGATATGCTTGATCATCTCGCCGCCCTTGCCGATGATGATGCCCTTTTGGCCCTCGCGCTCGACGTAAATGGTGGCGTGCACGCGCAGCACCTTCTTGGTCTGCTCGAGCGCATCGCAGATCACGCCAACGGAGTGCGGGATCTCATCACGGGTGCGGCGCAAGACCTTCTCGCGCACAAACTCGGCAACGAGCGTCTCATCGGAAGCGTCGGTACCCATGTCCTCGGGGAACCAACGCGGACCCTCGGGCAAAAAGTGCGCAACGGTCTCGATAAAGGCATCGACGTTGAAGTTCTTAACCGACGACGTCACAATCTCGTCGTCATATTCCATAAGCTCGTGGGCAGCCTTAAGCTGCTCCATGACCTGTGCGGGGTCGGCCTCATCGGCCTTGGTGAGCACCAGGACCTTCTTGCAACGAGCGCATCTGACGCGCTCGGCAACCCAGGCGTCTCCCCTGCCGATCGGCTTGGTGGCATCAATCAAAAACGCGACGACGTCGACATCGTTCAACTCGAACAGTGCGCTCTTGTTGAGCTCGGACCCCAGGCCGTCCTTGGGCTTATGAATACCCGGGGTATCGACAAAGACCAGCTGGTAGCCGGGACGGTTGACGACGGCGCGCATGCGGCGGCGGGTCGTCTGTGCCACCGGCGAGGTGATGGCGACCTTTTTGCCATAGCAGGCATTAAGCAGCGTGGACTTGCCGGCGTTGGGACGACCGACCAGGGCCACGAAGCCGCTGCGGAAACCGGGTTCCACGTCACCAAAGCCCATAGGACCGTCGTCCTCGTCGCACAGGGAGTCGAGTTCCTCGTCGCTCATGCCCTCAAACGGGTCGAATTCCTCGACATCCTCGAGCTCCTCGGTATCCACCGCGTCAAGGACCTCGTCATCCAAAACTTCATCGGTAGGCTGCATATTGTCGGACATGGGAATCCCCTTCTAAATAAAGCCGAGCGCGTGGGCAAATACCAGCACGCCCACAATCGCGGCGGTGATGGAAAGTATGTATACGGAAGCGGCGGCGATGTCCTTCGCACGCTTGGCCAGCGGATGGAGCTCCTGGGTCGCCAGGTCGACGATGGCCTCCATAGCGGTGTTGCACAGCTCGCCGTGAATCACCAGGCCGCAACAGATGATAATCGTGGCCCACTCGGCAATGTCGAGCCCCACGACGCAGCCGGCAATGACGGTGCACACGCCCGCAACGAGCATGATCTTAATGTTGCGCTCGGTCTTGACGGCGGTGACGAAGCCCTCCATGGCGTAGGAAAACGACTTTAAAAAGGACGGATGGTCCTTGTTCGATCCGGGAATCATAGACGGCTCCTAGTCGTGGGCGTGGTTGGTGATGGGGCCGACGTGGACTAGCTTAGGGTCCTCGCCGCGCTCGAGCGCCAGATCGCGCAGGATGGCGTCCTCGCGGGCCTCCATGACCTCGGCCTCGTCGTCCTCGATGTGGTCATAGCCCAGCAGGTGCAGCATTCCGTGTACGAGCATCAGACGGCACTCGTCAGCGGGGCTATTGCCAAAACCGGGGGCCTGACGGGCAATAACCTGCGGGGCCAAGATAATATCGCCGAGCTCGAGCGTCTCATCGGCGGGAATGTCATCGTCAAAGGCCGAATCGCACTCAAACGAGAGCACATCGGTGGTGCGGTCGATACCGCGCCACTCGTGGTTGAGCTCGTGCATCTCGTCCTCGTCGACATACGAAAGGGAAATCTCGACTCCACGTTCAACGCCCTCGGCGGCAAGCACAACCTCGCAGATGTGCTCCACCTCCTGCGCGTCGAGCAGCGTATCGAGCTCGGCATCGTTGCTGATCAATACACTCAACGGGACTCCTTTCGGTCGCGCGGGCGCTGCTCGCGCACGTCATCATAAGCTTCATATGCCTCGACGATACGACCCACCAGGGCATGGCGCACCACGTCGGCACGCTCGAGGTGAGAAAATGCGACATCGTCGACACGGCCCAAAATCTGCTCAACGTCAGCAAGACCGCCACGACGACCCACCAGGTCGCGCTGGCTCAGGTCGCCGGTAATCACGAACTTGGAGTTGAACCCAAGGCGTGTCAGGAACATCTTCATCTGCTCGGGCGTGGTATTTTGCGCCTCGTCGAGCACCACGAAGGCATCACTCAGCGTGCGGCCGCGCATGTAGGCAAGCGGGGCGATCTCGATCACGCCACGCTCCATAAGCTCATCGGTGCGCTCGCGATCCATCATGTCAAAAAGGGCGTCGTAGAGCGGACGCATGTAGGGGTCGATCTTTTCCTCAAGGGTACCGGGCAAAAAGCCCAGATTCTCCCCCGCCTCGACAACCGGACGCGTCAAGATCAAACGGCCCACCTCGTGACGCTTGAGCGCGGCAACGGCGAGCGCCATGGCCAGATAGGTCTTACCGGTACCGGCTGGACCCAAGCCAAAGGTGATGGTATGCGAGCGAATGGCATCCACGTAGCGCTTTTGCCCGAGCGTCTTGGGACGAATGACGCGGCCGCGATACGAAAGCAGCACGTCATCGCGAAGCGACGTAGCCTCGTGCTCACCGTCGCGCAAGACGGCCAGGCAGCGAGAGACATCGTCGGCAGACAGCGTGCGCCCGGCGGCCGCCTCGCGAAAAGCATGTTCGAAAAAACGCGCCACGAGTTCGACCTCATCCGGGTCACCGCTCACGGCGATGCTATCGCCACGGGCGACCACATGGGCGCGAACCAAGCTCTCGAGCGCACGAAGGACGCCGTCGCCGGCGCCCAAAACGCACGAGGGATCAATTCCCTCGGGAACGGTAAGTCTAATCTTCGAGGCTTCCATGAACCTCCCTGCGCGCATGGACCAAGCCGGAATCATCGACTCCGATGATAGCAACATCGAGCAGGCACGGGGCTGTAAGTCCACAGGTATCGTCAAGACGGGCATGATGGAACGAACCGAGCGTCAGGTTGTCGCCGTACTCGAGGACGGCACGCTCGACGGTGCCCACGCGACGACGAGCGTCGGCAATGGCGAGTTCCTGCGCCGCGGCTCGCATACGACGGCTGCGCTCGGCCATAACCTCGGGCGGCACCTGGTCGGGCATATCGGCAGCAAGGGTACCGGGACGCTTGCTATAGCGGAACACGTGCATACGCGAGAAACCCACACGACGGCACAGCGCCAGCGACTCCTCGAACTCCTCGTCCGTCTCACCAGGAAAACCGACGATGACATCGCACGAAAGAGACGCCTGGGGCAAGTTGGCGCGAATCATACGCACCGTGTCCTCAAAGGTCTCGGCGCTATAGGGGCGGCCCATGCGATGCAGGGTCGCCGTGCAGCCGGACTGCACGGGCAGGTGCAAAAACGGGGCGATACGCTGCGGATAGCGCGCCATCACCTTAAGCAGGCGCTCAGAGATATCCATGGGCTCGACCGAGGAAATGCGCACATGCGGAATAGACGTGCGCTCCATGATGGCCTCAAGCAGCTCATCGATTTCGACATGCTCGTCGGTCGCGCTCTTGCCATCGTAGGCACCCAGGTTCACACCGGTCAGCACCACCTCGGGCACGCCGGCCTCCTGGGCCTCACGAACTTGCTCGAGCACGGACTCGACGGGCACGGAGCGCTCGGGGCCGCGTGCCTTCCACACAATGCAATAGGTGCAGCGATGGTTGCAGCCGTCCTGAATCTTCACGCCCAGGCGAGAGCGACCGAGCGCATCGACCACCTCGCCATCGCTGCAGGCGGGGACGCTATCGGACTCAACGCCCAGCAGCTCGCAGACACGTTCGGCGACATCGATCTTGGACGGCTCGGCGATCACGCGATCCGAAAGCTCCAGCAGCTCCTCGGGATGCAAATTGACCACGCATCCGGTCACGACCACATAGGGCTCATTTTGATGGGCCAGTGCATGGCGAACGGCCTTACGGGTCTTGGCCTCGGCCTCGCCCGTAACAGCACAGGTGTTAATGACGATCAGATCGGCATCCTGGGGCTCCACCATAGCAAAGCCCAGGCGCATAAGATCGGCAGTGATACGGTCAGACTCAACCCGATTGACACGGCATCCGAGGTTGACGACGGAAATATGGGGTGCGAGCACGCGGGCTCCTTAATCGAGGATATCGTCGAGGGCACTCTTGATACGGTCGGTCACCGACTTCTTACCGGAAGCGACGTCATCGCCCATCTCATCGGCAAAAGCACGGAGCAGCTCGCGCTGCTTATTGGAAAGATTGGTGGGAACGACCACGCGCAGTTGCACGATCAGGCGGCCACGCGAACCGCCACCACCAATGCGCGGCATGCCGTAATTATTGACGCTCACGGTGTCGCCGTACTGGGCACCGGCGGGAACCGTCACCTTAACGACCTCGTCGGGCATAATGCCCTCGACCTCGATCTCGCAGCCGAGCGCAGCCTGCGCAATCGAGATATCGCTCACCAGGTACAGGTCGTCACCGTTGCGCTTAAAGCGCTCATGGTCGGCAACGCGCACGTTGACAATCAGGTCGCCCGAAGGCTCGCCGCGAAGGCCGGCCTCGCCAAAGCCGCTCACACGCAGCTGGCGACCGGTCGAAACGCCGGCGGGAATATCGATGTCGATCTTTTCATGCGAAGGCGTGCGGCCCTGGCCGTCACAGGTCTCGCAGGGATGATCGATGACCGTGCCCTCGCCGTGGCAGTCGGGGCAAGGCGAAGAGGACTGGACCTGGCCCAAAAAAGAGCGCTGGACCGTGGTGACATAGCCCGTGCCGTGGCAGCGGCTGCACTGTTTTTCGGTCGCACCGTCAGCCTTGCCCGTACCGTTGCAATCCTCGCAGGGAGCAAGGCGGTCATAGCTGATCGTCTTTTTGCAGCCGAGCGCCGCCTCCTCGAGCGTCACCGAAAGCGAGATGGCCATATCACGTCCGCGACGACGCTCACGACGGCTGCGGGCGCCACCGCCGGCACCGCCGCCAAAGAACGACGAGAACAAGTCGTCCATGCCCATGCCACCAAAGATATCGTTGATATCGACGTAGCCGGAGCCACCGGGGCCGTCGGCAGTGCCGTAACGGTCGTAGTTAGCACGCTTCTGCTCATCGGAAAGAACGGAATATGCCTCGTTGAGCTCTTTGAACTTAGCCTCGGCCTCGGGGTCGTCCGAAACGTCCGGGTGTACGGTACGGGCCTTCTTTAGAAACGCGCGCTTAATCGTCCGCGCGTCGGCATCCTTGTCGACGCCAAGCACCTCGTAGTAATCCCTATTTTCCGACACGACCGAATCCTTCCGACTTTCATTATTGTCACAGTGCGTCCTATACCCAAGCTGGGCCGGCCGCAAACAGAGGGTTTGATGTTATTGCATTGCGTAGGGCGAAAGCATGGCACGTTGCGAGCAGCTCGCAAACCAAACCGACACGAGCGCAAACATAAATCCGTTGGCAAAACCGTTGGCAAACTGCATCGCGCCGCGCTTCCACCACAGCAGGCTGCGGTGCAGCACGCCGTCCGAGAGCACCATGAACAGGCCCATGGCAAACGGAATAAAGCACATCACGGCAAAGGCCGAGAACACGCCCGAGATGGCCGATAGCACCAAAAACGGCGCCACGATGCCCATCAGGTAAAAACCGGTACGGGCCTTGCCTTCCAGGCGCTCGGCCTCAACATGGGCCCGACCGACCAGATCACCGCCAGAGGCGCCGTTGGTGCCGGCGTGACCCATGCCGCCAATACGGACCTCGTCGCCATCGTGCGTGCCGGCGGGAAACTCAATCGTCTGCTCGGAGGTCACACGGGTTCGCCCGCTGCCGCCGCAATCGGGACAGGGGTCGGCGACGACCTTACCGGAGCCACCGCACTCAGGGCAGACAGACTGGAACGTGCCGGCACCAAACAGAAAGGACAGGTCGACATCGATGTGGCCGCGACCGCCGCAGCTCGGACAGGTATGTGCATGCTCGGACGAAACAGAGCCCGAACCGCCGCAGTGACCACAGGTATCGAAGCGCGTATAGCGGACGGTCTTGCGGGCACCGCCCTTGGCCTCCTTGGCGTCGAGCTTAATATCGACGACCACGTTGGCGCCGTTCTCGGGATTATAGGCAGCCTGCCCGCGACGCGGCTGACCCCAGGCGCCACCAAAGGGAAAGCCGCCCTCAAAGGGATTGCCGTAGCCCGCGCTGCCGGCGTAACCGCCGCCATAGGGCGAAGCCGTGGGAGCGCCGGCAAAGGGATTGCCCGAGCGCATGGCGTCGTAGCGCGCACGCTTCTGCTCGTCCGAAAGCACAGCATAGGCCTCGGAAACCTCTTTGAACTTTTCCTCGGCATCCGGTTCTTTGTTGACGTCCGGATGGAGCTTGCGGGCCTTTTGCTGGAAGGCTTTCTGTATATCACGCGAGGTGGCGTCCTTGGAGACACCCAAAATCTCGTAGTAATCTTTTTCGTTCATCGTCGCCATGCGCGGCAACCTCCTGCTCACAGCAGCGTATATATTGCGGTAATTCTACCCGAGCGGCCTAGGCTAGACCCCAAAACAGCTCGAACAGCACATTTCCATCGAGCCAGCCCAAGTGAGTGGGCGCTAAACGAGCACGGACGCGACCTGCGATAACGTCTTTCGAGGTGACGCGCCCCGCATGTCCTTCAATATGATCGGGCACCCAGGTGGCAAGGCCCAACTCGACCGCACGGTCGCAGGCCGCCGCCAACTCATCTGCAGCGATCACGCTTGCCGAGCGAACCAACAGATCGGGCCCAATGCCACGCGTCATGCGACAGGCAAGCATCAAATCCTCGGCCGCCGCCTCGCGCTGCGACAGATACTCGGCATCAAACGTCGTCGCGGCATCGTCGCGTTGCACCAAGCGCACGCGATACGCATCGCCGCGAGCAAGCACGTCGGGAAACAGCCCGGCCAAGCGATCGAAATCCTCGGCGTCGAGCATACCGGCGGCAGAGCGGCCCAAACCCAGATAGCCCTGTCCGGTCCAATAGGCAATGTTGTGGGCGCACTCATGGCCGTCGAGCGCGTAGCTTGCCACCTCATACGGGTGATAGCCGGCCGCACTCAGGCGCTCACGCGCCGCATCCATGCATGCAGCCTGAAAATCCTCGTCGGGCTCGAGCGACTCGTCGCGACACGCCACGCGATAGAGCGGCGTGCCCTCCTCGAGCGTGAGCGGGTACACCGACACATGATGCGGCGCCGCCGCCAACACGCCATCGAGTGTGCGCTGCCAGCTTAGGTCGGTCTGCCCGGGAAGGCCGCACATCAGGTCGCACGACACGACAAGCCCAGCGTCCTTGACCGTCGTGATGGCAGCGAGCGCCCGATCGGCATCGTGAATGCGGCCGATGGCGGTAAGTTCGGCGTTATCGAGCGTTTGCACGCCCAGAGAGACGCGCGTGACACCCACCCCGGCAAGCGCAGTGGCAAGCTCTGCGGTCAGCGATTCGGGATTGGCCTCGCAGGTAAACTCAACAGGCTTGCACCACGCAGAGATACGCCGGGCAAATTCTACCAAACGCTCCCCCGCCAGCGACGGCGTGCCGCCGCCAACATAGACGGTGCGGATCTGTGCAAGCGCGCCTGCGTCGCCAAAAGCATCGAGGCGCGCATACAACTGCTCAAAATAGGTATCGAGCGCAACGCTCATGTTGCACGGAGCAAAACTGCGTGAGTCAAAGTCACAGTACCGGCATTTTTGGGCGCAAAACGGCACATGCACGTACAGCGCGGTAACGGCCACCGTTAGGCCTCCAACGGATGAGCGGGCACCGACTCGCCGGCGGCAAGTGCGGCCTCACAGGCCACCACATCGTGCTCGATATCATCGACCAGTGCCATGAACTCCTCGTATGTGGAGCAACGCACCACCTGAGCGCGCCAGGCGGCAGCATGGGGCATGCCCTTTAGATACCAGCTTGCGTACGTGCGGGCACGCGACATGAGCGGCAACAGCTCGTGCGTGAGCGTCAGGTGCTCGCGCAGGGCATCCAGGCGCTCAACCGAGGAGCGAGAAGGAACCGGCGTGCCATCGAGTGCAAGGGCTCGGGCATCGCCGAACACCCATGGATTGCCGTAGATGCCGCGCGCGATAAACACCGCGCTGGCACCCGAGCTTTGCAGATGCTCAGCAGCGTCCTCTGCCGAGAACACATCGCCCGAACCGATAACGGGAATCTCGACGGCGTCGGCCACCTCATCGACGACCGACCAATCGGCCTGGCCCGTATAGAGCTGCGTGGCGCAGCGACCATGTACCGCCACCGCGGCGGCCCCTGCTCCCTCAAGCATCTGGGCAAACGTCGCGGCGTTGCGGTCTTCGGCGTAAAAGCCCTTACGGATTTTTACGGTCACGGGCACATGCGCCGCGCCCACCGCCGCCTCGACGATCTGCTCGGCCAGATCGGGAGTGCGCATAAGCGCCGAGCCCTCGCCCTTGGTGACGACCTTGCGAGCCGGGCAGGCCATGTTGATATCGATCAGCGACAGGCGATCGCCCACACGCTCCTCGACGGCAGCAACAGCGCTCGCAAACTGATCGGGCTTGGAGCCAAAGAGCTGCACGCAGATCTGCTGCTCCTCATCGGCCGGCAGTACCAGGCGCCACGTCTTATTGCTGGCATAGGCAAGGCCCGCCACGCTCACCATCTCGCTATAGGCAAGATGGGCACCGCGACGGCGGCACATGATGCGATAGGCGGGATCGGTCACGCCCGCCATGGGAGCCATAAGGAACGGCTGCTCGGCATAGGCGCCAAGCAACCGCTTGCTGTATTCAGAAAGTGCCATGGACCTACTCGTCCACCTTGAGAATCGCCATAAAGGCCTCCTGCGGAACCTCGACCGAGCCGATGGCCTTCATGCGCTTTTTGCCCTCTTTCTGCTTCTCGAGCAGCTTGCGCTTTCGCGAGATATCGCCGCCATAACACTTGGCCAGCACGTCCTTGCGGCGCGCTTTGACGGTAGAGCGGGCAATGATCTTGTTGCCGATGGCGCCCTGGATAGGCACCTCGAACAGCTGGCGCGGAATGATTTCCTTGAGCTTGTCGCACAGACCGCGGGCCAGGCCATAAGCCTTATCCTTGTGCACGATAAACGACAGCGCGTCCACCTCGTCGCCCGAAAGCAGGATGTCGAGCTTGACGAGCTCGGAGGGGCGATATTCGTTGAACTCGTAGTCGAGCGAGGCGTAACCCTTGGTGCGGCTCTTGAGCTGGTCAAAAAAGTCCAGAATGAGCTCGGCAAGCGGCATGTCGAAACGCATCTCGACCGATTTGCTCGTGAGATGGATCATGTCGGTTGTAATGCCGCGATGCTCGATAGCGAGCTGCATGACGGCACCCGTATACTCGGGCGGACAGATAATCTTGGCCTTGAGGTAGGGCTCCTCGATGCGCTCGATGCGCGTAGCCTCGGGCAGATCCTGCGGGCTGCGAACATCAATCATCTCGCCGTCGGTCTTGTAGACGTGATAGTCCACCGAAGGGCTCGTGGCAATCAGGTCCAGGTTGAACTCGCGCTCCAGGCGCTCCTTGACGACCTCCATATGCAGCAGGCCCAAGAAGCCAACGCGGAAACCAAAGCCGAGCGCCACCGAAGTCTCGGGCTCCCACACCAACGACGGGTCGTTGACATGCAGCTTATCGAGCGCGTCACGCAGGTTCTCGTAGTCCTTGTTATCGATCGGGAACAGGCCCGTATAGACCATGGGCTTAGCCTCGCGGTAACCGGGAAGCGGCTCGGGGCAGGGGTTCGACGCCCAGGTAAGGGTGTCGCCCACGCGAACGGCCTCGGGGTCCTTCAGGCCCGTGACCACGTATCCGACCTCGCCGACCGTCAGCGCGTCGACCGGCGTCTCGGCGGGACGCTTGACGCCCACGCCATCGACCAAAAAGTCGCCCTTTGCCTGCATCATGCGCAAGGTATCGCCCTTTTTGATGGAGCCGTCAAAGATGCGCACCGTGGCGACGACGCCACGATACTCGTCGAAGTATGAATCCAGAATGAGTGCCTTGAGCGGCGCATTCGCATCGCCCTTGGGCGGAGAGATCAGAAAGACAATGGACTCCAGCAGATCGTGGATGCCCTCGCCGGTCTTGCCCGAGACACACACGGCATCATCGGCAGGGATCGCCAGGTCATCCTCGATCTCGGTCTTAACCTCGTCGGGATGAGCCGAGGGCAGGTCGATCTTGTTGATGGCCGGCACAATGTCCAGATTGGCGTTCATGGCAAGCGTCGCGTTGGAGACGGTCTGTGCCTCGACGCCCTGTGTGGCGTCGACAACGAGCACCGCGCCCTCACAGGCTGCCAGCGAGCGCGAGACCTCATAGGTAAAGTCCACGTGGCCCGGCGTATCGATCAGATTGAACTGATACGTCTCGCCATCGTCGGCGTCATAGGACACGCGAACGGCATTGGACTTGATCGTGATGCCGCGCTCGCGCTCGATATCCATGGTGTCGAGCAGCTGCGACTCCATGTCGCGCTCGTCGACGGTATGGGTGAGCTCGAGAATGCGGTCACTGATCGTGGACTTGCCATGGTCGATGTGCGCAACAATCGAGAAGTTGCGGATGTGGGAAATGTCAATTGAAGTATTCATGCGGACTATCTTACCCGAGCGGTACAAAAAATGGAGCCTGTTCCATAAAACAGGCTCCATTTATGCGCGTAATCTGTGTGGTGTGAAATTTACAACTTAGGCGTTGATGCTGTTCACGAGCTTGGCAAGACCGGACTTGCGGTTGGAAGCCTGGTTCTTGTGGATAACATGCTTGGCGGCAGCCATGTCGAGACGCTTGGTGACGGTCTTGAGGGCAGCCTGGGCCTTCTCGGCGTCGCCCTCGGCGACGGCGGACTGGACGTGCTTGGTCAGCGTCTTGAGCTCGGACTTGACAGCCTTGTTACGCATGCGAGCTGCCTCATTGGTGCGGATACGCTTCTTCTGAGACTTGATGTTTGCCACTTCTGGAGTTCCTTTCGAGTTCCTTGCAAAAAATGTATGACACCTCTGAGACACGGTGAGGTCATGCAAGCGCCTACTATAGCACGCTCCCCCTCAAAGGGATAGAACGAATTTGTCAAATAGGCAGGTATCATCACGATTTTCTCAAGATGTTCGTAATCCAGAGCAAAAGCGCGGCCTCAGAATCGGCCGAACCCTTGAGCGCGAGCTCTACATCGACCGCCCCCTCGAGCGCCGCGACGAGCTCTGCCATCGAAAAGCGACGTGCCCAGGTCAAGTGATTCTTGACCTGCCAGGACTGGAGCTTGAGCGTTGCGGCCAGCTCACGACCCTGTCCGCGCGCATCGAGCGCCTTGGCGACGATAAGCTCGCGGATGCGGCCGCACAGCAACGTGTAAGTCCACACGTAGCTCTTGGCGGGCAATAGATTGAAAAGCTCGAGCGAGCGTCGCATGTCACGTGCCGAGACCGCATTGAGAAAGTCCCAGGGTTGAACCTCGGCCGTACGTACAATCCAGCGCTCAACGTCGGTAAGCTCAATCTGGGGCGCCTCGACCATCTGGGCAAGCTTAGCCAAGTCGTTATCGAGCATGCGAGTGTTCTCGCCCGAACGCGAGACGAGCTCCTCGGCGGCCGCCGTCGAGATCGACTTGCCGCGCTGCGTCGCCATCTGCTGCACGCGACGCGGTAGCTCCCAGCGTTTGGTGCCGGAGCAATCGATCACGGCCTTCTTATCGATCTTGGCGATCGCCTTATACAGGCGTGTGTTCTTGGCAAGCGAGTCGGCAATGATGAGGCAGACCGTTGTGGGGCTGGGACTCGCCAAATACTCGACAAGCGGCTCCGAGACCGCCTTGGCGAGCTTTGAACAGCCGTCAAGGATTACCAGGCGAAACTCGCTGCCCATCGGAAAGGTGTTAAGCGATCCGATAATCGACTCGATATCGGGGTCTTTGGTCATATCGCGCTCGTCGAGGTTGAACTCGACCATGCCCGTCTTTTCCAGACGCGCTTTCATACGCGAGACGGCGTGATCGCGCTTGACGCCGTCGGTACCGACGATCAGATATGCCGGCAGCAGACCGGTTTCGGACATTGCGCTCCCCTCCCGCAGGCCTTCGTATTCGCTCCGTGCCATTCTAGCCCAGGGGCCCACCACACGCCAACGATGTCGTCACGGTTGCTGGCATCGCATCGCAAAGCCATTCGCAGTCGGCGTGACGGTAATGTCGCCGTGTTCGATAGTGCACGCGAACACGGCGCCCGCTTCCTTAACGGCATCGATGCAGGCATCGGACGGATGGCCGTATCGATTCCCTTCGCCCGCACTCGCGAGGGAAAGCTCGGGCTTCAGGACGTCCAGCAACTCATCATCGACTGAAACCTTAGAGCCGTGATGCCCAAGTTTAAGTACGTCGATATCCCCCACCTCCTGCACGAATTCCCGTTCTTGATCGATCTCGGCATCACCGGTGAGGAGCATACGCAGGCCCTTGCCTTCCTGAACATATGAGAGCAGCAGGACAAGCGAGTCCTCATTTCCCTCACCATCCACGGACTCGAATGGCCACATCACGCGGGCGCAAAATGAGCCGATATCGACCGTATCCCCACGGCGCACCTGCCGATACTCCACGCCAGGTCGGTTCAATA
>UQWV01000049.1 GCA_900544845.1 uncultured Collinsella sp. | reverse complement strand
GCCGTCGCCAAGAATTTGCGGCGAACCTCGACCGTCCAAGGCGTCTCGCGTGTCGACTCGCTTGAGATTCCCGAGGAGGTTCTGCGCGAGGCAATCGCCAACGCCGTAATCCATCGAGAATACGGGGATCGGTTCTGTGGACAATCGATTGCCGTCGACGTCTTTGACGATCGTGTCGAGGTGACGAATCCTGGCGGCCTTTACGGGGGAAAGACTCGCGAGAACTTGTTTGACGGCAGCTCCCGATGCCGTAACGCGACGCTTGTGAAGCTCATGTCGATTGTCCCGCTGCCGGATGGCGCAGGTTCGCCGGCTGAGGGCAATGGCTCGGGCATCCCGATGATGATCGATGCCATGCGCGCGCATGGTCTGGCCGAGCCCCTGTTCTGCCCGGGGTTCGATCGGTTCAAGGTCGTACTTTACCGTTCAAAGATCGAGCCGGTCGATCATGGCGGGGGCTTAATTGTGACGGCACTCAAACACTACGGCGAGCTGGGGACGCGTGAGCTGGCAGAACGCACGGGGCTTACAATTTCCCAGGTTAGGTCGCGCGTCAACGCGCTCATTGCTCAAGGCGAGCTTGAGCCCACGGCGCCGTCGACAAGCCGCAACCGCAAATATCGACTGTCAGAGCGCGTGGAATAAATGCGTTAGTGGACGAGGCGACTCAATAATCGACCCTCGATTGGCGCCCACTAAGGTAAAGCGGTTGTTGCCCAGTCGACGGTGATGCTAAAGACTCAGCTTACGCCGGCATGGCCCCGAACCCGTCCATCAAGAACAGCCTAAGAACCAGCTTGATGACATATCCCGGTTTGACTTCAGCCTTGCCAAAGACGCTGCGTTCGGCGAGCTCGCTGCAGTATGCGTAGATATCGCGGATAAGGTCCGCGCCCGAAAGCGTAAACATGTAGCCTGCGTCCGAAAGCGCATTGGGCGCGGCGGGCAACTTGGCCATGTGGCAGAACGTTTGCAGGTCGGGTGCCATAACATTCTGGTAGTCGAGGTGGCCGCTGGCATCCTGTGCGGCAAGCTCCAATTGGCGCACAAAATCCAGCGCCGCTGCCAGCACAAAGCTCGGTGTGGGAGCATTGACGTCCTCCGTGCTCGCCACGAGTCTGCCTGCTGCCTGCGTGACAAGCCAGGCGACCTCGCGCTGGCAGCGCACGGCCTTGCGTGTAACCGGCTTGATGGACGAAGAAGAAACGCTTCCCTTAGGCGGATTCGAAACAGCCACAAGAACCTCCCATGAACGACCCGGCCCAACAAGCCCGGATGAAACACGTGCTACATCAGTATACAGGGAAGTGGGGTAGCGGGGTACAAGCGCGCCAGCGGCAAACCGAGAGCATCAACGATGTGCCGATCGTGGAATGAGATCTCGTAATAATTGACTCTCGGCCATATTATTGAAGGGCATGACTCGCGTTCGTATGGTTGTAGGTGCTGGCGATGAACGACATTGACCTTGCTGTTCCGTTGATGGATGGACCAAGCTATGACCGCGCCCGCAGTCTCGTGCCTTCCGAATACGTTGAGGCATGGGAGTGGTTTCTGGGTGAGGAACAGCGCGGCGGCGTTTGGACCAGCCTTCCGCACCACACCAAGGAAGATAGCCCTCAGTATCAGTATCGTTTGAGAATTGGCTCGGACTTCTTTCCCGTAACGCGGGATTCAGGGATCTTCTGGCCGGGCCAGGATCGGGTGAATCAAGATCCCAATAAGATCTTTGCGCTTTCGGTCCATAACTCTAAAAAGAGCTTCTACACCGATGTGCCTCCGCTCTATTTGGACGATGGCACATGGGTCATTAAGTACTCGGTTCAAGCGCCGGGTACCGTTGGTTTTCGAGACCAGAATTACAACCGTAAAATGCTCAACTGCATGGAATGTGGCGTCCCAGTCGGAGTCATATTTGCAACCGAGGTGGGCTATAAGGTGCTCGGCCTTGCGTTTGTTGAGCGGTTCGAGCCCGAAAACGGATGGTTTGTTCTGCACGGTCCTGTTCATAAAGGCGGACCGGACCCTCGTTTTGCGCCCGACATGAGTTATCTGAAGCACATACCCGTCGATATTGAGTTTGCCGGACAGGGTGTGACCGACGACGAAAAGGTCCGCTATGCGTTAAGGCGCGAGCGATTGGGGCAGCAATGGTTCCGCAAGCAGCTCGTTGCCGCCTATGATGGCCGTTGCGCGGTGTCGGACTGCGGCGTCAGCGAAGCTCTGGAGGCTGCGCATATCGAGAATTACTCGGGACCCAAATCGCAGGTTGCCAGCAACGGTATTCTGCTTCGGCGCGATCTTCATTCCCTATTTGATGCTCACCTGATTTCGTTTGAGCCTGTTTGCGGCGAATATCGGCTGTGCGGATCGTACCTGCTGGATAAGACCGACTACGCTTCCTTTGCGGGTGCGACGCTAAGGCAGCCGAGTGAGCGTCAGTGGCGACCCGATACGGTGTTTCTTGAGGCCCATCGCATTGAGTTCGATCGCTCGGAAAAGAAGCGTGAAAAGGCGGGGCTTCTGCCGTATTAGCGTATTTGGCTTTGGCATTCTTTGACGATCGTGTTGTTTGATCGGATCGCGTGGCGATGCAATCTCGCGCACGCCCGCCGGTGCATGCTCTTCCTGATTTGTATAGCGAGAGGGGAGCGTGTATGAGCTGGCGAGGCGATATTGCGATGGGGAAGTACGGAAAACTGCCGTGTGCCCTTATAGACAACAATATGTTTCCGAGCGTAGAGGTTGATTGCGCGTCGTTTGTCGTCACCTGCCCTTGCTGCGGCTCGCAAATACCGTGTCTCGACATTCGGTTTATCGATGCGCGCGACAGACTCAGCGACGAAGTGAGAAAACGGACAGGCGTTCATATGCCGGTGTATCCGGAGAAATGCCCTGTTTGTGGCCTCGATATCGTGTACGACGCCGGCGACGAGGGATAGGTGATGCGGAGGAGTTGGCTGTGAGTGTCTTTTGCCTCTACAAATAAATCCCCTCGCCGAGTTGCTTGTGGAACTCGGCGTGATGGTCGCGTGCCCAGGTAAAGAGTGCCTGGTCAAAGTCGGTACGCGTGGCCGGGACGCCAAAGACGCCGGCAACTTCGACGCGTATAAACTCCAGTGCCGGCAGCTTGTTGATGGCAGTGAGGGCAAACGGGGACGAGGGCTCCTCGAACAGATAGCGGCTGCCTTGCAGCGCGTCGCAACTGGTGCACGTGTTGCCGAGCGACGGGGCTTTGGAGGCTCGCGCGCCTACGGGCTTGTAGCCGCAGCGCTTATGAAGGTAGTCGCGGATCTCGCCCGGTACGCAGCCAAGAGCGGGCACGATGGCGAGTGCGTTGGCGTTGGCCGTGTCGATGGCAATGTACCCGGCTTCGTTGGGCGCGTGCGCGATGGCGATGCTCTCGTCGTTATCGGTTCGATAGGGAATGCCGAAGGCCGCGACCGAGGTCTCTTTGTGACACTTCCAGCACTCGCGCTTGCCCAGTACTAGATATATATACGGCGCTGAGGGGTCGGATCGGTCAACACCGGGCAGCCACTCGGCAAAGGGCTCGGGGTTGACGCCGCTGGGTACATACCAGATCTTCTTGGTCCGGTCCCATTTGGCGCCCAGCGCCTTGGCTTCTTCTTTGTGCGAAAAGGGGACATCGAGCTCGGTGCGCATGGCGGCTCCTTGGTGCTGCAGGTGCAAGTGGCTCAAGGATACCGCAGGACGCAGACATCGCGGCGTTTTGCTGAGGAGTTGCGGCTCGGATGGGTTCGAGACGCGTTGGCCTCGGCCTCGGTGGCTATTGACGCGGTTTTGATTGACTGCAGAGTCAGCCGGGATAGGCACTTGGGTCGCTGACGCGGTTTTGTGTATGGGCAGGGTGGTTGCTTGGGCGGTTGGAGCTGCCAGCGGATTTGGCGACATAAAACAAAACAGCCCAGAGACATAGCCTCTGAGCTGCGAACGTTTGGTGGGCGTTAGAAGATTTGAACTTCTGACCTCTTCCGTGTCAGGGAAGCGCTCTCCCCCTGAGCTAAACGCCCGATCAAGGGTGCGCAAGTGCGCAAGGGATAATATAACGGAGCCTGAACTCGGTGGCAAGAACATTTTTAAAAATCGCTTACATTGTGGAATTCGGGGGCTTTGTCATATCCATTTCAAAAGAGCCTGCTGCCGCGATTTGGCTGTCGCATAATGCAAGGCCATTGCGGTATCGAGCTATGGAAAGACGCCTGCGGAATTGTCCTACCGATAAGCGGACAAGCCTCCAGCTGATGCCTTCGCCGTGGTAAGGTAAGCCGAATTGTTTCCAGGCCGTTTCGGGGGAGTGGAATGAGCAAAGAGTGTGTCGAGCAGGTCGAAGGCGCAGGGGCTTCGGTGCCGATGACCGATATATCGAACATTGATGTGCCCGAGGGCACCGACGAGCTCAGCCGTAGCACCCGCCGCGCATGGCGCGACCGCCTGAACAGCGCTTCGACGCGCAAGATGATCACGGGCGTTCTGGCCACGTTGGTGGGCGGTTCGTTTTGGGGCTTTTCGGGCACCAGCGCGAGCTTTCTGTTCGATACCTACCATGTCGACACTCTGTGGCTCATGAGTGTTCGCCAGATTCTCGCCGGGCTGCTCTTTATGGCCGTGGTCGTTACGCGCGACCGCGAGCGCCTGGTTAAGCTCTGGACCACACCTGCCGACCGCAGGCAGCTGCTGCTTTTTACCGCTTTTGGCCTGCTGTTTAACCAGTTTTGCTACCTTTCGGCCGTGCGCCTGACCAATGCCGGAACCGCGACGGTGCTTCAGTGCCTGCAGCTGGTCATCATCATGGGCTACACCTGCGTGACCGATCGTCGTATGCCGCGCACGCGCGAGGTCATCGGCATTGGCCTGGCCCTTGGCGGCACGTTTTTAATCGCCACCGGCGGTGATCCCACCAGCCTGAACATCTCGCCGCTCGGCTTGATCGCGGGCCTCATGTGCGCGGTCAGCGCCACGTGCATGGCGGTGATTCCCGCCAAGATCCTGCCCGAATACGGCAGCCCCATCGTCACAGGTTCGGCCATGCTCACAGCGGGCGTTGTTTCGTGCATCTTCGTGCAGCCTTGGGCGCATATGCCGGCGCTCGACGCTGCCGGCGTCGAGGCGCTCGCGGTGTTCGTGGTCATTGGCTCGTTTTTTGCCTACATGCTCTATATGCAGGGCGTTAAGGACATCGGCTCGGTGCGTGCGAGCCTCATCGGAACCGTGGAGCCGGTCTCGGCGACCATCACCAGCGCCGTTATGCTGGGCACGGTGTTTTTGCCGACCGACCTTATCGGCTTTGCCATGATCATCGTGATGATGTTCCTTACGGTGTAGCTGGCGCCGCCGCCAAGACAGATAAGGTGTTGTGCCACATTTTCGCCAATTGATGTCCGTGTCTGGAGTTTAGCTGTCGATGCTCAAAATGCCATAAACTAGTAACGTTATGGACTTTTTCATTGCGACTCAATTGCGAGGATTTCTTCATGGCTGGTAATCACTTTAAGGGCAGCGATAGCGGCCGTCCTGCAGTTCCGCCGCGTTCGAACGGGACTGGAAAAGCTGGTACGCCGGGCGGTGCTGGACAGGGCGGCGCCGGTAAGCGCGTGTCCCCGGGCGAGACGGCGATGTTTACTGCTCTGTATGAGCAGTCTCAGAAGGCAAAAAAAACCGGTCGAGCAAGAGGGAATGTCTTTGCGGGCGGTGCGACCCCCACGTCGCAGCCGAGCGGGGTTTCTTCGACGTCTGCGAACAACGCAGGCGCCGCCAACGCCGCGAATGCCGCCGGCAACATTAATGCCGGCAATGCCGCCAACAATACTCCCTCTGTCGGTGGCGCGGGGCTTACGGGCAACCTTGGCACGATCTATGCCGGAGCCTCTGAGACCGGTACGTTCGCCCGTCTGGACGATAGCGGTGCCGAGTTTGCGGGTTCGGGTTCCAAGGAAGATTATTACGATTTTGGCCTGAATTATGGCAACGACGCTTCGTCGAGCTCGACCTCTGACGGCCTGGTCCGTCATCGTCACCGCAAGGGCGAGCGCAAGAAGCGTCACACTGGCGCCATTGTCGCCGCCGTAGTCGCGGTGCTTCTCGTTGCGCTTGGCGCAAGCGGCTTTATGCTGCTTAACTCGGCAAAGACCGTAAAGGGTGAAGCGAAGGAGGCTGTCGAGATCGTCGGCGGCCTTAAGGACAAGGTCACGTCGGGCGATTTTTCGACGCTGCCCGACGACGCGAAGAAGATCGACGAGCTCTGCGACAGCATGAAGGCGGAGACCTCGAGCCCGCTGTGGACGGCGGCTTCGTTTATTCCAGTGTATGGCAGCGACATCAATGCGGCCCGTACCATGATTGATGCCCTGTCCGATGTCTCGAGCAACGCGCTGGTCCCCATGGCCGACAATCTTTCGCAGGCCACGCCCGGCAAGCTGTTCCAGGACGGGATGATCAACGTCTCTGCGCTGCAGGCCGTTGCCGATTCGCTTTCTGATAGCTCGAAGGTGTTCAAGAGCGCCAACGAGAAGATCCAGGGCATCGGAGATACGCATATTTCCCAGGTGACCGAGCTGGTCGATAAGGCCAAGGATGGCTTTGCCACCCTCAGCGGCGCGGTCGATGCAGCGGAGAAGGTCGCCCCTGTCCTTCCCCAGATGCTCGGCGCCAACGGCCAGACGCGCAACTACCTTATGTACGCCATGAACAACGTCGAGATTCGTGCTTGCGGCGGCTTTGGCGGTTCGCAGGGCCTGATTTCGGTCACTGACGGCCAGATGTCGATTGGCGAGTTTGTTCCCCGCATTGGACTCAGTGAGGATGAGGCAGTCGAGAGCGTCGACGAAGAGGATGAGGCGCTGTTCGGCAACCACAGTAACCTGTACAACTCGGGCAATACCTATTCGCCTGATTGGCCTCGCAACTCGCAGCGTGTCGCCGCGTTGTGGAAGTCCCAGTATGGACAGGACGTTGATGGCGTCATCGGTATCGACCCGGTGTTCCTGCAGTATCTGCTGGGCCTGGTCGGTAACGTGTCACTGCCCGACGGAACGGTTGTCGACGGCACCAACGCCGCAAAGGTCCTCATGCACGATGTGTACTGGAACTATCCGGTCGAGGAGTCGGACGGCATCTTTGCATCCGTCGCCAGCGCTGCCTTCGACAAGGTCCTTGGCGGTATCGGCGATGTCGATGTTACGAAGCTTGTCAGCGCCGTTGAGCGCGGTGCCGAAGAGGGCCGCCTGATCGCGTGGATGAGAAACGATGATGAGCAGAACGCTATCAAGGAAGTGAACATCGACGCCTCGCTGCCCGATCCGGACAACCCGAGCGAGGATCCCGTTGCCGGTGTCTACTTTAACAACCTGAGCTTCTCCAAGCTCGATTGGTACCTCAACGCCGATACGCAGATTGGCCAGGGCATCAAGAATGGCGACGGTACGTGCTCCTATCGCATCACCGTTACCCTGACGAACATCATGACGCAGGAAGAGGCCGGCAAACTGCCCGACTACGTTGCGGCGAGCGCACCCGATGCCGCGCGTGACGACGAACGCCTGAATGTCTCGTTGTTTGCCCCGACGGGTGGCAACATCAGTGACCTTACGGTTGAGGGTACCCAGTTTGGTCTTGGTGCCGCTACGTGGCATGGAATCCCCTTCTATTCGGGCACCGTTGACCTGCATGCTGGCGAGACGACGACGATCACGTATACGCTGACCACGTCGGCCGAGGCGGGGGACAAGCCGCTTACGCTGCGTCAGACTCCTACATGCCAGGCGGCTCGCGACAGCGCGTCGGCGTAGGGTTTTTCTGGTAGCGCAGATAATCGAGTACCATTTTGGGGCGGACAGGCAATCTGTTCGCCCCTATTTTGTAAGGAGAGCGCATGAAGTACTTTGGCACCGACGGCTTTCGCGGTGAGGCCAACGTTGGGCTGACGGTAGAGCACGCTTATAAGATTGGCCGTTTTGTGGGCTGGTATTACGGCGCCAACCGCGAGCGCAAGGCGCGCGTCATCGTGGGCAAGGACACACGTCGCTCGAGTTATATGTTCGAGGCGGCGCTGGTGAGCGGCTTGGTCGCGAGCGGCGCAGACGCCTACATGCTGCACGTGATCCCGACGCCGGGCGTGGCGCATCAGACGGTCGAGGGCTGCTTCGACTGCGGCATCATGATCAGCGCGAGCCACAACCCGTTTTGCGATAACGGCATCAAGCTCGTCAACAGCGACGGCTTTAAGATGGACGAGGACGTGCTGGAGCTCATCGAGGACTACATCGATGGCAAGAGCGAGGTGCCGCTGGCCACGGGCAACCACATCGGTGCTACGGTGGACTACATGCAGGGCCGCAACCGCTACATTGCATCGCTCATCGCAAGCGCCAACTTTTCACTGCAGGGCGTCAAGATTGGCCTGGACTGCGCCAATGGCTCGGCGTCCTCGGTCGCTAAACCGGTGTTCGACGCGCTCGGCGCTGACGTTCGCGTAATTAACGCCGCTCCCGATGGCTTCAACATTAACGTCGACTGTGGATCGACGCACATGGAGCGTCTGCAGCGCCACGTGGTAGAGCAGGGCCTGGATGTGGGCTTTGCCTACGACGGCGATGCCGACCGCTGCCTGGCTGTGGACGAGCGCGGCCGCGTGGTCGACGGCGACCAGATTCTGTATGTGTGCGGAGTGTACCTAAACAAGCACGGTCGTCTTTCGGGCGGTACCGTGGTGCCGACCATCGCCAGCAACTTTGGCCTGATCAAGTCGCTGGAACTTGCCGGCCTGAGCGCCGTGACCAGCGGCGTGGGCGACCGTCACGTGTATGCCAAGATGCGTGAGGGCGGCTACAGCCTGGGCGGCGAGCAGACGGGCCACACGATCTTTGGCGATATCGAGCGCACGGGCGACGGCATCATGACTTCGCTGCGCGTGATGGAAGTGATTCGTGCCGAGCGCGAGACGCTCTCGCAACTTACGGCGCCGTGCAAGCTGCTGCCGCAGGCGCAAGTCGCTGTGCGCGTGGCAGACAAGGACGCCGCGCTGGATAGCATAGGCGTGCAGAACGCCATCGCCGAGGCCGAGGCATCGCTGGCAGGCGAGGGCCGCGTGCTCGTGCGCAAGAGCGGAACCGAGTCGGTCATCCGCGTTCTGGCCGAAGCCCCCGACCAAGCAGCCGCCGAAGCCGCCATGAAGCGCATCGCCGTCGCGTTGGAAGCTCTGTAAGGTAGTCATTGGGGACGTTCTTAAACGACTAGGTGGAAAGGGGGCGCCGCGGATTGGTTCCGCGGCGCCCCCTTTGTGTTGGCGTGTCGGTTGTGTCCTACAGCTCGTAGAGCGTGGTGAACTTGTCCTGGAGGTAGCTGCAATAGTAGCGGGCGTCGAATGCCATGCCGCACGCGCCCTTGATGAGCTCCGGCGCGTCCTTGGCGCGGCCCCACTGCCAAATGTGCTCGCCCAGCCACGCGCGGACGGGTGCCAGGTCGCCGCTCGCGCAGGCGCCGGTAAGGTCGATGCCGTCGCGGCACATGGCCGGCACAAACATGGCATCGTAGGCGCTGCCCAGAGCATAGGTGGGGAAGTAGCCAAACGAGCCGCCGCTCCAGTGCGTATCCTGCAGGCAGCCGCGCGTGTCGTCGGGAACCGGAATGCCCAGGTACTCGTCCATAAAGCGGTTCCAAAGCGCGGGGATATCCTTGGCCGTGGCCTCGCCGGCAAACAGCATGCGCTCGATCTCGTAGCGCACCATAACGTGCAGCGGATAGGTGAGCTCGTCGGCTTCGGTGCGGATCAGCGACGGCTGCGCAATGTTCACGGCGCGGTAGAGCGCGTCCTCGTCCACGTTGCCGTAGACCTCGGGCGCGTGACGGCGCAGCACCTCGAGCAGCGGGCCCATAAAGGCGCGGCTGCGGCCCACGGTGTTCTCGAAGAAGCGGCTCTGGCTCTCGTGGATGCCCATGGAGGTACCGCCCTCAAGACACGTGCGCGCGTAAGCGGGGTTCACGCCCAGCTCATACATGGCGTGGCCGGCCTCGTGGATGATGCTGTAGACGTTGGAGATGCAATCGTCCTCGTGGATATGCGTGGCGATACGCGCGTCGCCCACCGAGAAGCCTTCGCTAAACGGATGCTCGGTAAAGGCGAGCGTGGTGTCGTCCAGGTCCAGGCCCACAAGCTTCATCAGGTCAAAGCTCATGGCACGCTGGGCAGCCTCGGGCACATGCGCGTGCAAAAAGTCGGCTGCGGGTTGCTGGCCGCGCTCACCGATGGCATGCACGAGCGGCACGACGGTGGCCTTGACCTCATCGCAAAACGCGTCGAAGCTCTCGGTGGAAAGGCCACGCTCGTACTGGTCGAGCCATACATCGTACGGGTCACGCTTGGGGTCCATGAGCTCAGCTTGATGCTTAAGCTGACCGACGATCTTATCGACATAGGGCTCAAAGCTCGCCCAGTCGTTGGCCGCCTTGGCTTTGTGCCATACGGCATCGGCCTCGCAGGTGAGCCTGGTCCAGGCCTCGGCCTCCTCGGTGGGGATGGCGCCGGCCTCGCGCTGGTCGCGGCCGAGCACGCGGATCTCGTCGAGCAGCTGCGGGTCGTCGATCTTTCCGCCCACAACCGTCTCGTGCGCCAGCGAACGCACGAGCTCAACGGACTTCTCGCTGGTCAGGAGCTTATGATGCTCGCCGGCGAGCGTACCCATGGCATCGGCGCGGGCCACGGCACCGTTGGCGGGGGCGATGGTTGCGCCGTCAAACTCAGCGATCTTGAGCAGGTACTCGCGGGTCCACAGCTTTCCCTCGAGCTTACGGAACTTCTTGACGGCCTTTTCGGCCTTGATGCCCTTGGCGGCTTTTGCCACGGCGGCTTTGGCCTTCTTATCGAGCTTCTTTCCCATACCATATCCTTGATCTCGCAGGCCGCCCGTCGCACGCGGCGGCACGGCCAGTTTGCACAGCTACCTGCCTTGTACCCAGCGCGAACAAAACGGAACGCGGCGATGCGCGCGCAGAATGTGTTATCCTATAGCCCAATGCGTTGACGGAGAGGGTTTTACCCGCCGCGTCGCCGGCAAGAGAGGGAAGGTCATGGGCTGCAAGCCTTCCTGCGGTGGCAAGGGCCAAGCGTTCACTCCCGAGCAGCGACCTCAACGGGCGCGCGGCCAGTGGCGGCGAAGCCCCAGTAGGGAAGCCGTGAGCCTCGCGACAAGGGGCACAGAGTGGGCACGGCGGGCCAGACATCCGCCGGGTCAAACAAGGTGGTACCGCGGAATTCAACCGTCCTTGGGCAATGCACATGCCCGAGGACGGTTTTTTGTTACCGAACCGGGCCGCACATCCACAGCGTCGCGTGGCTCCGGCCGCCGCGGCAAGTGGATGCGCGAGAGACGAAAGGGAAGACATGAGTCTGATTGATGATCTGGTCAAACTCGAGGAAGAGGCCAAGGAGCTCGTCGCCGGCGCCGACGACGCCGCCAAGCTCGAGGCCGCACGCATTGAGCTGCTCGGCCGCAAGGGTCGTATTACCGGCCTGATGCGCATGATGGGCAAGCTCGCCCCCGAGGATCGCCCCGTCATGGGCAAGCGCGCCAACGAGATGCGCCAGCTGATCGAGGGCATGCTCGACGAGCGCACCACCGAGATGAAGGCCGCCGCCCTTAAGCACGCACTCGAGCACGAGGCCGTCGACATCACGTTGCCGGGTATCCGTCCGCAGATCGGTCACCAGCACCTGATCAAGCAGATCATCGAGGAGGCCGAGGACATCTTCTGCGGCATCGGCTACACCGTCGAGTCCGGCCCCATGGTCGACACCTCGTACTACAACTTCACGGCGCTCAACGCCCCCATGGATCACCCGAGCCGTTCGGCCCGCGACACGTTCTACGTGGTCGACAACAACCCCGGCAGCGTCGCGCACCCCGAGGCGCACGCCCACGGCGAGTCTGACGTGCTGCTGCGCACCCAGACCTCGGGCGTGCAGATTCACACCATGGAGTCGCAGAAGCCGCCCATCTACATGATCTGCCCGGGCACCGTCTACCGTCCCGACACGGCCGACGCCTGCCACCTGCCGCAGTTTAACCAGATCGAGGGCCTGGTCGTGGACGAGGGCATTACCTTCGGCGACCTCAAGGGTACGCTCGACTACTTTGTTAAGTGCATGTTTGGCGAGGACCGTAAGACGCGCTACCGCCCGCACTTCTTCCCCTTCACCGAGCCCAGCTGCGAGGTGGACGTGAGCTGCCACGTGTGCGGCGGCAAGGGCTGCAACTTCTGCAAGCACAGCGGCTGGATCGAGATCCTGGGCTGCGGCATGGTCGATCCCAACGTTCTTATCAACTGCGGCATCGACCCCGAGAAGTACACCGGCTTCGCCTTTGGCATTGGCGCCGAGCGCGTCGCGGCCCTGCGCTACGACCTGCCCGACCTCAGAACTCTCATGACAGGTGATATGAGGTTCCTGAACCAATTTTAATCACCCGTTCTAGCAGGCATTTCTTTCTCATAAGGAGTAATCAAGTGAGAGTTTCTTACGACTGGCTCAAGACCATGATCGATATTCCGGAGGATCCCAAGACCCTTTCGGACGAATATATCCGTACCGGTACCGAGGTCGAGGCGATCGACACCGTGGGCGAGTCCTTTGACCACGTGGTGACCGCTAAGGTAATCACCAAGACCCCGCACCCCGATAGCGACCATATGTATGTGTGCTCGGTCGACGTGGGCGACAAGAATCTCGACGCCGACGGCAACCCCGCTCCGCTGCAGATCGTCTGCGGCGCACAGAACTTCGAGGCCGGCGACCACATCGTCACGGCCATGATCGGCGCCGTCCTGCCCGGCGACGTTAAGATCAAGAAGAGCAAGCTCCGCGGCGTCGTGTCCATGGGCATGAACTGCTCCGCGCGCGAGCTCGGTCTGGGCGGCGACCACTCCGGCATCATGATCCTGCCCGAGGACACGCCCTGCGGCATGCCGTTTGCCGAGTACGTGGGCTCGAGCGATACCGTGCTCGACTGCGAGATCACGCCCAATCGCCCCGACTGCCTGTCCATGATCGGCATGGCCCGCGAGACCGGCGCCATCTTCGACCGCGATTTCCACGTTGAGCTGCCCGCCATCAAGGCCGAGTCCGGCCGCGCGACCGACGACGAGCTTTCCGTTGAGATCGCCGACGAAGGCCTGTGCGACCGCTACGTCGCCCGCATCGTGCGCAACGTGAAGGTCGGCCCGTCGCCCGACTGGATGGTCAAGCGCCTCAACGCCCTGGGCGTGCGCCCGCACAACAACATCGTCGACATCACCAACTACGTGATGATGCTTACCGGTCAGCCGCTGCACGCCTTTGACCTGGACACCTTTGCCGAGCGTGATGGCCACCGTCGCGTGGTGGTCCGCGCTGCCCAGCAGGACGAGAAGTTCACGACGCTCGACGGCGAGGAGCGCACGCTCGACGCCGGCATGGGCCTCATCACCGACGGCGAGCGTCCCGTGGCGCTGGCCGGTGTCATGGGCGGTATGGATTCCGAGATCGAGGACGATACCGTCGACGTGATGGTCGAGAGCGCCTGCTTCAACGCCGGCCGCACCTCGCACACCAGCCGCGACCTGTCGCTGATCTCGGACGCCTCCATCCGCTTTGAGCGCCAGGTCGACGAGACCGGCTGCGTGGACGTCGCCAATGTGACGTGCGCGCTTATCGAGGAGATCGCCGGCGGCGAGGTCGCCCCCGGCTATGTGGACGTGTTCCCCGCGCCCAAGACCATCGACAGCATCAAGCTGCGCCTGGCCCGCGTGCACGCCATCTGCGG
>UQWV01000048.1 GCA_900544845.1 uncultured Collinsella sp. | reverse complement strand
CTTGCCGACGTGCGCAACGAGCTCGATGCTGCGGCAGAGGCTCAGAAGGCCGCCGAGGACAAGGCAAAGGACGCCACGGAGCGCACCGCTCGTCTGCAGGCCGACTGGGAGAACTTCCGTCGCCGCACCGCCAATGAGCGTATCGCCGAGCGCGAGCGCGCGACCGAGAAGCTTGTCACCGCGCTGTTGCCGGTGATCGACGATATCGAGCGCGCGATCGACCATGCCCGCAGCCAAGAGCTTTCCGACGACTTTAAGCAGTTCGTCGATGGCGTTGACGCGGTACATGCCAAGCTGCTCGACGTGTTTGCGCATGAGGGCGTTGAGCCCATCGACCCCAAGGGCGAGGCGTTCGATCCGCTCGAGCACCAGGCTGTGGGTCGCGTCGAGGACGCATCGCAGTACGACGAGACCGTCAACGATGTGTACCAGAAGGGCTACCGCATGGCGGATCGCATCCTGCGTTCCGCGATGGTGACGGTGACCTACGGTGGCGAGAAGCGCCCCGCACCGGAGCCCGAAGCGGCGCCCGAGGATGCTGCGGCCGATACGGCCGAGAGCACCGAGGAGTAATTGAGAAGGGCCCCGGGGCAACACCCGGGGCCCTTTCTGGCCTAGTGCCATATGAAAGCATGAGCCGTCGTCTGCATGGGCGGCGGACGTAACAGGAGAGGAGCTACGATGGCTGCAGGCAAAACCTTCTATGACATCCTGGGCGTATCCAAGAGCGCCTCCGACAAAGAGATCAAGAGCGCGTTTCGCAAGCTCGCGCAAAAATATCACCCCGATGCCGGCGGCGATGAGGCCAAGTTCAAGGAGATCAGCGAGGCCTACGAGACGCTTTCGGACGAGAAGAAGCGCAAAGAGTACGACCAGATGCTCATGTTTGGCGGCATGCCGGGCGCGGGCGGCGCGTATGGCGGTGGCTACGGCGCCAGTGCCGGCGCGAGCGGCTGGGGCGATATCTTTGACAGCATCTTTAGCGGCAACGGCGCCTGGGGCAGCGATTGGGGCTCGGGCTTTGCCGGGGCTGCGGGCGCTGCCGGTGCCGGCGCGGGTCGCAGTCGCGCTCGCAAGGGCGGCGACCTGTCGTTGACTGTCGACGTAACGGCCGAGGATGCGTTCCGCGGCGTGACGCACAAGGTCACCTACCGCATTCCCTCGACAGGCGAGCAGCAGACCATCACGGTCTCGGTGCCTGCGGGTGCGGTCGACGGCGGCAAGCTGCGCTACAAGCGTCGCGGCGAGTATGGCGTTGCGGGTGGCGAGCGCGGCGACCTGGTCGTGACCACGCATGTGGAGGAGCACCCGCTGTTTAAGCGCAAAGGCGCCGACGTGACCATGGAGGTACCGGTCTCGGTCTACGAGGCGGCGCTCGGCTGCACGGTGGACGTGCCGACGCCCGGCGGTGCGACGGTTCGTCTGAAGGTGCCCGCGGGTACCCAGACGGGCAAGAAGTTCCGCTTTAAGGAGATGGGCGCGCCCGACGTTAAGCACCGTGGCCGTACGGGCGCGCTGCTCGTTGAGATCAAGGTGCAGGTTCCCACGAACCTGTCCGATGACGAGCGCGATGCCATGACCAAGCTGCGCGAGGCCGACACGCGCGACTACCGCGAGAAGGTCAACCGTTACAAGGCGACGTACTAGTCTGGTTGTGGCGTACGCCCGCGCCCGCGGGCTTATGATGGACGATAGCGAGACGGAAAGGGGTCAGGTAGCATGGCCGAGGACAATAGGAACAAACCGCTGTACATGATCAGCGTGGCGGCCGAGCTGACCGGCATGCATCCGCAGACTCTGCGCGTCTACGAGTCCAAGGGCCTGGTGAACCCCCAGCGCTCGGGCGGCAACACACGCCTGTATTCGCGTGCCGATATCGAGCGCCTGGAGCTCATCAACCAGCTGACCGACGAGGGCATCAACCTCGCCGGCGTGGTGCGTATCCTCGATATGAAGGAGCGTGCTGAGGAGCGCGAGCGCGAGAACGAAAAGCTCCGTGCCCGCGTGCGCCAGCTCGAGGACGAGCTGCACGAGTACAAGATGCAGAAGAAGATCACTGCCCTGGCCCCGCGCGACGGCTCGGTCAACCCCGAGCAAGTCATGCGCAGGCTGCTGGGTGCCGGAGGGGATTTGTAGGGGCCGCCATTCTAACGAACGGCGGACCGGTCGACGCTGCGCGCCGCCCAGAGCGACAATTTGTCATTCAAAAGGCAAGGCATGACCAAAAGGTCTATGCCTTGCCTTTTTCATGCCAACTTGTTCGCTCTGGACGTCGCTCGCTCATATGACCCAATCCGCTGTCAAGAGCCACAATGGCCCCGCCGACCGCTTGCAATCGGTCGGCGGTAGTCATTGGGGACGTTCTTAAATGACTAGTCGAAAGGGACACTCTTGCACCAAATCTGCCGGCCCACACCGGGCTCGTCCTTTACTTTACTGAGATAAAGTGAACGTGCAGATTCGTAACCCACTCGCAACCGTTCTATGGCACGATATTGAACGAATGTATGCTATGCGCCCGAGCCTTTCGGGCAGAGTGGGAGACAGTATGGTCAAGCTGTACGAGGACGGCATCTACCTGCGCGGCGGCAGCGAGGTTGTGCCTGCGGCCGAGGCTGCCGAGCGCGGCATTACGCAGACGCCCGAGGATGCCAAGCGCGGCACCATCGCGTATTCGATCCTCCAGGCACACAATACGTCCGGCGACCCCGAGGCGCTCAAGATTCGCTTCGATGCCATGGCGAGCCACGACATCACCTTTGTCGGCATCATCCAGACGGCGCGCGCCTCGGGCATGGAGCAGTTCCCGCTGCCCTACGTGCTCACCAACTGCCACAACTCGCTGTGTGCTGTGGGCGGTACCATCAACGAGGACGACCACGTCTTCGGTCTCTCGGCTGCCAAAAAGTACGGCGGCATCTTCGTTCCGCCGCACATCGCCGTCATCCACTCCTTTATGCGTGAGAACTTTGCCGGCTGCGGCAAGATGATCTTGGGCTCCGACTCGCACACCCGCTATGGCGCCCTGGGCACCATGGCCGTGGGCGAGGGCGGTGGCGAGCTGGCAAAGCAGTTGCTGCGCGACACCTACGATGTCGCCTATCCCGGCGTCGTTGCCATCTACCTCACGGGCGCCCCGCGCCCCGGCGTCGGCCCGCACGATGTAGCACTCGCCATCATCCGCGCCGTCTTTGCCAAGGGCTACGTCAAGAACAAGGTCATGGAGTTCGTGGGCCCCGGCATCGCGAGCATGACGACCGACTACCGCAACGGCGTCGACGTCATGACCACCGAGACCACCTGCCTGTCGAGCATCTGGGCCACCGACGAGGACACGCACGCGTTTCTGACCATGCACGGCCGCGGCGACGACTACCGCGAGCTCAAGCCCGCCGATGTTGCCTACTACGACGGCTGCGTCGAGGTCGACCTGTCGAGCATCAAGCCTATGATCGCGCTGCCGTTCCATCCTTCCAATGGCTTTGAGATCGACGAGCTCAACGAGAACCTCGAGGACATCCTGCACGAGGTCGAGCTCGAGGCCGCCAAGATCGGCGAGGGCAAGACGCACTTTAGCCTGCTCGACAAGATCGTCGACGGCAAGCTGCACGTGCAGCAGGGCGTTATCGCCGGCTGCTCGGGCGGCAACTACGACTCCGTGGTCCAGGCTGCCCGCGTGCTCAAGGGCGCCAACACCGGCTGCGGCGAGTTCTCACTGTCGGTCTATCCCACAAGCCAGCCCGTGGCACTCGAGCTTACGCGCCGCGGCTATATCTACGACCTTATGGAGGCCGGCGCGATCGTGCGCACGGCATTCTGCGGCCCGTGCTTCGGCGCCGGCGATACGCCTGCCAACAACGGCCTTTCGATCCGTCACACCACGCGCAACTTCCCCAATCGCGAGGGTTCCAAGCCGGGCAATGGCCAGCTGAGCGCCGTGGCTCTGATGGACGCCCGCTCCATTGCGGCGACGGCTGCCAACGGCGGCGTCCTGACGCCGGCGACCGACCTGCCCGAGGAGACGTGGGACGAGGCCTGCGAGTACACCTTTGACGACGCGCCGTACAAAAAGCGCGTGTACTGGGGCTTTGGCAAGGCCGAGCCTGCCGACGAGCTGGTCGAAGGCCCCAACATCAAGCCGTGGCCCGCGATGGAGCCTCTCGGCGATGACATCCTGCTCAAGGTGTGCTCCAAGATCATGGACCCGGTTACTACGACCGACGAGCTCATTCCTTCGGGCGAGACGAGTTCCTTCCGCTCCAACCCGCTGGGCCTGGCCGAGTTTACGCTGAGCCGCCGCGATCCGGCCTACGTGGGTCGTTCCAAGGAGGTCGACGCCGTGGAGAAGCGTCGCGTGGCCGGCGAGGCCGCGGGCGACCTGGCGGCGCTCGATGCCGAGCTTGCCGGCGTGTTTGAGGCACTGGCCGGCGCGGGTGTCGTGGCCGACGCCAAGGCGACTGAGTACGGCTCCATGCTCTATGCCAAGAAGCCCGGTGACGGCTCTGCCCGCGAGCAGGCCGCGAGCTGCCAGCGCGTGATCGGCGGTCTGGCAAACATCGTCCACGAGTACGCCACCAAGCGCTATCGCTCCAACGTGATGAACTGGGGCATGGTGCCCTTCCAGATGGAGGCCGAGCCCAACTTTGAGGTGGGCGACTACGTCTTTGTGCCGGGTATCCGCGCCGCGCTCGATGGCGACCTGAAGAATATCGCTGCCTACGTGGTGCGTGCCGACGGTGCGGTTGAGCAGATTGAGCTCTACATTGCCGATATGACGGCAGAGGAGCGTGCCATCGTCAAGGCCGGCTGCCTGATCAACTACAACAAGTTCAAGGCCGCTGCCGAGTAGCGCACATACTTGTCCGCCCCGGTTATACCTTTCCCTGCCGCTCACGCGCTTCGCGAGGGTCGCGTCAGAGAAAGGTATAACCGGGGCTACTTGTTAAGTGCTGCTCGTTGGGTCTTGAGGGCGCTAAAATCGAGGTTGCAACTCTCCTCTATGGGGGAGTGCGCCTTTGTTCATATGCTATCTAGAATTGACAGTATGAAGTTGGCGCTTTAAAGTGAGCTCAAAACACTCTCGTTTGTGGAGTTGAAGATGAAGCGTTGCACTTCTGTTTTGTTGCTGTTGGTGGCTTGCGTCGTCGCTGCTGCGGGCGTGGTCCTATTTGGCTCGCTTATCTTCTATGGGCCGAGTGGGGTTGAGCAGACGGTTGAGATGGCGTCCCTTGTTGCATCGATGCCCGGGCAAATGATTTCGGACGTTACAAAGCCCGATGAGATAACGCTCGATATCGAGGAAACGCCGGGCATTCTAAGCATAAGCAACTACCCCATGATTGAACTTGGCTCGTCTCGCTATACCAAGGACGAGAAGTTGTCCCGACAGGCGCTGGACTTGCTAAACGGGCGTTCGTTCAAACGCTGGGACGGTTGGGATGCCTATGAGCGCCGACGTGGTTCTGTGAACGGTGGCTACTATACAACGCTGAAGTTGTATTCATCTGATGGCAAACTGATGCGCACCGTTAACTACAATCCGGAATACGCAAAAGCCGGAGGTGGGGACGGCGTCTATATCCAAGATGGCGGCGTGACCTACATTCTTGAAGGCGACCAGCAGCAGGTGATCGATTTTTTGGATCGTTGCGTGATGGACGCGTACGACCAGACCTGCCTGCCCGACCCGCAGACTGCACGCGATGGTGGATCTGCTCGTACATGGCTATTCGAGGATGAGATGCCCTGGACCGCCGAATCGGGAAGCACGGGCTCGGCAAAAGAGTAGAGAACGCGACCACCACAAAGGTGCCCCTTTGCGGTGGTTTTCAGTCTGTCTCGATCTGTAACATCTGGGCCGTTAAAAGTGGGCTTGGTGTTGCAGATTTAGATTATCGATTCGGGTGTCTTCTGTTTATCTCGATCTGTAACAGGTGGACCCTTATTTGCCGAGTAGTTGTTACAGATTTAGATAAACGGGCGCCGCTGAGCATTTCATCTCAATCTGTAACATCTGGGGTCAAAAACGGCCGCTAGATGTTACAGATCGAGACAGATGAGCGCCGGAGTCGAAAATCACCACAAAGGTGCCTGTCCCCTTTGTGGTGGTGGGGGGCGGGCTCGATGTTATTGTGATCGCTGGGCAGCATTTTAATGAATGTCTCTACAGGATTTCATCTGGGGTGGCGGGTTTGGTTGTTTTGGGGATGCCGAGTTTGGATGACGCGAAATCGTCAACATTGTCCTTAATTCCGTCTTTGGTGTAGACAGTGACCATATAGGTGCTGTGTCCGAATTCGCCCTTGTCGCGTGTTGCCCAGGCATCCCAGTAGGCGGCCCCGTTTCGCCCTTTGATTTTTCCGACACGGCGGAGTTCTGTTCGCTTTAATTTCCGGTTGCTATAGATGGTTCGACCGGCTTCCGCGGTGAGCCCGCACTGTCCAAGCAGCTTGTCGAGGACTTGGTTCATGTGGCGCTCATCGGTGTTTGGTGCGTAGTCGTAGGCGAGGGTGATGGAGTCGAGTGGCTGGTCGTCGATCAGATGGTTTAGCGCCTGAGGTTCAAGGCAGAAATAGGGGGAGCATCCGTCGACCTTGCCGAGCAACGGTAACTTGGACTGCCAACTTCCGGTGGGAATTGCATATTCGTAGAACACGCCACGGCAGACAAAGGAGAGCGAGGTGGCACGCGAGCCGGCGTCGATCATCCCGCAAAGATCGAAGGGCGAGGCGATACCAAAAGAAAAGGGCGTGATGACGATAAGGAAGAGCATCACGATGGGTATGGCGAAAATGGTAATGACGTTGCGACCGGTGGAATGAGACGGCTTCATATGCGCTCCTCGAGACAAAGATCTGTTGAGGATAGGCAGAAATGGATATGTTCAGAGAACAATTCAAGTTTAATCTCATGGCGCGAGATGGTCGACCGTTAGCGTCGAAAACCACCACAAAGGTGCCTGTCCCCTTTGTGATGGTGAGGAGCGCGCGGCTTCTTTTGGTAATAGTGTTAGCTGGCGGTATCATTAGTGCAGGTGGCGAAGGTTTGCATTGTGGGGTGTTTTGCCGTGAGCCGTTCTGCCCGTATTGGATTGATTGTCTTGGCGCTTGCGATCGCTGTGGTTGGCGCGGGTGCTGTCGGTATGGCATTTCTACCTGCTGCGGTGACGGAGCCGGTGGTCAAGCCTGTGACTCAATCTGTCGAACTTCTGACCGGCGACGACAAGCCCGAGACCATTACCGTTGATTTTGATGAGCAGCCGGCTGTGCTGGGTATTAGCAATTATCCGCGTATTCAGCTTGGGGCCATGCGCTATACCACGGATACAAGCCTGATCGATAGGGCGTCCGAGCTACTCAAGGGCAAAACATTTAAGCGCTGGTACGGATATGCGTCCTATCGGGCAAAAGCGAACGACATGGTTGGCGGATGCCACTCTTCCATCGAGCTGGACACTGCAAACGGAGCAAAGTTATGTGATGTCTCGTACGATCCGGGCTACGAGGGCAATGAGGGTCCGGGCATCTACATCATGGACGGCGATGTCGCCTATGTCATGGAGGGCGACCAGACCGAGCTCAACGATTTTATGGGTCAGTGTATCCAAGATGCCTATAAACAGACCTGCTTGCCTGACCCGCAGACTGCACGCGATAGTGGGTCTGCCCGTACATGGCTGTTCGAGGATGAGATGCCCTGGACCGTCGAATCGGGAAGTACGGGTTCGGCGAAGGAGTAGAGACCTCGGCCACCACAAAGGTGCCTGCCCTCTTTGTGGTGGTTTTCGGTCTGTCTCGATCTGCAACATCTTGGCCGCTAAAAGTGGGCTTGGTGTTACAGATTTAGATTTTCGATTCAGGTGTCTTCTGCTCGTCTCGATTTGTAACAGATAGAGCCCTATTTGCCGACTAGATGTTACAGATTGAGACAAACGGGCGCCGCTGAACAATTCATCTCGATCTGTAACATCTGGAGCCGGAAACGGTCGATAGATGTTACAGATTGAGATAGTGAGGGTACGAGGCCGCAGCGGGTGAGCGTGCCTGCCCCCTATCTCTTAATCACTCAGAAAATCTTATATATAGAGACTTAGATTTGTGTATAAGATTGCGCAAAGCTGGCAACAATACTTCTCGAACAACGTGAAGCCGCCCCGTAGGGCGGCCGCCCCAAGAGAGGTGATTCCATGAGAATCGATAAGCTAGCAATGACGTCGCGCGAGGCGTTGCAGACCGCCATGAGCACGGCTGCCGATGCGCAGGCCGGCGCGGTGGAGCCGATTCACCTGCTGTCTGCCCTGCTCGGTGCCGGCGAGCGCAATATCTCCGTGATCATCGAGCGCATCGGTGCCGACCCGGCCCAGCTTGCACGCTCCACGCAGGATGCCATCGACCATGCGCCTAAGGTTTCGGGCGAGGGCCAGCAGATGGGTCTTTCCAATGAGCTCGTCCGCGTCATCGAGAAGGCCGAGAAGAAGGCCACCAAGATGGGCGACAGCTTTGTGGTGACCGAGCATCTGCTGATGGCGCTTGCCGAGGACAAGGGTGAGGCCGGCCGCGTTCTGCGCGACGCCGGCGTGACCAAGGAGCGCATCGAGCAAGTCTACGAGGAGCTGCGTGGCGATGACCGCGTGACGTCTGCCGAGGACAAGACCCAGTTTGAGGCGCTGGAGCAGTACGGTCGCAACATTTGCGACCTCGCCCGCGCCGGCAAGCTCGACCCGGTCATCGGCCGTACCGATGAGATCCGTCGTACCATCCAGGTCCTGTCCCGTCGCACCAAGAACAACCCCGTGCTCATCGGCGAGCCGGGCGTCGGTAAAACTGCTATCGTCGAGGGCATCGCCCAGCGTATCGTGGCCGGCGACGTGCCAAGCACCCTGCGCGACCGCGACCTCATCGAGCTCGACATGAGCGCGCTGGTCGCCGGCGCCAAGTACCGTGGTGAGTTCGAGGACCGCTTAAAGGCCGTGCTCAAGGAGGTGCAGAAGTCCGAAGGTAAGGTCATCCTGTTCATCGATGAGCTCCACACCATCGTGGGCGCGGGTGCCACCGAGGGCTCCATGGACGCCGGCAACATCCTCAAGCCGGCGCTCGCCCGTGGCGACCTGCACGCGATCGGCGCGACCACGCTCGACGAATACCGCAAGTACATCGAGAAGGACGCGGCGCTCGCCCGTCGTTTCCAGACCGTTATGGTGAGCGAGCCTACCGTCGAGGACACCATCTCGATCCTGCGTGGCCTCAAGGAGAAGTACGAGATCTTCCACGGCGTGCATATCACCGATGGCGCGCTCGTGGCGGCTGCCGACCTCTCCGATCGCTACATCGCCGACCGTTTCCTGCCCGACAAGGCCATCGACTTGGTCGATGAGGCTGCAAGCCGCCTGCGCATGGAGCTCGACAGTATGCCGGTCGAGATCGACGCCACCACGCGTCAGCTCACCCAGCTGCAGATCGAGGAGCAGGCGCTCATGAAGGAGACCGACGACGCCTCCAAGGAGCGTCTGGAGGCTCTGCGCCAAGAGATTGCCGAGGTCCAGGAAAAACTCAACGTGCAAAAGGCTGGCTGGCTCAACCAGAAGAACGCCATCGACCACGTGCAGGAGCTCAAGGGACAGCTCGACGAGGCCAGGAGCGAAGAGGAGCGCGCGACGCGCAACGGCGATCTGGGCCGCGCGTCCGAGCTGCGCTACTCTGTGATTCCGGGCCTGCAACAGCAGATTCAGGATTCCGAGGCTGCGCTCGAGGCGCAAAAGCAGCAGGACGGCGAGGGCCTCAACGAGCAGGTGACCTCCGATGAGATCGCCGAAGTCGTGAGCGCCTGGACCGGCGTGCCCGTGTCCAAGATGATGCAGGGCGAGCTCGACAAGCTCAAGGGCCTGGAGGGCGAGCTGCATAAGCGCGTCATCGGCCAGGACGAGGCGGTCTCCGCTGTCGCCGCGGCCGTGCGTCGCAGCCGTGCGGGCCTCTCCGATCCGGACAAGCCCATCGGAAGCTTCTTCTTCCTGGGCCCCACCGGCGTAGGCAAGACCGAGCTCGCCAAGGCGCTGGCCGAGTGCCTGTTCGATGACGAGCGCGCGCTCGTGCGTATCGACATGTCCGAATACATGGAGAAGTTCAGCGTCCAGCGTCTGATCGGTGCGCCCCCGGGATACGTGGGCTACGACGAGGGCGGCCAGCTCACCGAGGCCGTGCGCCGTCGTCCGTACTCCGTGATCTTGCTCGACGAGATGGAGAAGGCTCATCCGGATGTCTTTAACGTGCTACTGCAGGTGCTTGATGACGGCCGTCTGACCGATGGCCAGGGTCGCCAGGTGTCCTTCAAGAACACGATCATCATCATGACGTCCAACGTGGGCTCCAAGGCTATCGCCGACCTTTCGGGCAAGGACGAGGAGGAGATGCGCCATCAGGTCGACGCCGCCATGGCTCAGACCTTCCGCCCCGAGTTCCTCAACCGTATCGACGATATCGTGGTGTTCCATCCGCTCGGCATGGCGCAGATCGAGAAGATCGTCGATATCCAGCTCGCCGATGTCCGCGCGCGTCTGGCCAAGGAGCGCATGACGCTTGCCATCACCCCGGCGGCCAAGCAGATGCTCGCCGTGGGTGGCCTGGACCCCGTGTTCGGTGCCCGTCCGCTCAAGCGCCTGGTCCAGCGCGAGGTCGTGGACGCCATCGCCGCCGCCATCATCGACGGTACGGTGCGCGAGGGCGATCAGGTGACGGTCGATGCCGACAAGGACGGCGGCTTTACCGTCGTGTGCGACAACACGCCGGCGGCCACCTACGAGGTTCCCGACGCCGAGTAGATTTTGGGCCGGCTTTAAAACCGCCTCTCATCGCAAAACGCCAAGGACGGCGGATCCAATCGGGTCCGCCGCCCTTTTTCGTGCGACAATCGATGGTGTTGAACGTGAGTACATGGCAAGGAGATATGCAGATGACAGACAAGAACAAGACGAACACGCCGGCGACCGATGCCGCACCCAAGCCTGCGCCCAAGCCTGCGCCCAAGCCGGCGCCCAAGCCGCGCGACCCCTATATCCGCGCCGAGAACGAGGACGATGACGGCTACGATCCTTATAGCGATCGCCGCCCCGAGCGCGAGCCGATGTTCGAAGCTGACCCCTGGCGTTAAGTAGCTCATTTGGGACGGGGCTTTTTTAGCTACTTTGTTTTCGGCTAGAAGCGTTCATGCCTGCCCCCCTCGGCCGCTCGATATCCTCCGGGAGGGGCCACTAATAGAAAACTTGCTTATCCATTAATCAAGATACGCATAATCTTGCTCTCCTGCTAATCAAGAATCGTTATAATCTTGATTAGCAGGAGAGCAAGATTGGAGAATTATGGCATTCAACGACTTGGTGGCTCAAAAAATAAAGGACTTTGAGCAACAGGGGATTCCGCAGGTCTTTGAGCGCGACCTTGATCTGGGCAACCCGCAGGAGCCAAAGCGCGACAACATCGTATATGTGATTGTGGGCGCCCGTCGTTGTGGAAAGACGTATCGCCTGTATCAGGAGATACGGCGGCTTCAGGGCCAAGGCGTCGAGCTTGACCGGATGCTATATTTCAATTTTGAGGATGAGCGCTTGCGTCCGTATGAGCCATCGCTACTAGCGGACGTGCTCGATACATTCTATGCACTATATCCTGCTGCTCGAGGCGAGGGCGCCTACCTTTTCTTTGACGAGATCCAGGAAATACCCGAATGGGGTGCGTTTCTGCGACGCGTGGTCGATACGGAGAAGGCGACCGTTTACGTGACGGGATCTTCTTCTAAGATGCTGTCCTCAGAACTTAAGAGCGAGTTCAGGGGCCGTTCTCTTGTGCGAGAGCTTTTTCCGTTGAGTTTTTCGGAATACGTCCGATATAAGACGGGGAGCGTTCCTGAGTCGAACGCACCCTTCTCCTCGAGCGATGCAGCGTTGCTCCGACACCATCTGGTCGGATATCTCGAGCGAGGGGGATTCATCGCGACACTTGAGCAGACGCCCGCAGACGCGATTCAGCTGCTACAGGAATATGCGTCGCGAACGGTCGCCATGGACGTCGTTGAACGTTACGACGTCAAGAATCCCCGTTTGGCCTCGCTGTTTCTGGCGCGGTGCATGGCATCTTCGGGACGAGAGCTGTCAGTGAACAAAGTGTACAACGAGTTCAAGAGCAGACAGATATCCGTCAGTCGAAATACGCTCAGCGACTTACTTGAGTATTACGAGGACGCCTACCTGCTGTTTTCGGTGCCGGAGTTCACACGTTCGCTTGCAAATAATACGCGGTCTGCGTCTAAAGTCTACGCCGTCGATCCTGCGATGTTCGGAGCGTTCTCCCCCGCATCGGCATTGGATCATGGTCAGAGGCTCGAGACCGCGGTGTTCAATGCGCTCAGAAGAAGGACCCCCGCCGTGCGGCCCGGTTCGGTTTGCCGCCTGCTGATTAAAGATAAGAATAAAAGCCATGAGGTGGACTTTGTGGCTGGGGATGCACTGCTCATGCAGGCTTACGGCCTGATTCAGGTAAGTGTGGATATGACAAGCGAGAAAACGCGCGAGCGCGAAATTGCCGCGCTCGATGCCGCGATGGCCCAGTTTGACCTTGGCGAGTCGGTAATCGTTACCATGGATGAGCAGGCCGATATTCCATGCAAACACGGCGTGGTACATGCTGTGCCCGCATGGAAGTGGCTCCTTTCCTAATCGTCTATGGATTTGCGAGGCCAGGACTCAGGTGTCATGGTCCGCTAGTCCTGGGCCTTGATGCTCGGCAGGAGAATCTGGGCGAGGTAGTCGGTCTCGAGTTTGGTCGCGGCGTCGGCTTTGCCGTCTTTGCCGACCAGTACGTTCTTGATCTGGCTATAGGTGTAGCGGTTGCCGGTCGTAAGCTCGACAAGCTCAATGGCAGTGTCCATGGGGTAGGTTGACACGGGATTCTGCGTCCGTCCGTTGATGGTCTGGGGCACCACGTACGGATAGACGGGGCCGCTGGCGTAGACGGTATAACCGTTGCCTAGATTGGCCGCACCCAAAACCGTATCGCCCTCATCGGGCGTAAAGCTCTCGCCTTCGCGCACCGCGACGAGCGTCACGATCGGTGTATCGCTGTCGCCGGCAAGATAGATGCATAGCGTGCTGCCATTTTGCCAAGTCTCGACCTTGCCGTACCACTCGACGGGGATATCGAGCTGGTAGAGGTCGGTTGCCTTGTGACGGGCGTCGGCATCATGGGCCGCCTGTGCCTTTTGCGCGCTCACGGCATTGACGGCGGCGTCGCGCCGCGCGGTTGCCGCCTGCTGGAGCACCTTGGCGGTGGCGGCGGAGCTCGCGCCTCCCTCCTCGGCATACTTGGCGGCGGCATCGATCTGGTCGTCGGTTACCGTGTCGGCTGAAGGCACCTTGAGCTTAAAGGTAGCCTGGGCACTTAAATCCTGTCCATCGCTCTTAACGGTGACCTGCGTCTTGGTGGTCGGGACGGTATAGATGGTGCCGTCGGCCGCGATGGGGGAGGCGGCGATGGAGAGCGTGTAATCGCCGGGCAGCAGTTTGATGCCGCGGCCGTGCTCGTCAACATAGAGCGTTTCGCTCACGGAGGAGCCATCAGCGTCCTGACCGCTTACCTGTACGGGAATCTTGGAGCCGGTGGAGCAGTCGAGGCCCGCGGCATGCACGCCAATCTGCACTGACATCATCGTGTGGGCATTGGCGGCGACAGCGGCAGCCTGCTCTTGCTGATATCCGTTCCAGGCAGCATAGCCTGCACCGCCGACGACGAGCGCGACGGCCACGACACCGGCGACCATCAGATTGCGGCGCTTGGGCGACATCTTGCGATGGCGAACCTCGGCCTCGCGTGCCGAGGGAACGGACGGCAGGGGAATATCGCCCATGGCGATGGTCTCGTCCACGGCTGGTGCGGAACCCAGGCCAGGAAGCTCGCGGGTCAGCGA
>UQWV01000047.1 GCA_900544845.1 uncultured Collinsella sp. | reverse complement strand
CGGTACACGAGCACGCGCTGGTCCACCGCCGGCATGTACTCCTCGGACAAGAAGTAGTCGGCCGGCAGGTTGATGCCCACGCTCGCCGCCTCCACGCCGGCATCGTCGTCGCCGCGCGCCTCGGCCACGGCCTGTCCCAGCATCTGCGTAAACAGGTCAAAGCCCACACTCGACAGGTTGCCGTGCTGCTCGGCGCCCATGAGCGAACCGGCACCGCGGATCTCCAGGTCGCGCATGGCGATGCGCATGCCGCTGCCCAGATCCTGGAACTCGGAAAGCGCGGTCAGGCGCGCCGTGGCCTCCTCGGTGAGCGGCAGCTCACCCGGGAACATAAAGTACGCGTATGCCTGCGTGGCAGAGCGACCCACGCGGCCCTTAAGCTGGTAGAGCTGTGCCAGACCCAGACGCTGCGAGTCCTCAATGATGAGCGTGTTGGCCGTTGCGTTGTCGATGCCGCTCTCCACGATGGTCGTGGCGATGAGCACGTCGATCTTTTTGGTCGCGAACTCGATCATCACGTCCTCGACCTCGCGCGGGCTCATCTTGCCGTGCGCCACACCCACGCGCGCCTCGGGCGCGGCCTCGTGCACGCGCGCCACGGCGTCGTCGATGGTCTTGACACGGTTGGACACGTAGTACACCTGGCCGCCGCGGCCCACCTCCAGGCGAATCGCCGCGCTCACCACGTCGGGGTCGTACTCCCCCACGTGCACGATCACGGGACGGCGCCCGGTCGGCGGTGTGGTGATCAGGCTCATGTCGCGCACACCGCTCGTGGCCATCTGCATGGTTCGCGGAATAGGCGTTGCCGAGAGCGTGAGTACGTCGATTTGCTCGCGCAGGTTTTTGAGCTGCTCCTTGTGCTGCACACCAAAGCGCTGCTCTTCGTCGATGATCACCATGCCCAGGTTCTTGGGGTTCACATCGGCAGAAAGCAAGCGGTGCGTGCCGATGAGCACATCAATCGTGCCTTCGGCAAACGCCTTGAGCGCGCGCTTTTGCTGCGCCGGGGTGCGAAAGCGGCTGAGCACCTCGACCTCCAGGCCAAACGGGGCAAAACGCTCAAAGAAGGTCTCGTAGTGCTGTTGGGCCAGAATGGTCGTGGGGCAGAGCACCATGACCTGGCGGCCGGAGTCCACGCACTTAAAGGCTGCGCGCAGGGCGACCTCGGTCTTGCCGAAACCCACGTCGCCGCACAGCAGGCGGTCCATGGGCTTGGGCGCCTCCATGTCGGCCTTGATGTCGGCGATAGCCTCCAGCTGGTCGCGCGTCTCGTCGTAGGGGAAGCTCTGCTCCATCTCGATCTGCTCGGGCGTATCGGGCGGACAGGCGATACCGGTAATCGACGAGCGGCGCGTATACAGGTCGACCAGGTCAAACGCCAGCTTTTTGGCATTCTTGCGCGCCTTGTTGGTGGCCCGCGTCCAGTCGGCGGTGTTGAGCCTGGTCAAGCGCGGCTTATCGCCGTCGGGACCAACGTATCGCGTGATACGGTCGACCTGCTCGAGCGGCACGTAGAGCTTGTCGCCATCGGCATATTCCAGCAAAAAGTAGTCGCGTTCCTTGCCGCCCACTTCCTGACGCGCGATCTCGCTAAAGAGCGCGATGCCGTGGGTAGCGTGCACCACGTAGTCGCCCGGCTTAAACGGGAAGGTAATCTGCGTAATGTCAACCTTGCGGCGGCTGCGCGCGCGGTTGGCATCCATGCGGGCGTTGAGGTCGGCGATCGAGAACACAGCCAAATTGGCGTCGGGCACCACTACGCCCTGCGGCAGGGCGGCATCGACAAAGGTCACGCGTCCGCGCGAGATGGTGGGCACGGCGGCGCCGGCGGCAGCCTGCGCGGCGCCCGCCTCGAGCGAGCGGGCGTTGAGCGCATCGGCCTTACGCTCGCGAATGGAAGCATGGGCCTCCTGGCGTGCGGCACGGTCGGCGGAATCCGCCGCTGCCACGCGCACGCGGTCGCCGATAGCGCCGGCATTTTCGGGCGCCGCGGTCAGTGATTCCTCAAAGGTGATGCCCTCGTCGCCAAAGGTGAGCTCCATCGACTCGCGCGCGCCGCGGTCGGGGATGGCAAACACGCAGGCATAGCGCTTGCCCACGACCTCCTGGATGCGCGTCATAAAACGGTTGTCCGAGCCCGCAATGGCCGGCTGCTCAATCTTGAGCTCTGCCGTCACCGCACCGCCGGCACGGATCAGGCTCACATAGTTCAGGCGCTGCTGAGCACCAAAATCGAGCTGCTGGGCGCGTACATACAGGCCATCCAGTCGGTCAATCCCCGCCTCGCCGGCACGCGCCTCGATATCCTCGTAGGCGCGCAGGCAATCGTCGAACAGCGAGCGCGGCTCGGATAGCACCACGAGTGCCTTTCCGCTCACATGCGACAGCGGGCTCACGGTCTGGCCGTACATCACCGGCAAAAAGCGGTCGAGCTCAGGCGTGACGATGCGCGCATCCACCATCTCGAGCAGCGCCGCCAGCTTGCTGTCGTCCTGGCTGGCGCGGTAGAGCGCCACATGCATGTTGTGGACGGCGTCGTCGGTGAGTGCGAGCTCGCGACAGGGGAAGATCTCGATGCTGTCCTCGTTGCCGATGGTCTGCCCCGTTGAGCTCACCATGCGGCGGATGCGGTCAATCTCGTCGCCGAAAAACTCAATACGCACGGGTGCCTTTTCCTGCGCGGGAAACACCTCGACGGTGTCGCCGTGCACACGGAACAGGCCGGGCGCGTCGGCGGCGCCGGCATTGGTGTAGCCCATGCCCACCAGACGCTGCGGCACCTCGTCAAAGGGAATCTCCTCGCCCACCGCAAAAGTAGTGGACTCCCAGTAGTGGCTCTCGACCGGCGGCACGCAGCGCAGCAGCGCGCGAGCCGAGGCGACCATGATGCAGTTGTCGCCGCGCACGATGCGCCCGAGCGCCTCGCAGCGCTGGGCTACCACGGCGTCGTCGGGCGCCTGCTCGCGCCAAGGGTAGTCCTTGCGCTCGGGAAAGCGGCACACGTGCGCGAGGCCCACATAGGCGGCCAGACTGCGTGCGGCGCGATCGGCCGCATCCTCACCACTCACGATGTAGACCGTGGGGCGCGGACGACGCGCAAACTGGGCAGCGGCCATAAGTGTTCGGCCCGACTGGGACACGGCAAGCGTCACGTCCTCGCCAGAATCGAGCCCGGCCTCGACGGTCTGCAGTGCCTCGGCAGTGTAGAGCTGCGCGGCTATACGGTGAATGAGCATGCTGTTCCTCCGGCATTGCAACGCCAAAAGCCCGCCGAGGCAAGCTCGGCGGGTCGTTCGTCAAATTCGTTGCCTGTCATGGTAGCGCATGAAGAGGACTCCAGCTCAAGCGTACGCCCAGCCCCGCAACAAAAACGCCAGATAGAACTGGACTCGCCGGCTTCGCCAAAATCTCCCCGTCACGTCGAACGCCGCAACCACGGAAGGCACCCCAAGAAACGGCTATTCCTCAAAAAAGCTTGCGACGTTCAAGCGGCTCGTCCACTCACCTATGGTGTTGGCAAAACCGACGCGTGTGTACACGCCCGCAAAACGGCCGCGATACAGGTACAGGCCTTCCATATTAGAAGCGGGCGCAAAACCAAGATCATCCACAAGTCCTTTGGGCGCCTCTCCTCGATGCGGCCCATCGACAAGCGTTCCGCGCAAGCAGGGAGTCTGATACTGCTGAGCATACTCCTGCACAATCGCCCCAGCGGCAGCAGCGCGAGCAAGCACGTGGGACCATTCCTGTTCCGTGACATCCAACCCGGCTACAACGCCGACCGCGTTGTAGCCGCCGCACGGCTTGACAATCCATCGATCCTTTTCGGCAAATCTCGACAACTGGGTGCTTTCATTCAGGATCTCGGTATAGGGCACATGCTCCCGTACAAACGATTGCTCCTCCGGGCTCAACAAGGACTGACCGGCCCGAGACCACAAAAACGCAAATACGGTCTTAGTCGCACACGGCCACGTTCTAAAACCACCGACGATGCATGCAAGCCCTTCTTGGGCAGCCTCGATTAAGGCCGAGCGTCCATCGCACGGCTTATCCCACAACTCGCCGGTCACCGCGCGCCGCCAAACGCAATCAATAGGACCAGCGGCATCGCACAGGCGCCTAGCACCGCTCTCGTCTTCGCCAATCCACAGGTCGCGTACATCCACAAAGCGTGCGACTACGCCCCGCCGCCTCATAAGGTCGACAAAATGAGCCGCATCTTCCAAGTCGATGCTTTCCGAATAGTCGACGATTGCCACCGAAGCGGGATATATCTTTGATTGCGGTGCATAGGACCTCTTGCCAGCGCAAAATCCATCATCCGATCGTGCACTATCCTCGATGCGGAGAGGATGGACCCGCTTCCACTCTGCATAGGTCTCAAACAATGCATCTATCCAGCTACCGCACAAATCGTACTGCCGAAAGCCGGGGTGGTCGGATGCAAACTCCTCAAAGGAAGGCGTCATTCGCACTGCCTGGCAGACCTCATCGGTTACTACCATTCCAGCACTGCCGTCGGTATTGAGCTCGCAAAACGAATACGAACCGGAGTCCTCGTCAAGAAAGATATCGACACGCGCGAGGGGAATCTGACAGTCATAGCCGGCGTCCATAGCGCACAACTCCGCAAAAGCCGAATCCATGCGGAACCATGCACGCACGGAGGCATCGGAACAAAACGCCCGCGTCACCTTATCCATGATGCCATACATACGCTCGGCGGCCTCCTTAAGAAGCGCCGTCATATCCTTGTCGAATATCTTTGGCGTCAGAGCCCAGGGCGCAGGGTCGCCATGGTAGAGCGCATGGGTTTGAGACAAGTATTCGTCGCCTTTACGCCGACCAGGTAGGTCGCCTTCGCGCGTGCGCACGATGCGCTCAAAGTCATCCTCGAGCTCTCGCGTCTTCGATGTTGCCACGTTACCCTCCATTGCTTGATTTTTTGCTCATGCTACGCCAGCACGCCACGACTTCGGCGCGCTTGAATAGGCTTCTAAATTAGCAACACATTTTTGCATGGGGCGGCAGGCGGCGACATATACTCCTGCCCAAGCGCATGCACAGCCCCGCAAAAAACGTCAGATGGGCAAGCCGTCTGGCGCTATCAGAGTGAGCTATACGCCGAGTCTAATCGTAGACGCCCATTTTAAGCAGTGTGAAGGTCGGAGCGCCGTCACCCTGCGCGACGCGGACCGTGCAAGTCTCAGTACGGCCCATGGATGCGTCCGCTTGAATTGCGGCGATGAACTGGTCCTTTGGCAGGCCGTAAGTGCTCTCGGGGATGTCAGAAGGAAGTAACGCACCGTCAGCACTGTAGACCTCATAGGTGAGCTCGTAAATGTTGTCGCCAAGGTCAGTCGCGCCCGCAACGATGGCACACGATGGGTTGTAATTTCCCTGACCGTATTCCTGCTTCAGGTACAAGTACCCGTCATGCGCTTCGGCCGAATCAGGAATCGCCTGCCCCTCCGGCGTTCTGTCATAAGTCATATCGGCATCGGAAAGCGTCAGACCCGTCAAGCGGTTGAGTTCCCTATTGATCACATCAGTCGCCACACGCTGGCTATTACCGTTGTCATAGTCGCCTTTCTCGATTCGATACGGCGCGTTGTCAATAAAATGGCACCAGATAAACTTAACCAACTTGTATTTCTCGTCATCAGAAAGTCCGTCAGTCGAATCGAAGCCGCCCGTCTGATACCAGTCTCGATCGAAGTGCTCCTCCGTAAAGTTCGACAGGAACAGGTTTGCGGCGGCATAGGTTGCCCGGTCGTTAAGGTCGACCTTTACGCTGCTGCCCGTCTGCTCGGTCTCTTCCGGCTCTTCTTGCTCATCGGCAGGCTTCTCCTTGGCGCTTCCCTTGTCCTTGTGCTCGGCTGAACCCTCGTCGGACCCCAGTACCGTAATCTGCGATGAGTTGCCCTGCCCAAGCGGACCCAGCACGCCGGTCAGCGCCAGCGCGGCACCGCCGGCAACGAGCACGCCCACCACGCACATGCCGACAATCACCGCTCGCTTATGCGATTTCTTTTGTACGGCACCCTGCACGGGAAGCATCCCTGCCGCCGGCATCGGTGCGGGCTCAGCAGGCGCGGCCGCCGGAGAAGCGGCGCCCATGCGTGCCCCGCAGTTCGTGCAAAAATCGGTTCCGTCGGGCATCTCGGAGCCACACTTGGTGCAAAACATATTCGGGCATCCCCTCACAACAAACAGCATCTGTCGCCATCATATTGAGCCCTCGCGACCCAAATGTGTTGCGCAACATTAGTCGCCGTCTTCGGGTGCCGGCAAAACGTGTCAGGCCCTACCCCGCCACGCGCACGCTGGGGCACAAATCCGCCAGTGGGCACTCGTCACACTTGGGCTTACGGGCGTCGCGCAAACTACACGGCGGCCATCAGCACCCGGTCCGCTCACCCAAAACGCGCATGCCTGAACGCCCTCGGCACAAAACAGCCTGATCGGACAGCGTCAATTATCAGCTTCCACCTGCGTTACTTTGCAATTATGGCAATTACTACTTTATAGTTGTGGTAACTTCTAGTTAGTAATTATGGTTGTTTTACCTTGACAATGTGGCAAATCCCAAAGACCTGCCACGAAACCCGGCGGATACCGACAAACTCGGCACGAGACTTTCGAACCAAAAGCATGCCTGCGAGCATGCGATGCAAGACACGAAGGGCGTTAAAAATGATTGAGCGAACCATGGCCCAAAAGCTACGCGGCATGTCAGAATGGTTTCCCGTCGTCTCACTTACGGGGCCACGCCAAAGCGGCAAGTCAACTCTCATCAAGGCCGTCTTTCCTGAATATGAATATCTCAACCTCGAGAACCCGGAAGTCCGTCGCGCCGCACTCGATGACCCCGTCGGCTTTATCAGCAGGCGCCCCGATCATCTGATCATCGACGAGGCCCAATATGCACCGGAACTGTTCAGTATGATTCAGGTCGCTTCCGACGAGCGCGGAAGGACCGGCCAGTATGTATTGTCCGGCTCGCAAAACTTTTTGCTTATGCACAACATCCAGCAATCGCTTGCCGGGCGCGTCGGCATGCTCAAGCTCCTACCTCTCTCCTACCAGGAGCTCAGCGATACGCAAATCTCGCTTGACACCTACCTGATTCGCGGAGGATACCCGCGCATATATGATGCGGGCATCCCCACCGATATGTTCTACCAAAATTACCTTATGACCTATGTGGAACGCGACGCGGGCGGCCTTCTCGATGTGCGCAACCTGAGCTCCTTTAGAAAAATGATCGGGCTGTGCGCGGCTTGCGTGGGAGGGCTGCTCAACCTATCAAGACTCGCCGCCGATGTGGGAGTCGCCACGGCGACGATCAGCTCGTGGCTTTCGATCCTGCAATCAAGCTATTTGGTGTTCTTGCTTCAGCCATATGCTGGGAACATGCGCAAGCGGCTTACCAAAGCGCCAAAACTGTACTTCTACGACACGGGACTACTTTGTCATCTGCTTGGCATTCACGACGAGCGCAGCCTCATGAACCACCCCCTAAGCGGGGAAATATTCGAAAACCTCGTTGTATCGGAACGCCAGAAGGCATATCTCAACAGAGGCATCGAGCCCACGCTTGTCTTTTATCGCGACGACAGTAAAAGAGAGATCGACCTTATCGATCTAACAGAGCAGGCTCGCCCGCAGGCGTTCGAAATCAAATCGGGCGCCACCTATCGAGACACATTCGCTCGACACCTACGGTCTGTTGGTTCCGAACTTGGCATTCCCGCAAAGGACCGAGCCGTCGTATATCACGGCTCCGAGCGCTACGATACCGAGGGCGCATCGGTTGTGCCGGCAGAAGAGTTCTTGCTTCGGAAGTCGTAGCGAGCGCCGTGGTCACCGACCGCGTCCCGATTTGTGCCATCCGGAGATACACAAGAGCGGCAGCACCCTGCCCTTGCAACCTAGCCCACCCGTACGCTGGGACAAAGGTCTGCCAGCGGGCATTCGTCGCATTTAGGCTTGCGGGCGTCGCAGATCTCGCGGCCAAAGGTGATCCACTGGTGATTGACCGACTCCCAATACTCGTGCGGCAAGATCTTGAGCAGATCCTGCTCGGTCTTGAGCGGCTCTTTGGCGTGCGTCTTGGGACTCAGCATCAGGCGGTGCGCGATGCGGTTGACGTGCGTATCCACCGCGATACCTTCCACGATGCCGTACCCCACGTTGAGCACGATGTTCGCTGTTTTGCGCCCCACGCCCGGCAGCTTGACGAGTTCCTTCATGTCTGCCGGCACCTCGCCGCCGTAATCGGCGACGATCATCTGCGCGGCCTCCACGGCATGCTTGGCCTTACTCTTATAAAAGCCGAGTGACTTAATGGTGTCCGCCACGTCGGTCACACTTGCCCCGGCCATGGCCTCGGGCGTGGGCCACTGGGCAAACAGTTGGGGCGTCACCTTGTTGACCTGCGCGTCGGTCGTCTGAGCCGAGAGCAGTACCGCGATGAGCAGCCTAAAGGGATTCTCGTGGTCCAAGAAGCACTCGACCGGGCCATAGCGACGGTTAAGGCGCTCGCACACCTCGATGGCGCGCTCGCGTTTGGCGGCATTGGTCTCGCGTGGCATAACGACTCCTCGACTCGGCAGAAACATAACTTCACGGAAACGATTGTCCCACGTACGGGGGCTTTAAGCCTCCAAAAATGCGCCGGTCTGGCGGCTCCACAGGCTTGCATATTCGCCGCCCGCCTCGACAAGCTGCGCATGCGTGCCGTCCTCGACAATCTCGCCGTCCGCCAGCACCACGATGCGATCGAGCGCCGCCACAGTGGACAGGCGGTGCGCCACCACAATGGAGGTGCGGCCGCGCATCAGGTTCTCGAGCGCCTCCTGCACCAGCGCCTCGGACTCACTGTCCAGGGCAGAGGTCGCCTCGTCGAGCACCAGAATCGGCGCGTCGGTCAGGATAGCGCGGGCGATGGCCACGCGCTGGCGTTGGCCGCCCGAAAGCTTAACGCCGCGCTCGCCCACCATGGTGTCAATGCCATGGGGCAAGCGGTCGATAAACTCAGTCGCGTTGGCCAGACGCGCAGCCTCGCGAATCTGCTCGTCGGTAGCGTCGGGACGTCCGTAGGCAATATTCTCGCGAATGGAACGGTGGAACAGCAGCGCCTCCTGCGGCACGTAGGCAACCTGGCGACGCAGGCTCTGCTGCGTGCAGCGCGAGACGTCCTGGCCGTCCACGAGCACGCGGCCGCCCTGCACGTCGTCCAGGCGCAGCAACAGCTTGGTGAGCGTCGTCTTGCCCGAGCCTGATTTGCCCACCAGGCCCACGCGCTGGCCCGCCGCCACATGGAGCGTCAGGTCGTCGAACACGCTCTCGCCCGCCGCGGCGTCACGGTATGCAAAGCTCAAGTGCTCAAAATCAATCGCGCCCTCGCGCACCTGGAGCTCGGAGGCATTCGCGTCGTCTGCCACCAGACGCGGCTCGTCCAGCACGCGCGTCATCTCGGCCGCATCGCCCAGCGCGCGATTGATGCGCTGCATCATGGAGCTCACATAGTTCAGACGCATGGTGAGGTTGTACGTATAGGTAAAGATCATGACGAGCGCGCCGGCGGAGATGCCAAACCACGCGTTGCCGCCCGCGACGAACACGCTCACCACGGCCATGGTGATGACGATAAGGCCCGAGGTCGTAAAGTTGCGTTGCATCATGGCGTGCATCGATACCGTCTCGGCATCGCGCGCGGCGCGGTCGGCAGCATCGAACAGGTCGCGCTCAAAGTCCTCGCGCCCACAGGTCTTGACGGCCAAGATGTTCGTGACCGCATCGGACAGCACGCCCGACAGTTTGTTCTGCGCGGCGGACGTCGCGGCCGAAAGCGGCATGATGCGCTTGTACATAAGCCAGACAAACGCGATGTAGACGACCATGATGCCCACCAGGATCACGGTAAACGTCGGCACCACCGGGGCGAGCGCTGCCACCGTGCAGACAACCGAGGTGATAGTGGGGATGAGCGAATACACCGTCACGTCCACCAGACCCGTGTAGCCGCTCATAAAACGGCTTGTCTGGCTCACAAGCGATCCGCCAAAGCGGCTGGTGTGGAATGTCATGGATTGATTGGAGAGCGTGTCAAAGCACAGGCGCGCCAAGTGATAGTTGCCCGCAATCTCGAGCTTGTAGACGGTGTAGTCCTGTAGCTTGGAGAGGATTTGGCCCACTAGGTTAACGAGCACGAGCGCCAGAATGTAGGGACCAAAGACCTCAAACACCTGGTCGCCCGCCACGGGGCCGGCCTGGACGCGGTCGACGATAAGGGCCATCACGTAAGTGTTGGCAAACGTAAGCAAAAAGATATAGCCCGCCGACGAGAGCACCGAGAGAAAGACGATCAACGGCTGTGTGCGCGTGACGTCCCAAAAACGCTGCAGCGTGCGGCGCACGGTTGAGCGCTTGAGCGGACTGGTGCTTCTCTGAGACATGGACTTCCTTTCGCGTCTGATGGGGCGAAACGCCATTGTTGCACACTAAAGTGCACTTCAGGCAAGCACGATGCGAAAAGCGCCCGCGCCCCGCGCTTGCGCCGACGCCCCGCCGTCAGGCACGGCTAGCCCTCGTCTTCCTGGCCCGCAAGTAAGCCTGCGGACTCCAAGCCCAAAATCTCGTCAGCCTCCCGCGCGTCTTCCAGGGCGTCGATATCCTTGAGCTTGCGCTCCATAACGTTGGTGCGCGTGGTGATAATGCCCTCGACCGTCTTGCCCGCGGTCTCGATCTGCTGCTGGGCGCGGCGCAGCGCCGCCTGATAGCGCGGCAGCTCAGCCTTGACGGCGGAAAGCACGCGTAGCACGTCGTCGGTGCGTTTTTGCAGCCTAAACGTCTGATAGCTCATCTGCAGGCTGTTGAGGATGGCGGCCATGGTGCTGGGGCCGGCAACGTTGACGTGATAGTCGCGGCCCAGGGTCTCGATAAGCCCGGGGCGACTGACGACCTCGGCATACAGGCCCTCAAACGGCACGAACAGAATGCCAAAGTTGGTCGTCGCGGGCACGCTCAGGTACTTTTCGCAGATGTCCTTGGCCTCGCGCTTCACCATGGCATCGAGCGTCTTGCGCGCGGCGGCCACAGCCTCGGCATCACCCGACTCCTGGGCGTCGAGCAGATGCTCGTACGCGTCGCCCGGGAATTTGGAGTCAATCGGCAGCAGCACGGGATCGCCCTCGTCTACCGGCAGCTTGACGGCAAACTCAACGCGCTCCGAGGCGCCGGGCTTGGTGGCCACGTTTTCCAGATACTGGTCGGACGTGAGGATGTCCGCCAGAATCGCGCACAGCTGCACCTCGCCCAAAATGCCACGCGCCTTCACATTGCCCAGCACGCGCTTAAGGTCGCCCACGCCGGTGGCGATAGATTGCATATCGCCCAGGCCCTTGTACACGGCCTCGAGCTGGTCGCTCACCTGCTTAAACGACGCAGACAGACGGTCGTTGAGCGTACGGGAAAGCTTCTCGTCCACCGTCGCGCGCATCTGGTCGAGCTGAACGTTGTTATCCTTGCGGATGGCGCCCAGCTGGGCATCGACCGTCTCGCGCACCTTGTCCAGGCGGTGCTCGATGCCCTCGCGGTTGGCGCCAAGCTGTTGAGCCGTCTCACGGCGCAGGTCATCCATACGGTCGCCGGCCTGCGAGAACTCGCGCGCAATGGTCAGGTAGCGCTGCTGCTCCACGGCCGCATCGGTTGTCTGCTGCTGCGCGATGGCATTTGCCGTGCGGCGGGTTTCTGCCAGCGCGACGTTGAGGGCATCGAGCGCGCTGTTGGCCTGCTCGAGCGCCGCGAGCGTCTCCGCGTCGTTGCCGCCACGCTCTCGCAACTCGGCACGAAGGCCTTTAAGCTGCAGGGCGCAAACCACAGCAACTCCCACCGCTACCAAGGCAATCACAACAAGCGCAATATCAATAGCAGACATAGACTCCGCCCAACAAACCCAATCGATTATCAATCAAAACCGCGATTAATCTTACCCCGCCACACGCACCAGGCGCCCGGCCCCTTCTTGGGTGCCCCTCTCCTCCGCATATTCCATAATGCGGCGCGCCGTCTCCCTGCTCACCTTTGAGTCATCGCCGGCTAAGTATGCGTACACGTTTCCCTTATTCAGATTCAAATCGCGGCAAAGACCGTAGCGCGTTACGCCCGATTCCACTAGCGCTCCCAATGTTCTTTTTCGCATCAGGGCGTTGATTCTTCTGTCCGTCACTGGCTTTTCCTTCACCGCTCTATACGCACGCCAAACGTTGGCATAACGATTAGGGAGTTTGTCCTCGGCGCATAGAGATGCCAGGCTACCCGTTTGGGCGTACAAGGACAAAACGCCTCGGTAACCCTCTTCCATCCACGAACCCTCGGATAAACCCAGAACGTATTCGGCTTTTCCTTGCACCAAAGCGAGCAAAAACAGAGGCTCCGCCACGCGCGGCGCAACCGTCGTCGCCTGCTCAACCAGTTTTCTAAAACTCAGCGACTGCTGTCCGGATAGCTCTCGGCAATAGCCTTTTAAGAATCCCTCAAAGGTCAAATTCAACCGAGCACCTCCTTTTTGTATTGCCTGTATGCCCAGACCATCTCTTGATAGCTTCGCTCCGAAGGCGACGACGCCAAGTCCTCCAAGGATGGCGTTAAGTACCTTAACATGGCATTTTCTAGTATTATTCATCTTCAATAATACTATTCAGTTGCACGACAGGACCCACAGGTTGCAAGAATTCTACTCGTGGCGATAATCCCTACACCCTAGAAGTCCTAATGTGACAAACGCTAACTCTCCCAGCCGGCGCGAACGGTTGTTACGACATCGCCTAGGCGCTGGCCCAGGGCCGCTAGATGCTGGAGCACCTCATTGGGCGAGGCGCCGTTGAGAATGCACGTGAGGGCATATGAGGCCAAAAAGATTGCCGCGAGCCCCAACGGGATCAGCACGATCATCGCCAGAGTACGCAGACGCTGGCCCACGCGGCGGTGACGTGTGCGGCGCTTGTCGAACGCAAGCTCCTGCGCATATGAATCTTGTTGTACGGAATAGTTCTCTGGCGCCGATCCGCCCGCAGGCGAAACCGCGGGCGTGGCATTTTGCGCAGGGGGCTGGGCGGCTACCCCTTGCATTTGCATCTCCATAAGCCGTTGCTGCTGGCGCAACATGCGCTCGGCTTGTTGCTGCGGGGTCTCAAGAAACAGATCCATGCTGGCCTCCTCAATCGGAGCATTCGACGCCTACGCCCAGCATCCCGCACTGCCAAGGCCACGGCAACGCAATCGCCGGCAATAGCTGCAAAGTTTCTTTTGCTCAAAAGCTGTCGAAAAGCTCAACAACTCCCCTACCAGCACTTTCTCTGAGCTTTTTTCGCCAGCAATCTTTTGGCCTTCCGTCAACCCGCCAACTAACCAAAACCTAACCAAAAGCTTGACGGAAATTGTGTAGACAGGGACCCCACACAAAACGTGCCGCTCCAAAAAGGGGCGGCACACAAACCAATCTATGAGGCAAAACTCGCTGGCAAGCCCGCGCCGTCAGACCCGCGGCGTATGCCTTTGCCTCGCGCGACTCTGCGAAGCCGTGAGCGAGAGGGAAAGGGATGCGCCGCGGGTCTGACGCCCGGAGCGGTAAGGCCGGCAGTTGCCCTGCGCTCCGTGGTCGGTGAGGACAGACTACATGCCCGCGAGACCTCGAGCGGTAGTGGCACACAAAAACGCCAAGGCTAGAATCACGAGCGAGCCCGCGATGTCGACCAGCACGCCCATTGCGCGGCGCTCAAACAGCCAGCTCTCAAAGTGCGGGGCAACGTTGCGCCACACGCGCCACAACAAAATACCCATGCCGATGACGCCGGGGATATTGAGCAGCAAAATCTCGGAGCACAAGAGGCCGATCAGGTTGCCGGCGGCAAAGCCCGCATCGCCCTCGCAGTACTTGCGATAAATCATGTACAGCATGTACGCCACAAACGGCTGCAGGCACGCAGAGATAAACGTAACCACCATCGAGGGGTCCTGAGAAAAGACATCGGTGAGCTTATCCCCGCTCGTAGCATCTTTCGAAGCAAAGAACAAGCTAATGACCACCACGGGCACCACGCCCAAGATAACCTCGACCAGAGTAAACAACTTAGCAGTCAGATCCTCGCTAGCCGTATTGAGGTGAGGCGCCCACTCAGGATGAGCATGCGCGCCGACCTTCTTGTCCTTCTCGGAACGATCGGCCTTTTTACCCTCGGCAACCCGACGACCAGGATCCTTGCGAGTTCCCGCCGCAGCAACCCGAGCCCGAGACTTCTTACCCATACAAAAACACCCCATCAGGTAGTAGATAAACTAAAAGTCGCCACCCAGTGTACCCCACCCATGAACGGTGCCGTCCCAACCAGTCCCCATACAAAAACGTGCCCCCCCCATATGGGCGGCACACAAACATAGTTATAAGCTTTTATGTAGCGAGCACGCAACCAACCAAAGCCGGGCCGGGGGGGCCCCCCAAAAAAA
>UQWV01000046.1 GCA_900544845.1 uncultured Collinsella sp. | reverse complement strand
CGGCCTCCTCGACCTCAGCCTCGGCAGCGAGCTCCTCGGCGGTAACGCCGACGAGAACGACAACCTCGGCCTTGATCTCGCGGTACAGCGAGATAGCAACGGTGTGGGCACCGGCAACCTTGATGGGCTTACCGAGCTCGACGCGCTTGCGGTCGATGTCCATACCGAGCTGGTCCTTGATGGCGTCAGCGATCATAGCGGCAGTAACGGAGCCAAAGAGGATGCCCTCGTCGCCAACCTTGACGTCAACGGTGACCTGCTTGCCCTCGAAGGCAGCCTTGGTCTCGTTGGCGGTAGCCAGACGGACGGCCTCGCGCTTGGCGATGTTGTTGCGACGCTCGTCGAGCTGCTTGAGGTTGCCCTTGGTGGCGGCAACAGCGAGCTTCTTGGGGAACAGGAAGTTCTCAGCGTAACCCTGAGCGACCTCTACGACGTCACCCTCGCCGCCCTTGCCCTTGATCTCATCGAGAAGAATAACCTTCATGATGCGTCTCCCTTCTTAGCCGCGGTCGCGGTTGCCACGAGAGGAAACCACGGGGACGGTGTACGGCAGGAGAGCCATCTCGCGGGCGCGCTTGATGGCGTTGGCGATGTCATGCTGATGCTGCGTGCAAGCGCCAGTGACGCGACGGGGCTTGATCTTGCCACGGTCGGTCATGTACTTACGGAGAAGCTGAGTGTCCTTATAGTCGATGAACTCAGTGTTCTCCTTGCAGAACTGGCAGTACTTACGACGCGGCTGACGTGCAGAATAATCATTAGCCATGTCAAAATACCTTTCATTTGGCAACTTCGGCGAGCCGAAGCCGCCTCTCACTCAAAAATAGGTGAACAACCCTTAGAACGGGATGTCCTCATCGTAGACGTCGACCGCGGGCGGCGTAGCCACCGGTGCGGCAGGACGTGCTGCGGGCGCGGGAGCTGCGGGGGCGTAACCGCCCTGATCGTAGCCACCCTGGCCACCACGGGAGCTCATAAACTCGATCTCATCGACGATGACCTCAAGCTTGCTCCTGCGCTGACCGTCGCGCTCCCAAGAGCTGTAGCGCAGCTTGCCCTCGATCGCGACCTTGTTTCCCTTTGCCAGGAAACGGCTCACGGCCTCGGCGCGGGTGCCGAACATAGTGCAGTCGACAAAGTTGGGATAGTCCTCCCACTCGCCAGTCTGCGCGTTGCGGCGACGATCGTTCACGGCGACGCCAAAGGACAGAACCTGGGTTCCGCCGGCGGTGGCGCGCAGCTCGGGATCGCGGGTGAGGTTACCGGTGATGTTCACTCGATTGATGCTCATAACTCACTACTTCCTCTTGGGGCACAAGCCCAGTCCAAAACGACAGTCTTACTCCTGGTCGTCGCGACGGACGATCATGTGGCGGACCACAGCGTCGGTGATGCGCAGGACGCGATCAAGCTCGGCGATCTGGGTAGGATCTGCGTGGAAGTTGATGAGGGTGTAGTCACCATCGGTGAGGTCGTTGATCTCGTAGGCGAGCTTGCGCTTGCCCCACTCGTCAACGGAGTCGACCTTGCCAGCGCCCTCAGCGATCGTGGTATCGATACGCTTCATAACAGCGAGACGAGTCTCGGGGTCGAGCGACGGGTCAACAAAGAACAGCAGTTCATAAGCCTTCATATTGTCACCTCCTCTGGGCAAATGTGGCTTCAGGTCGTGAAGGTGCGCCTGAAGCAGGAAAAGACTTGGTAATAATATCTTTCAACCTCCCAGGCCGCAAGAATATGCAGCTACAACCTCATGACCTCCACATATGTCCATACTCGCACGACGTTTCATGCGCATTCCAACCAAATGCCGACCAAGAGCTTGACGAATTCGATAGCAAGATACGCCGCGGCGAGGACAAGCCGAGTCAAACCGCAGGTCACCGATTGCAGGGTTGTGGTCACGAAATGCATACCACCGGTTCGATCGATTGCCTCGAAATTTTTAAATTCGCTGCCACGTCATTCATGAATACCCATTTTGAACAGGTCATCGAGCGCGATCTGGCTGGTCAGGATGCTTTTTTAGTACGTATCCGGCACATGCCGGATACGAGCGCGGAGCGAGCGGTTTAAAAAATGCCAAGTTTTCTGTTTGCACTTTTCGATTCCTCGTGTATACTGACTTTCGCATTTAACGGAGAGTTGTCCGAGTGGCCGAAGGAGCACGATTGGAAATCGTGTAGGCGTCAAAAGCGTCTCCAGGGTTCAAATCCCTGACTCTCCGCCAGTTAATTCCAAAGCAGGCCTTCGAGCCTGCTTTGTTTTTACCCCACGCGGAGGGGTGGCAGAGTGGTTGAATGCGGCGGTCTCGAAAACCGTTTGGCCTGTATAAGGTCACGAGGGTTCGAATCCCTCCTCCTCCGCCATTTTGGTTGAGAAAGCTCCCAAGAATGGGAGCTTTTTTGTTATCGAAATACGTCTCGATCCCACGCTTCCCCAAACATGTACGTCACCCTCCAAAACCGACATTTTTCGACATCTTTGGAGGCTGACGTACACGTTTGGATTGAGCTCACGGGAGCGGCACTATTCGGAAGGTGCCTCCTCGTCTCGTATGCTTTTCCAGTTGCGGATAAGTGCCTTGCGTAGTTCGTTTTGTTTTCTCTGGTACCCGGTGTCGGTACAGCGAGGCATGCCGAGTGCTTCGCGAATGTTGTTCATGGCGCGGTGAAAGGCGAGCTGACTACTGAACTGAGCCGAAGTGAGCGTAACGATTCGATATCCCATTTGGGAGAGAACGGACTCTCGCTCCGCATCTGCTCCCTTGCGCTCGAGCTCATCGTGAAAACCGCCCTTATATTCGATACCGAGCGCCCTGCGCTTATAGGTCACGAGCGCATCGATTTTGAGTGTTCGAGCTTTGGCGCAATGCCAGAGACGTTGAGGGATCTCGAGCGGTTTGTTGAGTTCGATACCTCGGATGCCAACGCCGCCTTCGCTTGTTGGGAGCGAGAGGGCGATTGCCGAAGCGGTCTCCATAGGCGAGGCCGAGTGATCGTAGATGTGCCTGAGCGCGAGCCGTGCACGTGTGGCACCGGGTTTGCCGGGGTGCCGATCGAGCAGTTTGGTTATTTCATCCTTGGAGGTAGTGGCTGGTTGCCCGGTATAAGGGTCGGCGGGATTGAGCCTCATGCGATAATCGCCGCAAACTTCATAGCCATATTCGAGATATTCGATCCTATCCATCCACCCGGCAGCGAGCACAAAGGTGAAGGCTTCGTCGGTGATGAAGATTCCGGGCGTCAACTCGTTAATATGCTCGTAGGGAAGATTTTGTCCAAGAATGTGACAAACGACGCCTTTGGTACGAATTCGCTCGAATTCGAATACAACCGCGATATCGATAGTCTTAAGCATATCGGACGGAATGCCGCAGTCGGTAAGAGCCTGTCGTATGCGCGCAACACGTTGCTGGGTGGAGATGCCTTGTGCGCCTATCTGGTAGTCGTGCCGCGCAAGAGACTGAACCAAATTCTGGGGTGCATGATGGACAAGCCATGCGGTTTTATGCGAAATGAGAACAGGGGTATCCATTGAGGGCCTCTCGCTCTGAGCCGGTATCCAACTCTTATGTCCGTTGAAGTGGGGAAATATACCGGATGTGAGTAAATCAACTCACTCATGCTGTGAGCTCAATCCAAACATGTACGTCCGCCTCCAAAGATGTCGAAAAATGCTGTTTTTGGAGGGTGACGTACATGTTTTGGATCCCTGGCATTCCAGCAATGCCATGTCAGCATCCGCTGCCAACCGTTTACCGAGCAATAGGGTCGCCAGGCCCGCCAACCATGTACTATGTACGGGCATTGTCTAAACCAGCAACCCAAAGGACCCCATCTTGCCCGTCGTCGCCACTATGACCGTTACCTCACACGCCACGGATGCCATGGTCGCCATCCCGTTTTGGCTCGAAATGTTCGCCGTCGTCGCGGCTTCAATCTCGGGCGTGTTGGTCGCGCGCGAGCACAAGCTTGACCTGGTGGGCGCGGTCGCGCTCGCGGTGGTCTGCGGTCTGGGCGGCGGTCTCTTGCGCGACATGACGCTGCAGGTGGGCAACGTCTACATCCTCAACCAGCCGATGGCACTCCCGCTTTCCATTGCCACGGCGGCCATCATCTATATTTTCCCGGCAATCGTCGACAAACCCGAAAAACTCATTCCCCTGCTCGACATCATCTCGGTCGGCATCTACGCCGCCACTGGAGCAGACAAGGCGCTGGTCTACGGCTTTGCGCCGGCAGTGTGCATCATGATGGGCTTTTTCACCGCGGTGGGCGGCGGCATGCTGCGAGATGGTTTTATGGGTGTGGTGCCGGGTATTTTCCAGCGCACCAACTTCTATGCCATCGCGGCTATCGCCGGATCGGCAAGCTATGTTTGCCTTGTCATGAGCGGCTTGGTCAGCAATGTCGTCGCACTGGTCGTTTGCGTCGTGGTGACCATGGGGCTGCGCTGGCTATCGCTACGCTTTGATATCAAAAGCCCCACCGAGGACGACATCGCACGCTTTTTGCACCGCAAAAAGTAGGTGGCGCGGCACGACCCTTCGAAATGCAACCGAGAGGCTCTTTTAGAGCGCCCGCGCGTTGGGTACCCTGTTAGGTATATGCCAAACACCTAACAAAAGGATCAACCATGGCTTTCAATCAAACCGCGGCGGCGCCGTCACACAAGATGCGTCGCTGCCTGCTTATGGCATTCGCGCTCATCGCGCTCGCGCTCACCGCTCTTCCCACGGCGTCATTTGCCGGCACGGACACGGCGGGCAACGTACTTGCAACCGACAACGACTCTAATCCGTCCGGCGTCGAGGGCGACCTGTACTGGGCCGGTCAGGCCCTCAACTTGGACGACGCCTCCATCGACCGCGACATAATTGCGGCAGGCGAGAGCCTCTCCATCCGCGACTGCACGGTGGGCGGCGCCATCCGCTTGGCGGCACGCACTATCGATATCGCCAAGACCACGGTTGATGGCAGCGTCACGGTCGTCGGTCAGCACGTTGTGCTCAATTCCGACAGCACCGCCAACTGTTTCTATGCGATAGGCGAGACGGTTGCCCTACGCGGCTCCACCAAGTCGGCAGCGCTTGCGGGCGATACGGTGACCATCGATGGCACCGTCGAGGGCGATGTCGAGGTTTGGGCCGACAAGCTCATCCTGGGCAAGAACGCCCACATCTCCGGCACCGTGAACGCGCACGTCTCCGAGGACCCCGAGCGTGCCGCAGGCGCCGAGGTAGGCGCGCTCAAGATCGACCGCACCGAGAACGAGGATACTTCCACCGTTAACGATGTCATCGGCGGTATCGTCGCCGCGGCACTCTCGACCTGCTTTGTCGCTCTGCTGCTCGAGCTCGTCTTTCCGCGCGCGACCGCCAGCGCCGCCGGCATGCTCCACCAGCGCCCCATGCCCCTGTGGGTGAGCGGTCTTCTGAGCACGATTGCTATCGTCCCCGCCGTCCTACTGCTGATTATCTCTATCGCCGGCCTGTCGCTTGCCGGAGCCCTCTTGTGCGGTGTTATCGGCATCGCGTTGGTGTCGAGTGCCTTTGCGGGGTGCGCGATTGCCCGCATGGTCGGACACAGCCAGAACCGCTACGCCATGGCAGCCGTTGGTGGCGTAATCGCAGGCGCCCTCACGGGGCTTCCCCTCGTAGGTGACTTCATCAGCGGCGTAGCCTTTGTCTTTATGCTCGGCTACGTTATCCAGATCATCTGGCGCAACGCCCACCTCAAGCCGCAGCAGCCGGCTAACATGCCAGGACTCCCCACCGCTTAGCCACCAACCACCACAAAGGTGCCAGGTTACTTTGCACCAACAAACGAAGCGGGGCACTCGGTCATGTCGACCGGGTGCCCCGCGTTTCTTGGAGGGTTCTCTTGTAACTTTTTCAAAACCAATGATCATCAGGTCGGTAGGCCTGTGCGTCACTCGCTACGGAGGCAGTACGCCATTGAGCAAGAAGGGCAATTATATTTCACGGCGACCTCCTCCCCGCTTGATGACGAGCGCGACAACAATAGCCGCCACTCCGATGGCAGCCAAAACCGCCACCAGTACCAACGTTCTATCTCCCGTCGAGGGCATAAAGCCTCGACCTGCTTCTTTTCTTGGGGTGTTGAGCACCGACAGCTCAATCGAACCCGTCCTGGCATCGGCGGTATCAACCCGCAGAGGGCTTTCGACCGATACGGTCACCTTGGGCTTCGCGGTCGCCACTTGTTTAACGTCCAGACCCTCAGCCGTAACCGTCACCGTACGCTTGCCCTCAAAGGCGGTGTAGCCCTTGGGTGCCGCGATTTCCTCGACGGTATAGACACCCGCGTCCACACCGCTCAATTCCACATGGCCATCCGCGTCCGTGGTGATGCACGCGTCGGCATCCGTCGACCACGAGCCGTCAGTCGTTAGGATGCGACCGCGGTCGTCGATGATGCGCAGTTTGGCACCCGCGAGCGGCTTATCGTCCGAGCTTGAGCGCTTGATCAGACTGAGTCCCCAGGTGTAGGCGCACGCGTCATCGCTCGGCGTGCGGGTGAAGCCGGCGTCGCCGGACTGGTCGGCAAAGGGAGAGCGCGGGTAGCGCAGGTAGACCTCGTTGGGGTTGCCCTTCGCGATGCCGTGGTTGCATGCGCTGTTGAGCGGCGCATTGTACACGGCGACCACGCGGGCGCTCGCGGTGAAGGCATCGGCCCCGCCGAGCGCGGCGATGAGGTCGCCGGTGCGCACGGTGAAGGTCTTGCCGTCGGCCGCTACCTTGGTGGCGCACTGGGCCGTGATGTCGGTCCAGCCCTTAGTGGGCTCGGTGCCGACGCGGCCGTCCTTGCCGGCCGAGACGGCGTCGAAGCCGCCGTCTGCGCCCGCCGCCACGTACACGCGCATGCTCGCGGCCACCTTGGAGGGGTCGAGCCCCGCGCTCATGGTGTCGACGAACCACACCGTATAGGTGTCGTAGGCGGTAAGACCCGCCGGGACCGTGGCCGAGAGGCGCCAGTACAGGTCGTCGGCGACCGTGGCGTCGGCGGCCTTCTGCCAGGCGGCGGTGCTGTCCTCCAGCACATGCTTGGCGACCTTGGGGGTCGCGGCCTTGGGCTTGACGGTGACGGCGCCGCCGCCCACCAGGGCCATGATCGGCGCGGTGCCGGCCTCGCCCTGGTCGATGGCGTCGTCGTCGGCGACGATGAGCCAGTAGCCGCAGGGCAGCTCGGCCGTCGTGCCCGCGTTGAGGGGAACAGAAGCGGCACCTGCATTGCAAATCGCACAGGCGAGCCTTGCCGCCAGAGCGGTCGACATATGTCCGTCGGCATTCAGCCACTCGGCAGCCTCTTGCGCCGTCGATGCCGAGCTATCAAACTCCGCATCATAAAGAACGGGAAGGACAGCCTGACGAGCTGCATCGCTCGCCCACGCCAAGTCCGTCGCGACCTTTTGATCGGAGCCGGCTTTATCGGTAACAGTTGCCGAAAAGAGCTGGTATGCATCGTATTGCGTCGCGACGTCGCCGCCAATCGTGATGGCTCCGGCATCGGCAGCACGGGCCGTCTCGGGCGACGCTGCAAAAGCGAGGATAGTCGTCATGGCCACCATCATGACGGTCAACAAGCGGCGGTGCAGTTTACTCACGGCGACCATCTCGATCAAGACCACGGTGGCGACGAGCATGCATCCACGTCGCGGCAAAACACAACAGCGAAGCGCCGGCAAGATATGTCATAGTCAAGCCAGCCCCGCCCGCCTCAGGTAGCGTAGTCGAGTACTTGTTGGTAAAGGTCGGCGGATTCTGAGAGCCATCGTTATAGGTAACTAGGGCGTCGAGCTGGTCCGTGCCATTAGTTACCTTAACCGTGACGTTGTACACGGTCCTGTCATAGGTGATGTGATCTTTAACATGGTCGACGGCGCCCTCGGGCTCGACCTCGGAGATGGTGTAGGTATAGGTTCCCGCCTTGTTGTACTTGACGTCAAAGGAGACATTTCCCTTGTCATTATTGGTCACCGTCTGGAGCACCTTGCCCTCGGCGTCCTTGAGCACGAACGAGAACTGCCCCGCCTTGAAAGTGCCACCTTCAAGCACTTTCTTTGCTTTAATAACCGCAGAGCCCGTTAGGCGATTGTCGTAGATCCAGATCTCGTCCTTTTTGTCATCGCCGATGATTTCGGAGTCTTTGACGATGCTCTTCGCTTTATTGAGCTCAGTTTGATACTCCTCATCGTCGGCATTACCCTTAAGCATGATCCACGTGGGCGCCGCCGCGGCATAGCCGTCAGGCGCTTTCGTCTCCACGAGCTGGTAAAGCACGCAATTTACCATCGCCTTGTCTTCTGCGCCAAACGAGATTTTGCCGTTGGCGTCGGTGGGGGCGGCTTCAAACTTAGTCCTTGCATTCTCGATACCCACCGTTGCAACCTGGTCCATATTCACGCTGTAGAGCGTAAACTCCGCACGCTCGAGCGTCGCACCGACCTGCTGGGCGTCATACTTGGTCATCGTGATGCCGTAGCCGTTGCCACCTGCGCTGGCAGAAGCTTTTTTAATTTCCCATGTTTGACCATCAGTCGCAGAACCGTCCTTCACACCCGTAAGCATGGCGGTATTGGATAGAGGAACCTTGTTGCCAGGGTTTCCGGTCGGGATAACCTCATACTCGACCTGGAGGTATTTCTTGTCGGGTACCTTAAGCGTCAACTTCGTACGCGAGCCAGTTTCATCCTTGACCTGCTCCACCTTCGACGAATAGTCCTTATCAGCCAGCGGTGACCAGGCACCATACACCCACTCATAGACCTTAAGCGTCGACGGCACCAGCGTGCACTTGGCATCCATGGTATCGACGAGCTCAAGGAAGTCGGTGCCGTTTTTAAGGGCAACGGCAGACTCGTTAACAAGAATGGTGTACTTAATGCGGTTGCTACTACTGACCTGTTCACCAGTCTTTTTGATAACGTTGTTCTTGATGGTGACGGTGCCACTGCCGGATTCGAACTTCTTGCTTCCCGACTCGGCGCTGGCCTTGTTGGCGAACTTCACCTCGTTTGTGGAGGTATCGAGCTCACCGCGCTTGACCGCCGTCTTGTACGTGAGCTTTGCGTAGCCGGCATAGCTTTCAAGCTCAGTCGTGGGGATGGAGAAGGTGACCGTATTGCCGTTGCGGCTGACGTTGTCGGCGGCGAGCGTCCGACCCGTAACGACCTCCTTGGCCTCGCCTCCGCGATGAAGCCCCGTATGTTTATCATAGGGGTTCTGCACGAGCGTATACTTTGCGGAATTCGCAACATAGCTCATACCATCCGGAAGGCTATCAACGATATTCAGCGGTTTCCCGCCCAGCTTTCCAGCTCCATAGTATTCGAACTCGCCATTTGCGCCCTTATTACCCTTTTGGCGGTTTGCATACACCGTCCAGTCGACGATCCAGGCGCCCTTCTCATCCGAGCCGTCAACGGTATGCCAATCGAAGTTCTCAACCCAAGACACCTTCGACTCCGTTTCCGGCTTCTCGACCGCGGGCGCCGTTTCTTGGTTGACAACGTACTTGACGGGTTCGGTGAACGGCCACTGTAGTCTCAGGCCCGGTGCTTCGACCGCTGCGAAGTTTGAGTACCAGCCCGACAGCGCTTCTGATGTGGTGTCGTAGGTGATAACGGCGTAGTCCTCGTTCTCGAGAGCGGCTTTCACGTTGTCGGTAACGATGATTTTGAGGTCGTAGTTTTTCTTTGTTTCATTACCCGGATAGCTGGTCGTTGGTCTCCAGTCGGTGCCCGGAACCAGCTTGGTATTGCCGATTTTAATGGTAATGGAGCTTTCGTCGACACCAAGCTTCTGCGACCATGCCGACTGAAACGTGTCTTTCACCGTCACCTCGCCTGGATGGGCCGCATTGACGATCGCCTTCAGCGCGACCTTCGTCTCCCACGTCGCCCTGCCCGTCGTCGCCGCCTCATCGTATCTCACGAGCCTCTTGGCGATCGGCACAACACCCGTCAGCTGCGGCGTGAAACTGCCATCATCGCTACCGGAAACGGAGCCTCCGCGCTCGATGGCCGCGCTGTTGCGCACAGTGTCGTACGAGCTCGTGTCGTTCATCTTGGTGTGATAAACGATGCAGTAGGTGGCGTACTTATCCTCAAGGTTGTTCGGGAACGTATAGGAAAAGGAATTATCCTTAGGTTCAAGTTTTCTTTCACAAATCTTGACTCCGCTCGCCTCCGAGTCGCCTTTGTAAACCGTAAAGTTGCCCGTATACGTCTGTTTTCCGTCCAGATTATCGGTGAACATGTAGCCGCTCATGTCGGCCTTGAGCTTGCCTTGGTTGAGCTTGACCGTCCACTTGATGTCCGACGGCGTGCCTGAGCCATTGGACTTCTTGATCATGTCATAGCCGAATGTAACAGGCTCAGCCGTAGCTGTTCTGTTATCGCTGTCGCTTGAGCCAGCCCAATTCCACGTTGCCGTATTCTCAGCTTTGATCAAATCGCCGCCGTTCGCGGCAACGCCGCTCTTCAGCACCGTATCGTACGTGATCGTGTGGTTGCCCTGGGAAAGGTTGCCCAGGCTGTCGAGGGTTACGACCTGGCCGTCGATCATCGGCTGGGAGTCAAGCTTCTTGCCGTCGAGCTTGAAACTGTCGTTCACAAAGTCGAAGTTGTCGCCCAGCGTATCAGTGAAGCTAACGTCCGTAGCATACGACTCTACGGTAAGCGTAACAGTCCAGGTAACCTTGGCCACGCCATCTGCGCCCTGGGAGAAGGTCCCCGACTTCGTCCCCGTGACTTTGCCGTCCTTGGTAGGGATTTTGATCGTTCCCACACCAGGGAACACGACAGATGCGCTGCTGCCTGAGCCGGTGCCCTTGCCTGCAAGCTCGAACGAGAAATTGGCTCCGACATAAATCTCCGCAGGGTTTGACGCAAGCCAGTTTTTGTCAAACGCAAAGATGACCTTATTGTCCTTAATCTTCCACGTGCCAGCCTTGGCGGCAGTGGCTTCCGGACCCTCCATGAGGTCGCCGCCGTCGTTGTCGTCAACGACAATGGTGTCGGGCAGCTTATAGACAGCGATGTTCTTCTCGGGCGTAGGCGCCTTGCCGCCTTTGAATTGTGCCGAGAAAGCTCCATAGAGCGTCGAAGTGGACGTTACGGGATCCTCGAGCTTTTGAGTGTGGTGCTCATCGGTATACAGCCTGACATCAACCGTCGCCGTATCCCCATCGATCGCAATCGGATCGGGCTTCGCAACGTCATCGGCGCGCACGGGGGATGCGCCGTGAAAAACTGCGGCGGTGAGGCTAATCAAAATGAAGATCAGGGCCGCCATACCAAGCGACCGCGAGCGGTGTGCGTCCATAGTTGCCCCTTAATTCCTACAACACAGTGTGGAATACGGCGAATCGTCGGATCGAACACAAACCCCAACATCAACGAGAACCTACCTAGCGCATTGCAAGAACCCATTGGGGAGCAGTTTCTAAGACGGTTCGTCTATGCCACAATGCATAAAATACAATATAGATACCAGTCATGTAAACCGCAGGTAAAGAGGTCTTTTAATGTAATACCAGTTGATATTTATCTGTTAACGGTTTTGTATCAAAGCGGTTATATCCTGTGGAATTATGTATATGTTTAAACAACTTTACTTTGGCTGGAAAGCCGCTCGGGGGATAACCCCCTCCACCGTGGTGCAAAGTAACCTGTCCCCTTGCACCAAAAAGGGCGCCGACCATTGCGGTCGACGCCCTTTCTTATTGGCGGTTATAAGCCCCAGCGCTTATTTGTTGACCTGGCCGGCGCGAACGGCAGCCTTCTTGCGGTCGGTGGCGTTGAGCAGACGCTTGCGCAGGCGGATGTTCTTGGGAGTAATCTCGACCAGCTCGTCGTCGGCGATGTACTCCAGAGCCTCCTCCAACGAGAAGGTGCGGGGCGGCACCAGCTGGACGGAGATATCGGAGGTCGAGGAACGCTGGTTGCCCAGGTTCTTGGTACGCGCGATGTTGACGACCATGTCGCCGGCCTTGCTGCGCTCGCCCACGATCATGCCCTCGTAGCACTCGGTGCCCGGCTCAACAAACAGCTGGCCGCGCTCCTGCAGCGTACCCAGAGCATAGGCAACGGCCTTCTCGGTGGTCATGGAGATCATGGCGCCGTTCTGACGGTTACCAATCTCGCCGGCGTAAGGACCATACTCTAGGAAGGTGTGGTAGAACACGCCCTCGCCATGGGTGACGTTCATGATGCGGTTCTTGAGACCCATGATGCCGCGGGTCGGGATCTTGAACTCAAGGTGCGTCACGATGCCCGAGGTATCCATGCTCGTCATGATGCCGCCGGAGGTACCGAAGACCTCAACGACCTTGCCCGAATACTCGTCCGGGCACTCGACGACGGCCTGCTCGACAGGCTCCATCTTGTTGCCGTTCTCGTCCTTCTTAAACAGAACGCGGGGACGACCGACCTGGAACTCAAAGCCCTCGCGACGCATGGACTCCATCAGAACGGACAGGTGCAGGATGCCGCGACCCGAGACCTCGACGCCGCTCTTGTCCTCGAGCTCCTCGATCTTCATGGTCACGTTGTTCTCGGCTTCGTTGAACAGGCGCTCCTTGAGCTGACGGGCGCCCACGATGTCGCCGTCGCGACCGACGAGCGGAGAGGTCGAAGCCTCAAAGACGATGGACAGAGTCGGCGGGTCGATCTCGATGGGCTCGAGCTCAACGGGGTTCTCGGGATCGGTGTAGACATCGCCGATATCGGTGCGGTCGATGCCCACGACGGCGGCGATGTCGCCGGCGCCGACTTCCTGGCATTCGGTGCGGCCCAGGTAGTCGAAGGTAAAGAGCTGCTTGACGGTAGCGGTGGCGCTGGAGCCGTCGTTCTTGACGACCAGAATCTGGTCGCCCTGGTGGATGGTGCCGGAGTACACGCGACCGATGCCGATGCGGCCAACGAAGTTGGAGTGGTCAATGGTCACGCACTGCATGGCCAGCGGAGCGTTCTCGTCAACCTCGGGAGCGGGCATGTCGTCGATGATCATATCGAGCAGCGGATACATGTCCATGTTGCCGTCGTTGGGGTCAAGACGGGCAAAGCCATTCATGGCGCTGGCGTAGACCACGTGCTCCATGGCGAACTCGAGCTGGTCGTCGGTGGCACCCAGGTCGGCCATAAGGTCCAGGCAGTCGTTGTAGGCCTTCTCGGGGTTGGCGCCCGGACGATCGATCTTGTTGATGACGATCATGATCTTGAGGCCGGTGTCGATAGCGTGACGCAGCACGAAGCGGGTCTGGGGCATGGGGCCCTCAAAAGCGTCAACCAGCAGCAGGGCGCCGTCGGCCATACGCAGCACGCGCTCGACCTCGCCGCCAAAGTCGGCGTGGCCCGGGGTGTCGATGACGTTGATCTTGACGTCCTTGTACTCGATAGAGATGTTCTTGGCGAGAATCGTAATGCCGCGCTCGCGCTCCTGGTCGTTAGAGTCCAGGACGCGGTCCTCGACCTGCTGGTTGGCACGGAAGGCGTCCGTGGCACGCAGGAGCTTGTCGACCATCGTCGTCTTGCCGTGGTCGACGTGGGCGATGATGGCGATGTTCCTCAGATTGTCTACGCGCATGTAGTTCCCCTATCTTCTATCCATATACAAACGGCACGCGTATGCGGCCCGCCCAGCGATACAACGCTCAGCGGGAATATTGAGCCTTTTACCGAAAACTCGTTTATTTTAGCGATTTTAGATAAGAGGGGTTTCCTCACCTGCAGGTTCAGGGTCGCTCCACATAAAACCATCGCCGGCGCCCATGCCCTCATACAGCACGTATGCCGAAAAACCGCTCTCGAGCGTGGTTTCGAAGAAGCTCACGAGTAAGGCGTCGTGATAGCCGCCGTCAATTTCGACACAACCGGTGTAGCCGATGGCATAGCGGGCGATGCGGCCCAGGCCCTCGTCCTTAAGACCCATCTTGTGCTCGGAGATAAAGTTGGTGGCCGCCTCGAGGCACGCCTCTTCGCCATCCTCATCGAGCGCCGCCAGATAACGGTTGGAAGCGGCGTCCTCAATTGCCACGACCACGCCAGGGTTTTCACCGGCGGCAAGGTCGTCCAAGAACGCGCCGATCAGATCGCACACCATGGCGTCGAGCTCGGCGGAGACGTTACCGGCGTCCTGCATATCCTGTGCCATCTTTAGACCTTCCCATCGAGTTTGGCGTCGTTACAGTTCTTGTGCCTCAGCAGCGATCTTAGCGGCAGCGTCGCGGGCGCGCATCATATCCATCGCGCGCTTGTCGAGTACCTTGATCTGACTGGTCAGCATGACCGCATCGACCACGCCCCAGATCACCAGGCCCGTAGAGATCGAAAACCCAAGCGCACCAACTGTACCACGAAGGCGCGAGCAGATTGCCGCAACAAGGGCGGAGATGACAACCATCTTGATAAACGAGCCGCGGCGTTCGCGAAGCGTGCGGGCCTGCGTCACATAGGCAATGCGAGCCGCCTCAGAAGCCTCCGAGCGCATCTGGGCCTCGCG
>UQWV01000045.1 GCA_900544845.1 uncultured Collinsella sp. | reverse complement strand
GTGTGGGTAGGCGTCTGCGGCCATCTGGGAGACCTTGGTGGCTTGTGCCTTAGTGAGTTCCACGTTGGTGACGATGCAGCTGATGGTGGTGTTGGTGCGGTCGAGCGGCATCTGCATGGATCCGGCGGCGGCAAAGGCTGCGAGTTCCATGTCGACGATCTGGTCGCTATCGGCTGCGGCGCGCATGCCGGCGACCCACTCGCCGGTGAAGGGGTCGACAACGTTGCCGCAGGCGTTGACCGAGACCACGGCGCCCACCTTGATGGGGCCGAGTGCCACGGCGGCAGCTCCAAGGCCGGCCTTCATGCAGGTGGCAGGCCCCATGAGCTTACCCACGGTAGCGCCCGTGCCGGCGCCTACGTTGCCCTGTTCGAGCTTGGTGGGGGTGTGGTCGAGTGCTTCGCGCACGGCGGCGATGCCGGCCTCAATGTCGGGGCGCACGGTGGGGTTACCAAAGGCGAGGTCGAAGATACAGCTGGAGCACACGATAGGCACCTGCGTGGGGCCGACGGGAAGGCCGATGCCGCGGCTCTCAAGCTCGCGAGCGACGCCGCTTGCAGCCTCGAGGCCAAAGGCCGATCCACCCGAAAGGCAGACGGCGTGGACCTTGTCGACGGTGTTCTCGGGTCGCAGCAGGTCGGTTTCGCGCGATGCTGGAGCACCGCCGCGAACGTCAACGCCGCCGGTGGCGCCCTCGGGTGCCACGATTACGGTGCAACCGGTGCCGGCCTCCTCGTCCGTATAGTTGCCATAGCAAAAGCCATCGACATCGCAGACGTCAATGGCCTCGAGCAGTGTATCCATGTTTAACTCCTATCGGTTTTCCGCCGCGCCTTGTGCCCGGTCGGGATCCGTACGGTACGCCAAAATTGTAGGCGCCGGGGGATACCCAGCGCCAGATGCAATTACGAGAGTTTTTGAATCGCGCGCGCGACGCGGGCGATGGGTAGGCCCACCACGTTATAGAAGTCGCCCGAAATATCGTGCACGAGCATGCGTCCTCCTGTGCCCTGAATGCCGTAGGCGCCGGCCTTGTCCATGGGCTCACCCGAGGCGACGTAGTGCTCGATCTGCTCGTCGGTGAGCTCGTAGAACGTCACGTCGGTCACATCGACAAAGGACAGGCTTTCGGCGGCATGCGGGGCGGCCGTATCGCCTGCCTTAACGATGCAGACGCCGGTTGCGACCTGGTGCGTGCGGCCCGAAAGCTCACGGAGCATAGTGCGCGCCTCGTCCTCGGTTGCCGGCTTGCCCAGAATCTTGCCGTCAAAGGTGACGATGGTGTCGGCCGCGACCGTCAGCTCATTGGGCTCGGCATACTCGGCAGCAACGGCAGCCGCCTTGGCGCGTGCCAAGCGCTCGACAAGCGTGAGCGGGGCCTCGCCATCAAAGGGCGTTTCGTCGATATCCGCGGGAATCACGCGAATGTTGTAGCCTGCCTCGCGCATCAGCTCTATGCGGCGCGGCGATTGCGAAGCCAAAATCATAGTTGGATGCCCTCGGCGACCTTCTCGACGGCCTTGTCGCCGGCGAGCGTGCGCAGCAGCTCCAATGCAAAGGGGAGGGACTGTGCCATGCCGCTGGCAGTGATGATGTTGCCGTCTTGCGTGACCTTCTCGCCGGTATAGGCGCCTTCGGGGAAGCTTTTCTCAAAGCCAGGGAAGCACGTGGCATGGCGCCCCTCGAGCAGGTCGAGCTCGCCCAGGATAAACGGGGCGGCGCAGATGGCGGCGACGTGCTTGGTTGCGGCGAACTCGCAGACCACGTCGCAGACGCGCTGATCTGCGCGCAGGTTGGTGGCACCGGGCAGGCCGCCGGGCAGCACGACGCAGTCGTACTCGTCAAAGTTGATCTCATCAAAGAGCGCATCGCAGGTCACGGGGATCTGCAGCGAGCTTACGACCTCGCGCGTGGGCATGATCGAGACGAGCGTGGCACGCACGCCGCCGCGACGCATAACATCGACCATGGTCAAGCATTCAATAGTTTCAAAGCCATCGGCGGCGAGAACGGCAACGCTGGGCATGAGGGTTCCTTTCATAGGCGGCATACAATTAGCCGTCTTATACCCCGAAGACCTCCGCTTGCCATGCTCGATTTCCCAATGTTTAAAATAGCCCCGTCCGAATTAGCTACCCTCACCCATCCTCAACAATCTCAATCTGTAACATCTAGACCCACTTTTGACCCCTAACTGTTACAGATCAAGACAAACGGAAACTGCCCCGACAAAACGTCTAAATCTGTAACATCTACGGACCAAAACCGGGTCTTACTGTTACAGAGCGAGACAGTCCCCAACAGCACCGCCCCGTTCGGGGAACGACCGCCACAGGTACGGCGGGCAGAGGCTCACTTTTTCCTCGGTTTTTCTTGACGGAATCTCACCTGTTGTAGTATTTTGTCCCAGTCTAAAAACGCGTGGACTTTTCTGGGCGCTAGCCACCTTTTTGCCACGCAACCGAGCAGTCGGTTGCGTGGCTTTTTTCGTCTTGGCAGCAGGTACCACATGCACCGCCAGAAGACCGCACGAGCCCACCTTCCGACTGCAGGGAACAGACGCACGAGACGTGCATCTGCAAGACAGCAGACGGAAGGGAGCCTAATGGCAGGAACAAACACAATCAAGCAACAGGCCGCCGGGGCAGGAGTCACGGGCGCGGGGCAGGCCAAGGCGGCGCTCCAGGTCTTTGCGGGCGGCGCCTGCTACGGCGCGATGGCCACGACCTACAAGCTCGCCTACGCCGCGGGCTTCACCTCGGCACAGGTGGTGGCGAGCCAGGCGTGGTTTGGCTGCATCTTCTTCGCCCTCGCCACGCTCGCAGGGCACGCACTCGGGCACCGCTGGCAGCGCGTGGGCTGGAAGCTCGCCCTTAAGCTCATGGTCCTGGGAGCCCTCACCTGCCTCACCTCAATCCTCTACTGCTACGCCATGAGCGTGCTACCCGCCCCGGTGGCGCTCACGCTCCTCTTCCAGTTCACGTGGCTGGGGCTCGTGTGGCAGACCGTCATGACGCGCCGGCCGCCGAGGCTCCTCCAAGTGGTCTCCGCCCTGGTCATCGTCTTCGGAACGGTGTTCGCCAGCGGCGTCTACAAGACCGGCATCACCGGGTACGACCCCGTGGCCCTGCTCTGCGCGCTGGGGGCGGCCGTGTCCTGCTCCCTCTTTGTCACCCTCTCCGGCAAGGTCGAGGCCCCCTGCTCGTCCGAGCAGCGTGGCGTCATCGTATGCGCGGGTTCCGTGGTCATGTCGCTCACGGTGTGCCCGGACTACATCGTCTCGGGCGTCCTCGCCCAGGGCATCCTGCCCTTTGCCGTCATCGCCGGCTTCTTTGGCATGCTCTGCCCGGTCCTGCTCTTCGGCATGGGCTCTCCGCACCTGCCCGCGGGCCTCTCCACTGTCATGGCCGCCGCGGAACTCCCCGCCGGCCTGTTCATCGCCATGATCGTCCTCGGCGAGCCGCTCGGCGTCGTCGAGTGGCTGGGCGTCGCCATCATCCTCGCCGGCGTGTGCCTGGCACAAGTCCCCTCCCTGCTTGGAGGCCGGGAGGCACGTCGCGCCGCCGCAGGACAAGCCGTCAGCTAGTCACCCCTTCACAGGCGGCCCGCGCGCATCAGGGAAAGGGCCACGGGCCCGGCGCGCGAGGCCGCAAGGACGTTATAAAGCGTCCCCCGCAGAGATGGGGGCGCCAGAGAGAAGGAGGCACCATGCCATTTCCAAAAGGGTTCCTTTGGGGAGGAGCCACCGCCGCCAACCAATGCGAGGGAGGTTATGACGAGGGCGGCCGCGGCCTTGCCAACGTCGACGTCATCCCACACGGGCCGGAGCGCAACGACGTAAGCCGCGGCCTGAGGCGCATGCTCGACTTTGAGCCCGGGTACTACTACCCGGCCCAGACGGGCATCGACTTCTACCACCACTACCGCGAGGACATAGCCCTCTTCGCGGAGATGGGCTTTAAGGTCTTTCGCCTCTCCATCGCCTGGAGCCGCATCTTTCCCAATGGCGACGAGGAGGAGCCCAACGAGGCCGGGCTCGCCTTCTACGAGGACGTGTTCCGCTGCTGCCGCGAGCACGGGATCGAGCCCCTCGTGACCATCACGCACTTCGACTGCCCCATCCACCTCGTCAAGAAGTACGGCGCCTGGCGAAACCGCACCCTTATCGAGCTCTACAAGCGGCTTGTGACGGTGCTCTTCAACCGCTACCGCGGCCTCGTGCGCTGGTGGATCACGTTCAACGAGATGAACATGATCTTGCACCGTCCCTTCATGGGTGCCGGCATCGTCCTCGAGCCCGGGGAGAATGCCCGCGAGGCCGAGTACCGCGCCGCGCACAACGAGCTCGTGGCGAGCGCCTGGGCCACCAAGATCGCCCACGAGGTCGATCCGGAGAACAGGGTGGGCTGCATGCTCGCCGCGGGAAGCTACTACCCCTACTCCTGTCGTCCCGAGGACGTTCGCGCGGCGCAGGTCAAGAACCAGGAGGACCTCTTCTTCGTGGACGTGCAGGCGCGCGGTCGCTACCCCGGCTACGCGCTCAAGATGCTCGAGCGCGAGGGCATCGACGTGGGCATGACCGCCGAAGACGAGCGCATCCTTGCGGAGAACACCGTCGACTTCATCTCGTTTAGCTACTACTCCTCGCGCTGCACCGCGGGCGACCCCGACTCCGTGGGCGGCGTCGCCGAGGGCAACGCCTTCGCCGGCGTGGAGAACCCCTACGTGCGCACGAGCGACTGGGGCTGGGTCATCGACCCGCTGGGATTCCGCATCACGATCAACGACCTCTGGGACCGCTACCAGAAGCCGCTCTTTGTGGTGGAGAACGGCCTCGGCGCCTATGACGAGGTGCTTCCCGACGGCACGATCGAGGACGACTACCGCATCGCCTACCTGCGCGAGCACATCGAGGCCATGCGCGACGCCATCGAGCAGGACGGCGTCGAGATGCTCGGCTACACCACCTGGGGGCCGATCGACCTCGTGAGCGCGGGCTCCGGCGAGATGGAGAAGCGCTACGGCTTCATCTACGTGGACCGCGACAACCTGGGCAACGGCACGCTCGAGCGCAGGCGCAAGAAGAGCTTCTACTGGTATCAACAGGCCATCGCCACCAACGGAGGCGACCTGGGCTAGCCGCCCGGGCAATATCACTAAGGAGATAATAATGGCAGAAAAATACGACGACCTGGCCAGATCCATACTCGAGAACGTAGGCGGCGCCGAGAACGTCGCCAGCGTCGCGCACTGCATCACGCGCGTGCGCTTCAAGCTCAAGGACGAGTCCCGCGCCAACACGGCCAAGATTGAGACCCTCAAGGGCGTCATCCAGGTCATCCAGGCCAACGGCCAGTACCAGGTGGTCGTGGGTAACATCGTCGAAGACGTCTACGACGCGGTCATGGAGGCCGGCAACTTCTCGGGCGGCGCAAGCGCCGACGACGAGCCCCAGGGCGATAAGACCGTTGCCTCCGTCATCATCGACCTCATCTCTGGCATCTTCCAGCCCATCCTGGGACCGCTTGCCGCCGCAGGCATCATGAAGGGACTGCTTGCCCTCATCACCTACTTCGTCCCGGCCTTTGCAAACGACGGCCTCTACACGCTGCTCTACACCGTGGCTGACGGCTTCTTCTACTTCCTTCCCGTCGCCCTGGCGTTCAGTGCCGCGCGCAAGTTCCGCATGAACGAGTTCACTGGCGTGGCAATCGGCGTGGCGCTCCTCTACCCGACGATGGTCGCCCTGACCTCGGGCGAGGCGCTCGGCAGCATCGACCTCGGCGTGGCCGGCACGTTCTCGTGGTACGCCACCGCCCTCGGGGTCCCCATCATCATGCCCGTGTCCGGCTACGTGAGCTCGGTGATCCCCGTCCTTCTCATGGTGTGGTTCGGCTCTATCCTTGAGCGCTGGCTCAAGAGCTGGATGCCGACTGCGCTCAAGATGTTCCTCGTACCGCTCGCCACGATGACGGTCTCCATCGTCTTGGGCTACCTCGTCATCGGCCCGGTGGCAACCCTCATCACCAACCTGCTGAGCGCGGCGTTCTCGTTCATCTTCCAGCTTCCCGTGGTTGGTTCCGTCCTGGGCAGCGCCCTGGTCGGCGGACTGTGGATGTGCCTCGTCATCTTTGGCTTCCACTGGAGCCTCATCCCCATCTCCATCATGAACCTAAACACCCTCGGCCACGACAGCGTGCTCGCCGCCACCATCGGCCACGGGTTCGCGCTCGGAGCGGTCATCTTTGCCATGTACCTCAGAAACAAGGACGAGCGCTTCCGCGGCATCGCCCTTCCCGCGATGATCTCCGCCTTCTTCTTCGGCGTCACCGAGCCGGGCATCTACGGCATCGCCCTGCCCAACAAGCGCGCATTCGTCGTGGCATGCCTGAGTTCCGCCGTTGGCGGCGCCATCGTGGGAATGACGGGCGCCCTCATGTACATCTCGGGCGGCCTCGGCGTCTTCAACCTGCTCAACTTCATCGACGGGACCCCTGGTGGCGCCGGGATCTCTCACATGATCTTCGCGATCATCGCCTCGCTCGTCTCTGCCGTCCTGGCCTTTGTTATCGAGTTCATCACCTACCGGCCCAACGACGAAGAGGAAGGCGCCCGCTAGCTTGCGCCTCTTCTCGACCAGCTCCATGTAATTGAGGAGCAGTTGAGGTGGGTGAGGGCCGAGGGCGATCAAGGTGGCCGCCCTCGGCCCGGGACAACCTGCCAGAAGGCGTTTAGCTTTCTCGGGCGGCGCTGAAATGAACTGCGCCCCGATACTTGGACGGGTCAATTAGCGGCCTATGCCGCACATGGGGACTGATTCCGGAACTCCTCCGGGGTCAGCCCCTTTTGCTTAGCCCGCCTCCTCCTCTTGTTCCAGTGAACGGTATAGGCTTCGAGGTCCCGCTTGAACTCCTCGAAGCTCCGCCACGTCCGGTTCCTGTAGAATTCGTCCTTCAGGCGCCCCGGCAGCAGCTCCGTCGCATGAGCTTGCTCTCGCACGCCGCCGGCCCCGGCCGGGTCCGGGCACCCTTCGGCCTCCCGCCGGCCTTCGGCGCGCCCGTACCCCCTGTCGCAAAGCTCTGCTGCAAGAGTCCTCAGCGTGGCGTCGTGCCTGACTCTCCCGTCCATAAAGAAGCCCCCATTTTTAATGTTCAAGAAATGAGGGGGCGGTTCAATTTCGGGACGGGGATTAAATAATCATTCGGTGCAAATTGATTATTTAATCCCCGTCCCAGAAAAATCATCGGGCGTGGCCTTGGGCAAACAGTCTAGTTGCGCTTGAGGTGGACGACGGTTTCGCAGTGGAAGGTTTGCGGGAACAGATCGACCGGTGTGATCTTGACGGGGGAGAAGGTGCCTTCTTCGACAAAGCGTTTGAGATCGCGCGCCAGGGTGGCCGGGTCGCAGCTCACGTAGGCGACATCGCGGGCACTCGTGCTGGCGATAAGGCCGATCGCCTCGGGGGCGAGGCCTGCGCGCGGCGGGTCGACCACCAAGATGTCGGCATCCTGGTCGGGGAACTCGCGCACCGCGTCTCCGCCGATGACGTCGACGTTATCAAGCTTGTTGATTTCCAGGTTACGGCGTAGATCGCGCACGGCGGGGCCGTAGGCCTCGACGGCAGCGACAAAGTCGCAGCGGCGGGCGAGCGGCAGGGTAAAGGTGCCGGCACCGCAGTACAGGTCCACGGCAAGCTCGTCTTCCTGCGGGTCGAGCGCTTCCATGACAAGCTCGATCAAAATCTCGGCACCCTTGGTGTTGACCTGGAAAAAAGACGGGGCAGACAAGCGCATCTGATCCTCGGCGATATTCTCGGTCCATGAGCCCTCTCCGGCGAGCATTTCGACCTTGGAGACACGGCGGGCCTTCTTTTCGCCCTTGCTCATCACGCGTACGATGCTCGTAGGATGAGCGGCGTCCGCCAGCACGCGGGAGACCTGCGAGCGCGGAAAAGAGCCTGTGGGCGTCCAGAGTGCGACCTCGAGTGCCTTGGTGCGGCGCGATGCGCGAATGCCCACGCGTTCGAGCCCCAAGTCATGGCTGCCGCTTAGATAGTTGAGTGCGCCGACGACCGATTTGAGTGCCTTCGGGAAGCGCTTATCGAACAGCGGACACATATCGACGGTCACGATTTTGCTGGGGTCGACACCGTGCATGCCAAGGCGCACGCGACCGTTGACGACGGTCGGTTCGAGCTCGATTTTATTGCGGTAGCCCCAGTCGTCCTTGGTGTGGCAGATGGGCTGTACCAACTCATTTGCCAGCTCAGGAGCGAACTTGCCGATGCGCTCGAGCGTGGAGCGCAGGTTTTGCTCCTTGGCGGCGAGCTGTGCCGTGCGTGAGAGATTGCCCCACGAGCAGCCGCCGCAGATGCCCACGAAGGGGCAGGGAGGCTGAATGCGATTGGGGCTTGGCTCCAGAATCTCGGTGGTGCGGGCGCGCATGAATGACTTGCCGTCCTGTACGACCTCGGCCTCGACGGTGTCGCCTGCCACGGCACCCTGCACAAAGACGGCCTTGCCGTTGTCGGCGTGCGCCAGCCCGTCGGCGCCGTAGGTCATCGATTCTATAGTGAGCTTCATATTCCTGCCTGTCATTCGCGTTGTTGTTCGCACCATGGTAGCAGGGAAAAGCGCCCCGCATCCGAGGCTTTCCTCAAATGCGGGGCGCTTCTACAAACTGCTTCTACAAACGACTATTTCGTCTTGCCGGTAATGAGCGTCTTAAGACCCAGGCCGATCAGACCCAGGCCCATGCGCACGCGGCCGGGGCGATGGCGCTCGATGGCCTTGGTCTTGCCAGCGGGCTTATCGCGACGGGCGCTCGTCTCGGGTGCGGGCTTGGTGACCTGCGGATCGGGCTGAGGTGCAGGTGCAGGCTCGGGCTCAATGACGGTCGCCTGGACCTCTTGGACCTTGGGTGCTACTGGCTGCGGCTCGGCCTCGGAGGCGGGTTCCGCCTCAATGACGGGCCCGGGCGCGGCCTCGGCGTTGCGATAGGCACGCTCCAGTAGAGCTTCCTGCGAGTTGAAGGGTTTCTCACCCTCTGCACGCTCCACGGGGACCCAGGTGCCGTCACTCGTGAGGCTGCGGGCCTTCACGTTGTCCCGCAGCTGCATGCCCATGTACTCGTGCACCAGGGCGCGGCAGGTGGGGTCGAGCACGGGGAAGGCGATCTCCACGCGGTGCTCGGTGTTGCGCGTCATCATGTCTGCCGAGCTCAGGTAAATCATGTCCGAGTCCACGCCGAAAGCATAGACGCGCGCGTGCTCCAAAAAGCGTCCGACGATGGAGCGGACATGCACGTTCTCGGTCTTGCCCGGAACACCGGGCTTGAGGCACGAGATGCCTCGGATGATCATGTCCACGCGGACTCCTGCACACGATGCCTCGGCGATCTTGTCGATAACCTCGCGGTCGGTCAGCGAGTTGAGCTTAAAGAACACGCGGGCGGGCTCGCCGGCAAGGGCGCGCTGAATCTCGCGGTCAAGCCCGCGCATGATGAGCGGTTTCAGTCCGACGGGCGCCACACCCAGGAAGCGGTAGTCGCCGCGCAGGTTGCCCAGCGACAGATTGCGGAAGAACAGGTTGGCGTCTTCACCGATGCCGGGATGGGCTGTCATGAGCATAAAGTCGCTGTAGAGTTTGGCCGTCTTCTCGTTAAAGTTGCCGGTGCCCAAAAGCGTGAGGCGGGTGAGCGCCATGCCCTCGCGATAGGTGAGCTGGCAGATCTTTGAGTGGCATTTAAAGCCCTCGGAACCATAGATGACGGTGCAGCCCGCCTCTTCCAGACGCTCGGCCCACTCGATGTTGTTCTGCTCGTCAAAGCGGGCACGAAGTTCCATGAGCACCGTGACCTCTTTGCCGTTCTCGGCAGCATCGATCAGCGACTCGCACAGGCGGCTCTGCTTGGCCACGCGGTAGAGTGTGATGCGCAGCGAGATGCACTCGGGGTCGTAGGCGGCCTCGTGCACCAGATCCAGGAAGGGGTTCATGGCCTCGTAGGGATAAAAGAGCAGCTTGTCGCCCTGCAGCACCTGTTCGCGGATGGAGCGGGTCATATCGATGGTGGGGTTGGGCTGCGGCTTAAACGGCGTAAAGAGCAGCTCGTTGCGCAGGTGCTCGGGAATTTTGCCCTCAATGCCGAAGACGTAGCCCAGGTCGAGCGGGATATCGCAGGTAAAGACCGAGCGGCGCGAAAGTTCGAGCGCCTTGCGGATGGTCTTGAGCGTCGCCTTCTCAAGCGACCCCGAGACCGCGAGCACTACCGGCTGCAGACGCAGGCGCTTCTTGAGAATGCGCTTCATGTGCTGGCGGTAATCCTCGTCCTCCTCGACCCCCTCGCCGTCCGGGTCGATATCGGCATTGCGAGTGACGCGGATCAGCGCGCGATCCAGCGGCTTATAGGAGCCAAAGCAGCTGTCCAGGCAGGCGAGGATGACATCCTCGAGCAAGATGTAGGAGTAGGTGCCGGTGGGCGAGGGGATCTCGACCACGCGGTTCATCGAGGCGGGAATCTCGATCAGGCCCAGCAGGCTCTCCTCGTCGGTGATGCCGTCCAGGCCACAAGCCAGATAGAGTGCGCCGTTGCGCAGGTTGGGGAAGGGATGGCGCGGGTCAATGACCAACGGTGAGATAACCGGCGACACGTAGGCCTGGAAGTAGCGGGTTACAAAGGTGCGCTCCTCGGGCGTAAGCGAATCGATGTGGGCGCGGTGAACGCCCAAGGTGTCGAGCTTGCCCTCGATGCTCTTAAAGATGGACTCCCAACGGGTAAGGAGCCCGGGCAGCTCGGCCATGACAGCATCGACCTGTTCGGAGGCGGTCATATTGCTCTTGTTGTCGACAGGCTGTATTTTGAGCTCGGCAAGGTCGGACAGGCCACCCACGCGCACCATAAGGAACTCATCGAGGTTTGACTCGAAGATCGAGACAAACTTAAGGCGCTCGAACAGCGGCACGGACTCATCAAAAGCCTCGTCGAGCACACGGTTGTCAAAGCGTAGCCAGCTGAGCTCTCGGTTCTGCGTGTACGAGAAGTCGCGAGGCGGTTTGCGCAGCTTTGCGGCGGCTTGCTTTTTTTCGATTTTGCTCGGCATATGCATCTGTCCGTTCAGTCCCCGCAGGGGACGGTAGCCTAACCCTATTCACTATTGTCTCAATTTAGTCGACTTGTGGCACGGACGTATTGTGCGAACGGTATCTTTACCTACTTCTTACGCTGCCAAGGCATGCAACTAACTGCCCAACTCGTTTGGAAACAATCTATATCCATACTCAATTGGTGAGGATGTATGAATAAGAATGATTGCGAGCTGAATATAATCGAATCCAAATTGAATCATGGACAAACGACATATATATGCAGAAAACCGTTTTAGTTATGCAATTCCTAAACATGAAAATATTTGTGCAATCTAGCTTAATTCCTTAAAAAAAGAACATTTACCTTTGAAAACCTGCTTTAGAGAACCGAAGTGAATCATGGGGGAATCATATGCGATATACCGTTCATCGCACTTTGTTGACCGTTCGGGGGCGAGGTGGAATTGCAGGTGGTTTTTGGATATAACTAGAGCTGTCAGCAAGCAGCGTCCCATACGGAGGGGCGCTGATACATTCGGCCAGTAAGGCCCGAAAGAAAGGTAGGAGGCCATGACGAAAGGTCTGCACGTGCCTTCCGAGATCGGCAAGCTCAGGAAGGTCTGCCTGCACCGTCCCGGCGACGAGCTCCTCAACCTGCCGCCCGACGAGCTCGAGCGACTCCTGTTCGACGACGTCCCGTTCCTGGAGGTCGCGCAGCAGGAGCACGACACCTTCGCCCAGATCCTGAGGGACCAGGGCGTGGAGGTCCTCTATCTCGAGAACCTCGTCGCCGAGGTGTTCGACCAGGTCCCCGGCGCCCGCGCCGAGTTCACCGACCAGTACATCGCCGAGGCCGGCATCCGCGGCCAGCACATGCCGCAGATCGTCCGCGAGAAGCTGGACTCCATCGAGGACAACCTCGAGTTCGTCAAGAAGACCATGGCCGGCATGACCAAGTCCGAGATCGACATGCCCCTCACGGCGTCCACGACCCTCGACTCCCTGGTCAACTCCGAGTCCGAGTCCGACCTGATCATCGACCCGATGCCCAACCTCTACTTCACCCGCGACCCGTTCGCGGTCGTCGGCGAGGGCGTCAACCTCAACCGCATGTACTCGGTCACCCGCAACCGCGAGACCCTGTACGGCAAGTACGTCTTCAAGTACCACCCCGACTACAAGGACGTCTCGCTGTACTTCCGCCGCGACTGCCAGTTCCACACCGAGGGCGGCGACGTGCTGAACATCAACGAGAAGACCCTCGCCGTCGGCATCTCCCAGCGCACCCAGGCCGCCGCGATCGACGTCATGGCCCAGAACATCTTCTGGAACTCCGACTCCAAGGTCGAGCGCATCCTGGCCTTCGACATCCCGGTCTCGCGCGCCTTCATGCACCTCGACACGGTCTTCACCCAGATCGACGTCGATAAGTTCACGATCCACCCCGCCATCATGGGCACCCTGCGCGTCTACGAGCTGACCGCCGGCAAGAACCCGGGCGACGTGAACATCCGCCTGATCGAGGACACCCTCGAGCACGTCCTGGAGGACGCCACCGGCGTCGACCAGGTCAAGCTGATCCCCTGCGGCGGCGGCGACCCGATCGCGGCCTCCCGCGAGCAGTGGAACGACGGCTCCAACACCCTGTGCGTCGAGCCCGGCAAGATCTGCGTCTACGCCCGCAACACCGTCACCAACGACGTGCTGTACAAGGAGGGCCTGGACCTTCTCGTCGTGCCCTCCGCCGAGCTCTCCCGCGGCCGCGGCGGCCCGCGCTGCATGAGCATGCCCTTCTGGCGCGAGGACCTCTAAGGTCTTTCAGGACCCGTACAGGTCATAATACATACATCTAGCTGCCATTAGATGTCTCCCATTGGGGCGGTGCGGGTTTTCGCACCGCCCCAATCTTGTATGAGGGACGTCAACACGATTGGATGTCTGCTTTTGTAAGGAGCTTGTCCATGGACATCAAGACGATTGGCGTTGAGGAATGGCTCAACGTTTGGGAGAAAAGTGCCACGTGGGACATCGCCCAGTCGACGATCTCGTCGCTCACCATGGGCGAGCTGCGCGCGCTCGATGAGCAGGACGGCGCCACGTTCTACGAGCGCTTGGACCGCGAGAAGATGAACTACGGCTGGATCGAGGGCTCGCCGGAGTTTAAGGCCGTGGTTGCCAAGCTGTATCGTCGGGAGGTCAATCCCGACCACATTCTGCAGACCAATGGCTGCACGGGTGCGAACCTCAACGCCATCATGGCTGTGGTCGAGCCCGGCGACCATGTTATTGCCGAGTGGCCCACCTACGCGCCGCTCTACGAGATTCCGCGCACGCTGGGCGCCGAGGTCGAGTATTGGGAGCTTCGCGAGGAACTCGGCTGGAAGCCCGATATCGAGGAACTCAAGCGCTTGGTGCGTCCCAACACCAAGCTTATCTGCATAAACAACGCATCTAACCCCATCGGTACGGTGCTCGATGCCGATATGCTCGGCCAGATTGCCGAGATCGCCCGTTCGGTGGGCCCCTACGTGCTGTGCGACGAGGTGTATCTGCCGCTTGAGAACACCGAGGCCTTTATGTCGATGGCTGACGTGTACGAGAATGCCATTGTCACCAACTCGGTGTCCAAGACCTATTCGACGCCTGCGGCCCGCGTGGGCTGGGTCGTGGCAGACGAAGAGGTGTCCAACCGCATCCGTACCTATCGCGATTACACCATGATCTGCGGCGGTGTGTTCAACGACGCCCTGGCGACCTATGTGCTTGAACACAAGGATAAGATCCTCGAGCGCAATCGCAAGATCGTGTTTGACAACCGCGATATCGCGCAGGCTTGGATCGATACACAGCATCGCGTTTCCTGGACGGCCCCACAGGGCGTGTCTACCTCGTTTATCCAGCTTGATATTCCCGAGGACGACGAGGAGTTCTGCAAGCGCCTGCTGTCCGAGAGGGGGGTGCTGCTGGTACCCGGCAGCCGCTTTGAGCTTCCCTGTGGCGCACGCCTGGGCTACTGCGCGAGCGAGGACGTTCTGCGCGAGGGCCTGAGGCTTTTGGGCGAGGCGCTGGCGGAGTTTGATCGCTAGGATTCCGATGATCTTCGAGGGCGTTATCTAAATTGGCCGAAGATAATCGAAAACGGACCCGTTTCCCTAGTGAAGCGGGTCCGTTTTTCTATACCGAGAAGTCAAGTTGTTACAAATGGAGCCGTAAAGCGAGGCGGTATCCGCTGGGCCTTATACTGAGTTTCCGGTGAACGGTATCAAGCGTCTGGTAAACGGTAATTTATTTACCAGAAATGAATAGGACAAACTTTTTTCTGAATAAAAATGAAAATGGTTGAGACACGGTATGAACCGCTAATTCTATTCATAGCTTTATTGGAAATATGCAATATGAGGGTGGTTTAGCAAAGTTTAGTTCCATTTGATTTTAGGATTGAAAACGCGTTTAAGCACGTAAATACGCTTTATTAAGATGAAGTGTGCCATGCGTGAAGTATATGTGTATGCCGTTCACCCCCTATAAAAAACCGTTCGGGGGCAAGGTGGAAGTATGGGCTGATTTTGGATATAAATATGTCGTCAGCAATAACGCCTCACACGGAGGGGCGCTAACGAATCGGCCCTGACAAGGGCCCGAAAGAAAGGTAGGAGGCCATGACGAAAGGTCTGCACGTGCCTTCCGAGATCGGCAAGCTCAGGAAGGTCTG
>UQWV01000044.1 GCA_900544845.1 uncultured Collinsella sp. | reverse complement strand
GGCTCCGCTTATCGAAAAGTATTTTGGTTCCGAGCGCTTTGCACTGGTACAGGGCCGTGTCGATGCGTTTCCGCCTAAGCCCGAAGCACCCGTCACGCTGCATGTGATGGAGGAGCTGGGCGCCGATCCGGCAACCACGCTCTATGTGGGCGATTCCAATGTCGATATCCTGACCGGCCACAACGCCGGCCTTAAGAGCGCGGGCGTCAGCTGGGGCTTCCGCGGCCGCGCAGAGCTGGAAGCCGCCGGCGCCGACTACGTGGTGGACACCCAGGCAGAGCTCGCGGCGCTGATTCTGGGCGAGTAACCGCTCATCCCACCCACGGGTAGCTAATGCGGGACGGGACTCTTTTAGCTGCCCCCTGCACCAAAGGAGTGTCCCCAAGTGCCGCCCCAATAACCACCATAGCAACGCCGCAGGTAGAGGACGGACAGCGAAAACGCCCCTAAGCGAGCAAGGTGACGTGAAATGAAAGGGCGCTGACCTTCTGGTCGCGCCCTTGAAATTGAACGTTAGATTGCCGCTTAGGGGCGTTTGCAGCGTCGAGCAGTTACGGCGTTTGGTAAAACGCCGTAACCCCCTAGCTCAGCATTGCATCCATCATCTCGGAGTTGACGGAGTCGTCGGCAGACCACTCGCCGTCGTCGTTGCAGGTGTACTTGAAGATAACCGTGGTCTTCCTGGGCTCGGTGGCCTTGGTCACATCGACCATAACCTGACCGGCCATCTTGTACAGCTCGTCATCGGAAGGAACCGTGTCAAGCGCGGCGACCTTCTCCTGATACTGGGTGGAGAAGTCCTCGACGATCTTGTTCATAGACTTGCAGGTGATGGAGACCTCGGCGGTCGCGACGCCCTTGTCCTCGTCGACCGTCACGTCGCCGATCTTGTAGTCAAAGCCCTCGAGATAGGTCTTGGCATACTCCTTGGGATCGATACCCAGCTGCTCGAACTCGTCGCCCGAAGCCTCCTCCAGACCAGAGAGGAAGTCGTCGCCACCGTTCTTGACCTCGTCAAACTGCGTCGTAAGATCCTCGGTGATGAGCTCCTCAACCGAAGGACCTCCACAGCCGGAAAGCAGGACCACGCATGCAACCAAGACGGCCATGAGGGGCGCAAGCAGCAGCTTCTTTTTCATGTTGTTCCTCCCAATGAGCGGCACCGCGCTTCCCGGACGCGGCGCACGTTGTAATAAGTAAGCCCATACTATCCACTTATGAACACCCTCGGCAACGCGAAGGCGCGGTCGGTTCGTTTTAGCGTCCGAACGGTTTGCAAGCCCGTCCAACGCGCAATAAAACGCTTTCCCGCGGCGCAATAAAAAAGGTGGCCGGAAAACCCGACCACCCTTGCACATCCTTTGGACGCCGCAGTTTACTTGCGGACAACCTTAACGATGGCGTCACCGGCGGCGACAGCGGAGTCGACCTCGACGGCGAGTTCGACATCGGCAAACTCGGCGGTGTTGGACACGGCCACCACGACGCAGTCCTTGTAACCGGCAGCGGCGATCTTGGCGCGGTCGATCTTGAGGATGGGCTGGCCGGCCTTCACGACGTCATCGGCCTTGACGAAGCCCTCGAAGCCGTCACCGTTCATGTTGACGGTATCGACGCCAACGTGCACCAGAACCTCGATGCCGCTATCGGACTGCAGACCCACGGCGTGACCCATGGTGACGGTCACCTTACCGTCGCAGGGAGCGTAGACCAGATCATCCTCGGGCCACACGGCACAGCCCTTGCCCAGAACCTCGCCACCAAAGACGGGATCGGGCACGTCGGCCATCTTGATGACCTTGCCCTTGACGGGCGAGCACAGCACGTCAGCGCCAGCAGAAGCAGAGATGGAGGCCGGAGCAGCGGCAGCCGCGGGCTCAGCCTTCTTCTTGAACATGTCAAACAGACCCATACGTTTTCTCCTCTTGATTAAGCGCAACGTTGTGCGCATGCCTACGGTAATTATAGTGCCAAATGGTTCAAATGCTAAGGTGGGGACTCGAATCGCGAGCCCTTCCCGGTAGTGCTCGTGGGACAAGCATCTCCTTTGCATCGCGGGTCGATAAGCCGAGTATCGTCTGCGCACGGGACGGGCAGAAGCGGGCGCACCAAACCCGATACTTCTTTTCGCGCCCACGGACCGCCGCCCCATCCCTGATGCTTCCTGATACCGGCCGAAACGTGCCAAAATAAACCTGTCCATTTTTGGCAGGTTTGGCGAGTGTGGGAGTTCGCATGGATATCAAACGCAAGATCACCGAGGCGCAGGGCCTCACCCCCACCGAGCAACAACTCGGCATTGCAGCCCTTGCCATCGGCGAGGACATCCGCGGGCTTTCTATTAAGGAATTTGCCGCGCGCACCAACGTTTCTGTTGCGAGCGTGCACCGTTTTTGCAAAAAGCTCGGCCTCGAGGGATTCAAAGATCTCAAGGTCGAGCTCATCCGCCTGGCGACCGAGGCAGGAAACCGCCGCGACGTGGACATCAACTTTCCCTTCGACGCTACGTCCACCCCTGCGCAGATCATGGAGCGCATGGAGGGGCTCTACCAGACCACGCTGGCCGAAACACAGGAGCTGCTCGACCCCACGCAGCTTGACCACGCCGCCAAGCTCATCGCGAACGCCCGACAGGTCGACATCTACACGGGCTCGCACAACCTCTATCCAGCGGGAATGTTCCGCGACCGTCTGCTCTCCGCCGGCAAGAGCGCGACGTGCCACGACGGTGTCGAGGCCCAGGTGCGCACGGCGCTCGCCTCGGGCCCCGACCATGCGGCAATCGTCATCTCCTACAGCGGCCTTGCCCCCAACCTCAAGGACATCTTGCCGATCCTCAGCAGTCGACATGTCCCGGTCATCGTCATCGGCACGCCATACTGTGCACGCCTGCATCCCGGCTTTGCCGCCTACCTTACGGTGAGTGACCACGAGAGCATGACGCATCGCATCACACAGTTCGCGAGCCACATCGCCGTGCAATACGTGCTCGATTCGCTCTACAGCAGCTACTTCGCCAAAGACTACGCCCACTGAGCCGAATTCCTAGAGCGCTCATTCCCCTACACCCGCCTGCCCGGGCTCAAGTAGTCATTTAAGAACGTCCCCAATGACTAACGGCCGACCTAATAACGACTTCTCGTCATTAGGTCGGCCATATCAACTCTAATAACTATTTTTTCCGTAAACTCGTTATTAGAATCTGACGCAGGAGGCCAGGCTCACATGTGGCACCGCGGCGGAAAGCAGCTTGCCCCCGCGCTAACCGAATGAGCGGGATTTTCGGACGTCTATCTAACGAGCGTGGATAATCTCCCACTTTGAGCCCACACGGGGACCAAAAACGGGAGATTATCCACGCTCATTCCTGAGTAGTCATTTAAGAACGTCCCCAATGACTACTCTGGCATCGCCGATGTTTCGGCAACGACAGCGAACGGGCCGCATTCGGAGCAAGACGACGCCGCAGGTAGAGAAAGGACAGCGAGCGGGTCGCATTTGTGACAAGGTGACGTGAAACGAAAGGGCGCTGACCTTCTGGTCGCGCCCTTGAAGTTGAACGTCAGATTGTCCAAATGCGGCCCGCGCAGCGTCGAGCTGTTACGCGGGTTGGTAAACCCGCGTAACTAACGTGCTCCGTACTGCTCGTAGTAGGCGTCGATAGCGGTCTTGAGCTCGTCATCGATGACAACCTTGCCGTCGATCTCGTGGTTGTAGAGGGTCTCGACGACCTCGGCCATGGAAACGATGCTCGCGACGGGGAAACCGTACTTGGCCTCGATCTCCTTCTGCGCGGTGGTCACGCCACCCTTGCCGACCTCCATGCGGTTGAGGGACACGATCAGGCCCTTGATCTCGACATCGGCAGCAGCCTTGACCTTGGGATAGGTCTCGTCGATGGACTTGCCACTGGTGGTAACGTCCTCGACCATGACCACGCGGTCGCCGTCCTTGGGCTCATAACCCAGCAGGTTGCCCTTATCGGCACCGTGATCCTTGGCCTCCTTGCGGTCACAGCAGTACTTGACCTCCTTGCCGTACAGCTCGTGGTAGGCAATGGCGGTAACAACAGCCAGCGGAATACCCTTGTAGGCCGGCCCAAACAGGACGTCAAAGTCGTCGCCAAAGTTATCGTGGATGGCCTGGGCGTAATACTCGCCCAGCTTCTTGAGCTGATAGCCCGTCACGTAAGCGCCGGCGTTCATAAAGAACGGGGACTGACGGCCGCTCTTGAGCGTAAAGCTGCCGAACTTAAGAACGTCGGACTCAACCATGAACTTGATGAACTCTTGCTTGTAAGCCTCCATACGGGCTCCTCTCGTAATCGCGTACGTGCTCTTCAGTTTAGCGCAGGCGAGGCGTCGATGTGGGCGTGCTTTGAGGCCACGCCCCCCGTTAGAGTAAGGGACTGGGCGGCGGCTCATACGCTAGTCCTTGGGCGTCCAGGACCAGAAGAAGTTGATAAGGGCCACACGCGAGGCGGTATCGGTCTTCTTGTTGATCGAGGAAATGTGACGATAGAGCGTGGAGCGCGAAAGGAAAAGCGTTGTGGCGATGTCCTGAACGCTCTGGTCCGAAACGACCAAGACCTCAAGAATATCGCGCTCGCGCTCTGTAAGCCCAAAGGTGGCGACGAAGGCATCAAGGCGTTCATCGGACGTGAGCTCCGCTGCCTCCACGGGCTCGGGGTCGGAGCATGTGGGCGCAAGATTCCCACCAAGATCGTCGGTGGCAAGTGGCAGGCCGTCCCGCATCGCGGCATCATCGGCTCGTTGCCCCAACTGCCCCAGCAGCGTAATCACAATGCCCACAAACATCACGAGCGCCGCACCGACCGCAGCCAGCACATTTTGACTCGAGATAATCGCCACTGCCGGCGCCGTCACGAATATCGAGCACACGTTGTTGACGACGCGACCCATGCACGGCCAAAAATATGACCAGCGCGCATAGAGCGAGACGGCGGCATATTTTGTGGTAAAGAACACCACGAAAAAGCCCGAGCCCAGATAAAAGATGATCGTGGCAGCAAGCTCGTTGCCGCCATTGCCATCGATGATAAGCACAAAGAACGAAAGCGTGGACAGTATGGCGGCACATGTCATGCCGATATTCATATACGAGCGGCCGTGCAGGTCAAATAGTGCGCCAGCGACCAACGAGCTCACGACAAGCAGCAGGCGCGGCCAATCGCTCAAATCGACGGCTCCGACAGCATGCAGGGTCGTGAAGCCCGCGTTGAGAGCGGCGAATACGCTGGAAAGATACGCCGTCGCCACGGTCAGGCGAACTACGGCGCGACGGAATGCCGCCTTTGCCTCGGGATCGTCATGCCACTTGGCGCCATATTCCAGAGCATCTACCGAAAGCCCGGCAGCACTGGGTTCAAAGTTGGGATCGGACTCGTCGCGCAGCTTGGCGCGTCGGGCACCGTGGAGCAACGCCACCTGCGCGATCGCACAGACGACCAGAACAGCCTGCTGAGGAATGCCGACAGGCATCACCATGTGGTTGAGAACCTGCACCAGAACGCCCATGGCGTAAGAAAGTGCGGCGGCGCGCGCCAAGCAGGGCGTTCGCGCAAAGCGCCTCGCATAATTTGCATGGGCAGTCGATCCGCAGTAGCCCAGCGCGCAGCACGCCACCAAACCGCCGGCAATTACCACCTCAACCTGAACCGCCATAATCAACAGCAGCAATGCCGCCACCAGCAAAACGCCCGTGACGTCACTCGTTGCGTCGATAGCATGGGGACGGCGATAGTACAGAATGGGACGCACAAAAAAGCCAATCACGCTCGCGCCGATGACAAGGCTCTCATAAATAACGACCTCGTTCGGAGACACGAACTCGGCCATGCGCACATCAAAGAGATACTCGCACGCCAAAAACGTGAAGAAGAACAGCGCCAGGCATATAATCTCCCGAATGCCCCGACGCAAATATGCGGTTGTGTCTCCCATGCCCCTCATGGTTAACCCCCACGCTCAATTGTCTGGAAATCTATTTTAATAAAGAACCAGTCTCAATATCGAAGCCAGGCTCGAAATGCTGCCAATTCGACCCCAGCCGTCCACATCACGCCGCGATTTTGAGCCGCATGGACCAGAAGGGACGCGCGCGATCTCTAGCTCGGCCAGGAGCGTCTCCAACTACCACTCATTTAAGTACGTCCCCAATGAGTGCAATGACTACCCGCAGCAAGGAGTGTCCCTATGTGTCGGATGAAAAATGGGCCATGTGTCCCAGTTGTGGAGACTCCTTGAGCCGTCTGGGTATCGCGAAGGATCGCGCACTCCCCCATCATCAAAAGTGACACACGCTACCAGTTGATGGGAGGCAGCCATGGGCTTCTTTGACAAGATGTTCGAGAAGAAAGAGTGCGCGATTTGCGGTACCGAGCTGGGACTTCTAGGTAAGACAAAAATCAATGAAGGCTACCTGTGCAAAGAGTGCGCCGGCAAGCTCTCCCCCTACTTTCACGGCTATCGCTCCAGCACCGCGGACGATATCCGTGAGCAACTCGCCTACCGCGAGGCCAACGCCGAGCGCCTGTCTTCGTTCAACCCCACGCGCACGCTTTCTGCCGGGCGCACCAATATTATGCTCGATGAGGACGCGGGCCTGCTGATCATCACTTCGCAGAGCCGCTGGCGCGACGCCAATCCCGACATCATCGAGTTCTCGCAGGTACTCGGCTGCGATATGGATATCGACGAGCAGCGCACCGAGATCTATCGCGAGACCAAGGACGGCGAGCGCGAGAGCTACAACCCGCCGCGCTACGACCTGGATTACGACTTTAATCTGACCATCCACGTCAACACGCCGTACTTTACCGAGATCAACCTGCGCGTGAACGACTCCACCATCGATCAGCGCGGCTCCATCGAATATCGCGAGGCCAAGCGCCAGGCAACCGAAGTCCGCGATGCGCTGGTGCAGCTGCGCCAGGAGACGCGGGACAGCGTCGTGGCCGCCAAGGCCCCCAAGACCGCGGTGACCTGCCCCTTCTGCGGAGCCACCACCATTCCCGATGCCAGCGGGCGCTGCGAATACTGCGGCGGCGCCATCGGCGCATAGCCCCCGGCACGGAAAGGACCGATCATGGCCTTCGAGAGCGTTAACTATCAGTGCCCTGCCTGCGGTGGCCCCTTGCATTTTGCAAGCGCCGAGCAAAAGCTCGTCTGCGACTACTGTGACTCGCGCTTTGAAGTCGAAGAAGTCGAGGCCCTCTATCGCGAGCGCCAGGACAAGGCAGATGCCAAAGCCGATGCAGCAGCCACAACGCCCAAGCCCGTCGCCGACGACGCGGTGCAGGAGCTCGCCCAAAACGCCGGCTACATCTGCTCGTCGTGCGGCGCCGAGCTCGTGTCCGACGGCACCGTCGCCGTCACCACCTGCCCGTACTGCGGCAACTCCGCCGTAGCGCCCGGCCAGCTCTCTGGCGACTTCTCGCCCGACCTGGTGATTCCGTTTAAGCTCGGGCGCGATGACGTCACGGCCGCACTCAAGGAACACTACAAGGGCAAGATCTTGCTGCCCAAGAGCTTTGTCACCGGCAACCACATCGACGAGGTCCAAGGTGTCTACGTGCCGTTTTGGCTCTACGGCGCCCGCGTTGACGGCGAAGTGTACTTTGACGCGACCAACGAGACCGTGACCGAGGAATCCGACCGCACCGTCACGACCACCGACCACTACGATGCCTATCGCAAGGGCAATATCTCGTTTAAGCGCGTGCCCGTCGACGGATCATCCAAGATGCCCGACGGCCACATGGACGCCATCGAGCCGTTTGACTACGACGCACTGCGTCCGTTCTCGGTCGCATATATGCCCGGCTACATCGCCAACCGTTACGACGAGGACTGCGAGACCTGCAAGGCGCGCGCCGAGCGCCGTATGGAAGAAAGCACGATCTCGGCCCTGCGCGAGACCGTCGTCGACGAATACGACGATGCCACGGTCGAAAGCAAGCAGCTCGACTACACCTGGGAAGACAGCGACTACGCCCTGTTCCCCGTCTGGATGCTCTCCACCTCATGGAACGGCAAGAGCTACCTGTTTGCCATGAACGGTCAGACCGGCCGCTTGGTCGGCGAGCTCCCCTGCTCCAAGCCCAAGCTCGCCATCGCCTCGGTGCTGTTCTTTGTGATCGGATTTATCCTCTCCCAGATTCTCTTTATGGGGGAATACGCCTTCGATCCGGATTACCTCACCTTTGATATCGAGGGCATCCTCATCAATATCATCGCGCCGCTGATCATCGTGATTATCGGAGACGTGCTACTGGTAGGCCAGCTCAAGACGGCCAACGAAGCAACCTGTGCCGATGAGTATTGTGGCGAGCTCGACCTGACCGAGAAACACGACACCTTCAGCCACACCGAGACCAGCGTTGTCATGAAAGACGACAAGGACGACTAAGCAATCCAACCAATACCACCCGGCCTTTGACGAGAAAGGAAGATCACCATGGGACTCTTGAAAGCTGGATTGGGAGCTGCCGGCGGCGTCATGGCCGACCAGTGGAAGGAATTTATCTACTGCGAATCGATGCCTGCTGACGTCTTGGCCTGCAAGGGCAGCAAACGCACCGGTGGCCGCAGCTCCAACACGCGCGGAGAGGACAACGTCATCTCCAACGGCTCGGTCATCGCCGTCAACGACGGACAGGGCATGCTCGTGGTGCAAAACGGCAAGATCATCGAAGTCGCGCTGGAACCTGGCGAGTTTGTCTTTGACACCGGCAGCGAGCCGAGCGTCTTTAGCGGCAATCTGGGCGACTCCATCAAGGAGACCTTCGCCAATATCGGCAGCCGTTTTACCTTTGGCGGCGACGCGGGCAAGGACCAGCGCGTCTACTTCATCAACACCAAGGAGATCATCGGCAACAAGTACGGCACCGCCTCGCCCGTGCCCTTCCGCGTGGTCGATAACAACATTGGCCTGGACGTCGACATCTCCGTTCGCTGCAACGGCGAGTATTCGTACCGCATCACCAACCCGCTGCTGTTCTACACCAACGTATGCGGCAACGTGACCGATAGCTACACGCGCGACAAGATCGACAGCCAGCTTAAGTCCGAGCTGCTCACCGCCCTGCAGCCCGCCTTTGCCAAGATCTCGGAGATGGGCATCCGCTACAGCGCCATCCCCGGCCACACCACCGAGCTCGCCCGCGCGCTCAACGAGGTCCTCTCTGCCGACTGGCGTGACCTGCGCGGCGTCGAGATCGTGAGCTTTGGCGTCAACTCCATCGCCGCCTCGCAAGAGGACGAGCAGATGATCAAGGACCTGCAGAAGGCCGCGGTCATGCGTGATCCCACCATGGCGGCCGCCAACATCGCCAGTGCCCAGAGCGACGCGATGCGCGCGGCAGCCGCCAACCCCAACGGCGCGATGGCCGGCTTTATGGGCATGGGCATGGCAGGTGGCATGGGCGGCATGAACGCCAGCCAGCTGTTCGCCGCCGGCCAGGCACAGCAGCAGGCCGCCCCGCAGCCGGCTCCGGCACCCGCCCCCGCGCCGGCTCCTGCCGCTGCCCCCGCGGCCGGCACGTGGACCTGCAGCTGCGGTGCCACCAACACCGGCAAGTTCTGCTCCGAGTGCGGCAGTCCCGCACCCGCCCCGGCACCGACCAAGTGGTTCTGCCCCAACTGCGGCAGCGAAAACGGCGGCAAGTTCTGCAGCAACTGCGGAACGCCCCGGCCCTAGCCCCTCTATCTGGTAATTGGCGGGGGATCCGCCACCCCCGCATTTGCTTCTATGGGTTTTCACACAAGAAGGAGGACACCATGAAGACAACGTTCAAAAAGTCCGTGCTCGCATTTCTGACATGCGTCCTGGCGCTCGCCTTTGCCCTGACGGGCTGCAGCGGCGGCGGCAAAGACCCCAAGGCCAACTTCGTCGGCAGCTGGCAGTACTCGGGTGGAACCTTCGATGGCGAAGAGCTCACCGATGAGTACATGGACATGCTCAAGGAGTGGGGCGTCAACTGCATCCTGATCCTCGATGAGGACGGCACGGGCACCCTTGACTTGTTCCTTGAGGTCGACGACCTGAAATGGGAGGCCAAGGACGCCACCACCGTAACGATCACCGCCGAAGACGAGTCATACGACCTGAAGCTCAAGGACGACAAGCTCGTCCTGGAGGTGGAAGGCGACAAGCTCATCTTCACCAAGTCCGACAAGGATCTGTCCGGTACGGTGAAGAAGGATCGCGAGAACGTCGAGAAGGAAGAGGAGATCGATGAGGCCGTCGAAGACGACGACGTCCAGAGCATCGAAATCTCCCCCGCCGTCACCGTCGCCGATGACGACCTGTGCACCATCACCATCACCGAGAAGTTCAAGGACGACTGGGGCGACATCGGCTTTGTCGTCAACATCACCAACAAGAGCGACAAGGACCTGACCTTCTACGCTCCTTCCGGCAAGACCAACGTCAACGGCACCATGAAGGAACCCTGGTTCTCGGCTCACCTGATGCCCGGCACCAACGCCACCGAGGAATTCACGTTCTCGAGCGGCGAGCTTGACAGCCTTGACGACCTGGTCAACACGACCATCGGCATCGACGCCTACCTGACCGATTCCTACGAGGACGTCGCCTCTTACACCGCAACCATCGCGTAACGGCAGACACCGACAGCCGCGGATTGGCGGACACATCCGCGCACATGTCAAGCGGGGCCGCAGGAGTTGATCCTGCGGCCCCGTCGTTTTTGTGCCGATGCGTAACGAGCGCTAGCGCTCCATATTGGGAACGATGCTGCCCTCCGTTACTGCGCGCACGGCCAAGCGCATGATGTTGTCGTAGCCGGTCTTGCTCAGGATCTCCGAGATGCGACGTTTGATGGTGCCCTCACTCATAAACAGCTCGGCCGCGATCTCGCGACGGCTCTTGCCCTCGCAGGCAAGGCGCAAAATCGATAGCTCAACATCGTCGAGTGCCGCCGTACCCGAAAAAATACTCTCGGGCGGCTTGGGAAACGTGCAATAGCCCGCCAGCGTGGAGCGCATCACGGCGAACAGCTCGTCGATACCGACGTTCTTGTACACAAAGCTATCGACGCCCGCCTCGCGGGCCTGATCGACAAAGGTGATCTCGGGCATGCCGGTCATGATAATGACGCGGCACTCGGGCAGTTGTTCTTTAATGCGCGCCGCCGCCACGATGCCGTTGGAATCATGCTCGGTGCATACGTCCATCAGTATCATGTCCGGGCGCTCCTTAAGCACAACGTCCAAGGCATCCGAGGCGTCGGCGATCGCGGCAACAACCGTCATGTCGGGCTGGTCACCGACGGAGCGCGCGAGGCTCTCGCGCAAGATAGCCTGGTCTTCGACGATTAACACGCGAATCATGAACTTCTCCTTTGGACCGTGGCGCTGGAGGCGAGCGGGATGGACACCGTAAGCGTGAAGGGCGGGGCGGTGTGGACCTCTAGGCTGCCACCCAGATCTTGCGCGACATGCCTCATACCTGGGATACCCGTTCCCTCGCGATACGATACGGGGGCCGGGGACCCGTCGTTAGAAATCGTCATGCGCGCGACGGCGCCAGCATCCGCCCCCTCCTGCCACAGACGCACGTGGACCCGATGCGCCTGCGCATGCTTGGTAGCATTGGTCGAGGCTTCGCGGATTATCTGCAAAAATGCTGCGGCGACACGCGCGTCGTTTGGCAGCTCGCCCTCCACATCGATCTGCACGCTCACCAGGCCAAAGGCATGGACGATATCGCCCAATTGCTCTGCCGGTTCGGTGTCGCCCCCGCTGCGCAGATCGGCAGCGATTGAGCGCAGCAGCGGGTCGATCTGCTCGAGTGACTCGTCATCCAGGCGCCCTTCCTCCAGATAACGATGGAGAATGGACAGACGCTGCCCGATCACGTCGTGCACGCGAGCGCGCATACGCAGATAGGCCGCATTGTCAGCAACTTTTTTGACTTCTTCGATCTGGGCTTGGAGCTCTTGGCCCGCAAGCTCAAGCAGGTGGTTGGCTTGCGCTAGGCGATCATGGGCATGCGCATACTCTGTTACATCCAGACCGATAATGCGCTCGAAGAGGCGGCCCGAAACCATAACCTCGTCGTGCACAAATAGGCGAATCTCGGCGGGAGAAATCTCGATCACCGCGCGAGCCTCACCAAAACGGTCCAAGTTAATCCGCACGCGATTCCTACTGCTTTCGGGCATTTGCATGCTAAGTTTGCGCAGGTCGTTCCATGTGCCGCTCATGTCACCTAGATCGGTGGGCATATGAAGTTCCACCAGGTTTTTGCGCATGCAGCGGTTCATGAGCAGCGGACGGCCCCTCGGGTCCAGATACAGGATGCCCACGGGAATCACGTTGATGGTTTCGATCGTCGAGAACGCGGTGATATCCTCCTGGCGGTTGCGGACATCCATCAAGAGCGCCGCAATGGAGCGGAACAGGAAAAACGCTCCCTCTGCGATAAGGACCGTGGTCCACGCCGAGCCCATGGCAAAAACCACCGGCGGTGTAACGGCGACAACAAGCAGCAGCTCGGCCAGCATGACAGGGCGACGATAGCGCACCATAAGCACCACGCCGTAGGCAAAGATCACGGCATTGAGCCACAGCGCTCCGCCCATTGCCTTGGCGCAAACGTCAAGCGGCGCCACCAGATACGAGCCAGATGACGCGAATAAGATGAGCGCCGAAATAACTAGGTGAAGCACAAGGCTCGCCTCGTAGGCACAAATCACCTTACGGTTATAGGACGAGCGGCGCGATGAAATGAGCGGGACGTGGATCGTCTGCAGACACGCAGCCAGGGCAAAGACAACATCGAGCGCAACGATTTGGGGAAGGATGAGCGAAATCTGCATCGTCACTCACCCGCCCTCGGCATCAAGACGATCATGCGCAGCTGGCCGGGCTCGCCCTCAAGGCGGTATGCCACGTTGCGCCCTTGCAGAGCGCTTTCGAGCTCTTGCGCAGCGGGCGTCTGCGAAAGATCTGCATCATCGTTGGAAAAAAGCGTGGCGCGCAGCTCGACACTGCATCGGTCATGGTCGCCCAAGTGATACATAAGCGCCGGATGGTCGGTGGTGTAGGCAAAAAACGCAAAGTCATACACGCAGTCGTACAGGGCACTTACCATACTGGCGTGCATCGGGCGCCGTATGGCGATAATCGAGGCGCAATCGATATCGATGGTGCGCAGGTCGCTTGCGAGCTCGTTGGCAATGAGCTGAATGCGGTCGCGATCAAAACCGCTCTCCCCGTGCTGTGCCAACGTGAGCGACCCTTTGCGCTTGCAATAGGCGACGAGCATCTTGGCGCGCTGCAGCATGCGGTAACGCTCGTGCGAAGACGCTTCGTCGGTCAACGGCGGCAGCGAGCTCAGCAGGTCGTACATCCCTTTGAGCGCGCGGGCAAGCGCCTGGTCCACGTCTTGGACCAGCAAGGTCTCGGCCTCTTGATCTGCCAAATGCGTCTTAAGGTCGTAGTCGGCGGCGAGCAGCTCGTTTTGACGCTGCAGCTCCATGCGACGATGTGCCAGCTCACGGTTAAGCTCGTTGAGCTCCGACACGTCTTGGGCAAGCAGGGCCGATCCGCCCAGCAGTGGGAAGGCACGGTACATCACATCGGGATCGGACGCCACGGCAAAGGCATGGGCGCGGCCGTGCTCCTGGGTCCGCAACTCCTCGCGCACGCCTACCGGCGTTGGCTTTGACACCGGCGTGGCATAGACCTCCTGCAGGTCGCGCGTTAGAACTTTGAGGTCAAGCGGCAAGGTGTCGAAGATGCCGGCGATGTCGTGATACGACGGAACGACACCGCAATCGAGACAGATTTCCATCGCCACCACGCACAGGACGCAATAGACGAGCGAAAAGTTGAGCCTCCATGCCCAGGGCACGCGCAGAGCATATGAGATGGCAAAGAAAGCGCCGCCCAGCAGCACGAGCGCCGCCGTGCCCGAGAAACGCTGGATGCGAAAGGACGAGGACCGACCAACCAGGATAAAAAAGGCCACGAAGTTAAAGGCCGTCCACACTAAGACGGCGAAATAACCCCAGCCGTACGTGTAATCGTTGCTCCAGGTGTCGCTTGTACGGTCAAAGCGGAAGACCTGCTGGTGAAAATCGTTGGTGAGCACAAATCCGATAAGCAGGATGGCCGCAATCCACAGCGCAACGCAGTAGCGGCGACCCAGGCGGTGTTGCTCCAGGCCCGCAAGGCGCAGACCACACAACTGGTAGAGCAGCGGAATGAGCGTCATGGGCACGTAGTACAGGTACCACAGCACGGTGGCATAGAACGGCGTGAACGACTTGTACTTGAGAATGACTTCGATCATCCACAGGGCGCAGATGGTGGCGATGGCAACAAGGCGGCGGCGCAACACATAGTCCAAACAGCGCAGATAGACCGATACGCCCCAGATCGAAAATGCAATTGCGGCAACAAGCAACGGCAGAGAGCTCGAATGGACGAGCGCATCCACGACCTCTTCGGACACCTCGCTATAGGCGGGCACGGCGTTAGAAAGTTTGGGGTCGAAGGCGAACAGCGCCGGCAAGACTGCCAAAAGCATGAGGAACAGCGCGGTGATGGCGCCGGCGATAGCAAAGACGCGGTGACGGTACACCCGATGTGTTATGCCAACAAGGAATCGCGGCATGGCGAAGAGCCTGCCGCCCCTGGGATCCGCCACGGGTGCGGATCGGGCGGCCGCGTTGCCGATATGTCGCTCGCGGGTACCCATAGTGCTTTTAGTGTACCGACAGATGGGTCGAAAAAGCGGGCCGCATGTCCCAAAATCCGCAGACGGCAAGGCGCCCGGCAGCCTCCCCCGTCTGGCACTTCCCGATATCCGCCCGCCCCAAACCACCGCAAAGGAGACAGGCACCTTTGTGGTGGTTTGGGGCGATGCGCTAGTCCACGGTGATGTCGAGGTTCTTACCGATGAGGCCTACGTAGCCGCCCTCGGCAGCCTTGGGGCTGTCAGCATGGCAGAGAACCCACTTGTCGGCCTTCCAGTAGCAGTAGCTGTCGCCGGCCGTGGGCATGTCGGCCGCGGCCTCGGGGCGCGGGCCGTTGGTGCCGGCGGGCAGCGCCACCATCACCTGGAAGCCACCGTCGTCGACCATGCACGGCGTGTAGTGAAGCGTGGTGTTGAAGACTTCGACGGCCGTACCCGCCGGCACGCGAAACGCCTTGACACACGCGGTGTCGAGCTTGCCGTCCTCGATCTCCCAACGATGCGCCACGAGCAGGATAAAGTCGCGCGCGCCCAGGTT
>UQWV01000043.1 GCA_900544845.1 uncultured Collinsella sp. | reverse complement strand
CTTGAGGACGCCCGCAAGAATGTTGCCTTCGGTGCTATCTCGGGCGCTGTCGGCACGTACAGCTCCATCGAGCCGTTCGTCGAGGAGTATGTCTGCGAGCGCCTGGGCCTGGTTCACGACCCGCTGTCCACGCAGGTTATCAGCCGCGACCATCACGCCTATCTCGCCGGCGTTCTCGCCACCACCGCAGCCACCTGCGAGCGCATCGCTACCGAGGTCCGCAATCTGCAGAAGACTGATACGCTCGAGGCCGAGGAGCCGTTCCGTAAGGGCCAAAAGGGCAGCTCAGCCATGCCGCACAAGCGCAACCCCATCACCATGGAGAAAGTCTGCGGTCTGTCGCGCGTCGTGAAGTCCAACGCCCAGGTTGCCTTCGATAACGTCGCCCTGTGGCACGAGCGTGACATTTCGCACTCCTCTGCCGAGCGCGTCGCCCAGGCCGATAGCTTCATCGCCCTCGACCACATGTTCCAGTGCCTCATCCGCGTTATCGACGGCCTGCAGCTGTATCCCGCCCGCATGATGGCCAACCTCAATAAGACCCGCGGCCTCATCTTCTCTTCCAAGGTGCTGCTCGCCCTCGTCGACACGGGCATCACCCGCGAGGACGCGTACGCCATTGTGCAGGAGAACGCCATGGCAACCTGGCACGAGGTACAGGATTGTGTCTCCGGCCCCACCTTTAAGGAGCGTCTCGAGGCCGACCCGCGCTGCACCGTCAGCCAGGAGAAGCTCGACGAGATCTTTGATCCATGGGACTTCCTCACTCGTATCGACACGGTCTTTGATCGTCTGGAGCAGCTGAGCTTCGAGTAGGTTCGGGCATAACGTTAGCTTTTTAGGGCGCTTTGCTGGTAATGTGTGTTGCCGGCAAAGCGCCTCGTTGCATTTAGGGAAAGACGGGGATAATAGTCGTCTCGAATAACATTCTGAGAGGGGATCGCATGATTTCGTTTGATTACAAGCCTCAGGGCGTGTGTGCTCGCAATATTCACCTTGACCTTTCCGATGACGGCAACAAGGTGATAGGCGTTGAGTTTACCGGTGGCTGCGACGGCAATCTCAAGGCAATCTCCAAGCTGGTCGAGGGCGCTCCTGCCGATCGCGTAATCGAGGTTCTCGCCGGTAATACCTGCGGTATGAAAAAGACCTCCTGCGCCGACCAGCTTACACGCGCTATCGAGGCCGCTCGCACCGAGATCGCCTAATGGGTATCGCCGATCACATCAAGAACGGAATATCGCGTCGCGGCTTCGTGCTCGGTGGGGCTGCCGCGGGCGCTGCCACGGTGCTTGCCGGATGCTCGAAAAAAACGGGCACCAGCGATGATGCCGCCGGCGAGCCGCAGGTTATCAAGGATGATTCCAAAATCATCTCGATTACGGATGAGTACGAGGCAGTCGACATCGATTTTGAGCCGGCGGCGTCATGGACGCTGCCTCTGGGTACGCTGCTGTACTACTGCGACGGCGATTACGCCGCGGCGATGATGGCGCCCGCATCGGCACTGCACGCCAACACACTCGGTGTGCTCAACCTGGGCGATGGCTCGCTTACCACATTAATCGAGGATCCTATCGAGGGCACGAGATACGCATTCTACGATGTCCGTGCCGGCGACAGCGTATTCGCGTGGGTTGAGATGAACTTTGCCAATTCATCGTGGAAGCTCTACGGTCAAAATCTGTCGGGCGCTTCGCTCTCTGGCGACGTGGTTGAGCTCGATCGAGGTGGCAAGGACTATGATCCGCCGCTGTTTACGGCGTTCGGGTCATCAGTCATCTGGTATAAAATGCCTTCGGCAGGCGGCAATAAAACGAGTAGTGATTCGTTTTGCTATCGTCGCTCACTTGATGAATCCAAGGCCGAGACAATTTGGAAATCGACGGGCCGCTTTGCATCGGCCCCGCGCGCGAGCGACGGCATTTTGACCATCTCGCCGCGTGTCCGCAACGACGAGGGCGTCTACTACGGCATAACGGCAATCGATCTGACCGACGGCAACAACACCAAGCGTGCCCAGCTAGTCCTTCCCTCGTCAGTCTCGCCTTTCGAGGCCGTGTATATGGGCGATACCTTCGTGTTTTCTATCGAGGCGGCCTATAGCGGCGTGGGCAGCCTGGGCAATATGGGCACGTATATCGGTAATGAGGGAGGGCCGTACCTCTTTCTGTCACGCGAGCCGCTCGCATGTGCGGCTGGCAAGAAGAATAAATACCTTGTTAAGGTACAGGCGTCGCATTTCCTGATCGACACCTCTGCCAAGACCTATGGCTCGCTGCTGTCGCCCGACCGCGCTTTGGAGTATGGCGATTATCCAGCTACGGCGGGAAAATCGGACTCATTCCTTACGTACGCCACGGTGCGCAACAGCCAGGGTATACCAGAGACGGTCACTGCACGCCTATTCTCTCTTTAAGCTTAGAGGGGTTAAAAAGGCGCCAACAGGGGAATAAACGCGTTGTAATTGTGAGTACCGCCCGCCGAGCTGCCGCGTCATAGCGGCATCCGGCGGGCTCAGGTGCGTTAAAATGGGCTTGTTCTTAGCTAATTGAGACAGGGGGGCCGTGTTATGGCTTCAGATGCAAAAAAGATTCTGCTGGTCGAGGATGAGAAGGCAATCCGTGACGCCGTCGCTGCCTATCTCGAGCGCGAAGGCTACTGGGTTGTGGGCGTCGGCGACGGCCAGTCCGCGATCGAGGAGTTCGAGAAGCATCAGTTCGACCTGGTCGTGCTCGACCTTATGCTCCCCAAGATTCCCGGCGAGCGCGTTTGCCGCACCATTCGCGATACCTCGGATGTCCCCATCATCATGCTGACGGCTAAGGGCGAGATCGAGGACCGTATTATCGGTCTTGAGCTCGGCGCCGACGACTATCTGATTAAGCCGTTCTCGCCGCGCGAGCTCGTCGCCCGCGTTCGCGCTCTGTTCCGCCGTGCCCATCAGGCCGACGAGCCCGCCGTCGAGGTACTCGACTTCGGCGATCTGGTCATCGATATCTCGGGCCACAAGATCTTGGTCGAGGGCAAGGAAGTCGATCTGACGGCTTCCGAGTTTAAGCTGCTCACCACGCTTGCCCGCCATCCCGGCCGTGTGTATAACCGCATGGAGCTGGTCGAGAAAGTGCTCGGGTATGACTTTGAGGGCTATGAGCGCACCATCGATAGCCACGTGAAGAATCTTCGCGCCAAGCTGGGCGATGATCCCAAGAAGCCCAAGTGGCTCTACACCGTCCATGGTGTCGGCTATCGCTTCGAGGCTCCGGCCAAGACCGATAAGTCGGACGAGAAATAGGGAAATCACATATGACACCTGCGCGCTTTGAAATCGGACAAAAGCACAAGCAGGAGAGCGAGGCGGGTTCCAAGGCTAGTTGGAACACGCCTCGTTCCGACTCACGGCCAACGATGAGCTATCCCTCGCGCATGGCACTTGCTTTTGCTCTGACATCGCTCATGACGGTATTGGTGCTGGTGGGCGTTGTCTCTGTTGTGTGGGGCACGGTCTTTTCGGATTACACACGCTCCAATATCGTCGAAATCGCAAATTCCGCTGCCGAGAAGTTGGCGACCTCATATGAGGAAAACGGCTCTTGGACCGCGGGAGAACTGCGCACGGTCGCAACGTCGAGTTTGGTTTCCGACGATCTGGGCATGCAGGTCGTCAATAAAAAGGGTGTGATCGTTTATGACGATTCCTGGCCCTCGGCAAGCGCCACCGCCGATGTACGCGAAAACCAGGCTACGACCGACGACACGAGCGGCAAGAGGGCATCGCATAGCCCGGTCTCGTCTGCTCCAACCGACTCCGATAGCGTTGCTAACGTCGAGATTGTAACGTCTTCCGGCGAGCATGCCGGACAGGTAAAGCTGTGGGCCATCGGCTCCGACGCTCTGCTCACCAAGGCGGACTCTGCGTTTAGGGAGAAGACCTTTAACGCCATGGCCCTCGCCGCGGTTGTTGCAATCTGCATTTCGGTCGTTATCGGATCGCTCGTGTCGCGCATGCTCACCAAACCGATTCATCGCATCACCAGTACCGCAAAGCAAATCCGTGACGGCGACCTGTCGGCTCGCACGGGGCTGCGCGGTGATGATGAGATCGATCAGCTGGGTGAGACCTTCGATGAGATGGCCACCTCGCTCGAGAAGGATATGAAACACGAGAAGCGCCTGACCTCAGACGTTGCACACGAGCTTCGCACGCCGCTTATGGCCATGCTCGCAACGGTCGAGGCCATGCAGGATGGCGTGTATCCCACCGACGATGAGCATTTGGAGACCGTTGCTTCCGAGACGCGTCGCCTGGCTCGTCTGGTGCAGCAGATGCTCGACCTATCGCGTATGGAAAACAGCACGGCTCCGCTCAATCTAGAACCGGTGGACATGGTTCCGTTCGTGCGATCGATTGTGAACGGCCAGGAGCGTCTGTTTGCCGACCGTGACCTTCGTCTTCGCTTTGCAGATGAAACCCAAGGGCACGACGATGTCGTCGAGGCCGATCCCGACATGATCACGCAATGTGTTATCAACCTCATGAGCAACGCCATGCGCTACACCCCCGAGGGCGGTTGGGTCGTGGTGTCGGTGCTCAGTGACCGCAGGCACGTCAGCATTGCCGTTTCTGATACCGGCATCGGTATTGCCAAGGACGATCTGTCGCGCATTTTCGGGCGGTTTTGGCGCGCCGATGCCAGCCGCGCCCGCGAAGCTGGCGGCCTGGGCGTCGGCCTCGCCGTGACCAAGCAGATCGTCGAGCGTCACCATGGCTACATATCCGTGGAGTCGGAGCTTGGAAAGGGTACGACTTTTACAATTCATCTGCCCCGCGAGCACACGGCGGACGCGGCATCTACTACAATGGAGCACTAGCTTTTCGCTATTCGGTGAAGGAGGGGCCGCGTCCCTGCCGCTCCGAGTTTGCGAAAACGTGCGGGAAAGAACCCGCATTACTGTCGTATTTTGGTAAGGAGTGACTCACGTGACAACGATGGAGCGTCGTCCGGATTCCCGTGGCAAGGTTCGTGATATTTACGATGCCGGTGAAAACCTGCTGATGGTCGCCACCGACCGCATTTCTGCGTTCGACTTCATTCTTCCCGACGAGATTCCGTTTAAGGGAGAGGTGCTCAATCGCATCTCGGCATTCTGGTTCGATAAGTTTGCCGACATCGTCCCCAACCATCTCGTTTCCATCGACCCGGCGGATTTCCCCGAGGAGTTTGCTGAGTATCGTGACTACCTCGCTGGCCGCGCCATGCTGGTTAAGAAGGCCCAGACGATTCCTATCGAGTGCATCGTCCGCGGCTATCTGACCGGTTCGGGCAAGAAGACCTATGACGAGAACGGCACCGTCTGCGGCATTCAGCTGCCCGAGGGTCTGACCGAGGCCTCAAAGCTTCCCGAGCCGCTGTTCACGCCGTCCACGAAGGCCGAGATCGGCGACCACGACGAGAATATCTCGTTTGAGCGTTGCTGCGAGATCGTGGGTGAGGACATCGCCGCGCAGATTCGCGACCTGTCCCTCAGGATCTACAAGGCCGCTGCCGAGTACGCCGCGACCCGTGGCATCATCATTGCCGACACCAAGTTCGAGTTTGGTGTCATCGATGGCAAGGTCACGCTGATCGACGAGTGCCTCACGCCCGACTCCAGCCGTTTCTGGCCTGCTGCCAGCTACGAGGAGGGCAAGATCCAGCCTAGCTACGACAAGCAATTCGTCCGCAATTGGCTCAAGGCCAACTGGGATATGACGGGGGAGACCCCGCACCTGCCCGCCGAGGTCATCGATGGCACGTCCGAGCGCTATCGCGAGGCCTTCCAGATCATCACGGGCTCCCAGTTCACAAGCATGAAGGAGAACGCATAAGTGAGTACCCGTAGCGCCACGAACAAGCGCACGCAATCCCACGAAGTTACCGGGGTTGCGCGCAAGTCTGCCGCATCTGCTAAGCCCGCCCGCCAAGCAGCGAGCTCCGTTCGCGTCGTGCCGGCTTCGTCTAAGGCACGCCGCAAAGAGCTCGAGAAGGGCGAGAACCTCGAGGGCCTCTCTAAAGAGGAGAAGCGCGCCCGCAAGGCTAAGCAGCGCGCCAAGGAGGACCGCATCTATACGGTGTCGAATATCCTCCTCAAGCAGGACGAGGACTACACCAAGCGCCGTCGCATCTGGTGGATTGTGCTCGCCATTGGCATGGTGCTCGTCGTGGCAATTTGGGCCTCGCTGTACTTCGCTCCCGCTGGCATGGTGTCCAGCCCTGTCCAGATGGTCGGCATCGTTTTGTCCTATGTCATCATCCTAGGTGACTTTATCTACGACTTCGCTCGTATTCGTCCCTTGCGCAACATGTACCGCGCGCAGGCCGAGGGCATGTCCGAGAACAAGCTCAACGCTCTTATCGAGCGCGCAGCTGCCGAGGAGGACAAGAAGGACTCCAAGAAGAAGTAGCGTTTGCATCCATACTTATCGCTAAGATATAAGGCGCGTCGTTTTTGCGGCGCGCCTTTTTACTGTTCTATAGATAGATGGAGTGGCACATGATTCGAGCTGCCCTGACGGTCGAAGAGGCCCTGGAGGGTATGAAGTCCCTGGAGCCCAAGATTAAAAACTATGCGCGCCTGGTTGTCCGCAAGGGCGTAAACGTTAAGCCCGGCCAGGAAGTTGTCGTTCAGTCTCCGGTTGAGTGCGCGCCGTTTGCGCGCGTGGTGGTCGCGGAGGCCTATGCTGCCGGCGCCGGCCACGTGACGGTCATCTGGGCCGATGATGCCGTGACGAGGCTCACGTACGAGCATGTCGAGAAAAGCTATTTTGAGCAGACGCCCGAGTGGAAGCGCCTGCAGCTGGATTCCCTGGCCCAGGACGGTGCCTGCTTTATCTTTATCGAGGGTGCGGACCCCGCCGCCCTTAAGGGCATCGATCCCGCTAAGCCCGCTGCAGCTTCTAAGGCAAAGAACACGCAGTGCAAAGTTTTCCGCCGTGGACTGGATTACAACATCAATCCGTGGTGCATCGCCGGCGCTCCGGTCGTGGCTTGGGCGCGCGAGGTGTTCCCGGGAGACGCCGATGAGGTTGCAATCTATAAGCTGTGGAATGCGATTCTGCACACCGCTCGCGCCGATGGCCAGGACCCAGAGAGCGACTGGGAGCTCCATGACGCCGCATTCGAAAAGAACCTGCGTTTCCTGAACGACAATCGTTTCGACTGCCTGCATTACACCGCGGCAAATGGAACCGATCTGACGATTGGCATGACGAAGGGTCACGAGTGGGCCGGCGGCAAGGGCAAGACGCCCGATGGGCACCCCTTCTTCCCCAACATTCCCACCGAGGAAGTCTTCACTTCGCCCGATCGCATGCGCGCTGACGGTATCGTGTACTCGGCCATGCCGCTCATCCACCACGGCAATAAAGTCGACGATTTTTGGATTAAGTTCGAGGGCGGCCGCGTGGTGGACTACGACGCCCGCGTGGGCAAGGCAACGCTCGCAAGTATCATCGATACTGACGAGGGCGCTGCTCACCTGGGAGAGGTCGCGCTCATTTCCAAGAACACGCCGATCCGCGAAAGTGGTGTTCTGTTCTACGATACGCTCTATGACGAGAACGCTAGCTGCCATCTCGCGCTAGGTGTCGGTTTCCCCGAATGCATCGAGGGTGGGTACGACATGTCTAAGGAGGAGCTCCTGGAGCATGGTGTTAACGTCTCGAGCACGCACGTCGATTTTATGATCGGCACGGACGACATCGATATTACGGGCATTACGCCTGATGGACGTGAAGTTGTGATTTTCCAGAACGGCCAATGGAGTTGGGAATAGTCCCAGACCGTGGTACAATGCCTCCCGCGGGCCGTTAGCTCAGCTGGCAGAGCAGGGGACTTTTAATCCCAAGGTCCAGGGTTCGAACCCCTGACGGCCCACCATAGTTTTCGCAGGTCAGAGACGGTGTTGTCTCTGACCTTTTTCTTTGTGTACCCCACGAGTACCCAAAACGGTACCCCTCAAATCACGTGGATTCCATAATTCTGGGCTGTCTGTAGAGGGGTATAGCGTCCCGATGGTCGGACGGATGGATCATTGTTGATGCGTCCGTCCATCCGTCCGAGGGGGCAGGGGACGGCCCGAGCGAGTGCGAGCGTTCTGCGCGCTTTCGATAGCCGTAGGGGCTCCATGCCTAGCTCCAGGCTGTTGGAAGGGCGTTGAACGCGAGCTTCGAGCGCGGATTGAAGGGTCAACCGAGTGGCTCTGTGGTGGGGCGGGCTTCATGACGATTCGGCAGCCCACACCTATTTCTATAACTTATATATCTATATAAAAGGGGAATTGACTTCATGTCAATTTTGCAACTTGTTTACCTGCGGATATGCGGAATTGGATGCCCCCTTTTGAGGGTGGGTTTAAATTGACATGAGGTCAACCGAAATTGACATGAAGTCAATTTTTATTGACATGAAGCCAATCCTTTCTAGGGTTAGAAATTGACATGAGGTCAATTTCTAACCCTGTTTTTTTGGAAGGAAAAAGCCCTTGCGTCCATATTGTCTGTGTCGTTGGTGCAGTCGCATCAAGCAGGAGCTCGCAACATGTCGCAAATGCGGCTGAGCAGAAAGCGCAAGCAGACGGCGGCGCGTCTCTAAAAGATGAGAACCCGGACTATGCCGGTTGGCTTACGGTCGAAAGGACCTCGATCTCAACGCCCGTTGTCTCATGCCGCCAGGGTGACCTTAACGGGCTCTACCTCAATCACGGTTTCGATCGCTTGCCGTCATTCTCCGGGTGTCCGTTTTTAGCTGAAGGCTCATCGCCATCAAGTACGAATATGCTCGTGTACGCCCATAACATGGGATATGGAAACCTTGGCTTTACCGAGCTCCAGAATTGTTATCGGACGGATTGTTTTGCAAATATTGGAGCCGTGACATTCACGAACGCAAATGGCAATACCACTCGCTATAGGCCGTTGTTCGGCTTGAGAGTGCCTAAAAAATTTGATTTGCTTCTACGATTTGACTTTGCTGGAGAGCCAGACTTCAAGGCCTGGCTTAATTCTTTGTCCGAGCACGCTAGCGCGAAGTCAGATTCCGCTGGGTCCGACTCTGTTATCACTTTGGTGACATGCTCTTCCGCGATTGGCGGTGATCGATACCGCAGCGTTTTAGTTTGCAGGAGAGCATTTTGATTAAGGCAGATGTCCTTCCTAGAATATAGTCATGATTTCTTGAACTCAGGAATAGGCCCTAATGATTCGAGATAATGCGAATCATTAGGGCCTACATGCTGTCTTTCTAATCCTCGGGAAGCTCGATTGGGTAGTGGGCCGTCAGGCTTCGGTACTTGCGGTAGAACCCGGACAGCAGGTCGGCCACGCGGTGGCGTTGTCTGTCCCTCGCCTCGGCCTTCGCGCCGAAGCGCGAGCCGGGCGGCATGACCCTCGTCACGGCGGTGCCCTCCTGCGGCACGCCGCCGACCTCGAACGCCTCGTGCATGAGGTCGCGCGTCGGCTCGGCCTTCAGCCTCTCGGCCTCGATGATGCCGGATATCTCGTCCTCCATGGAGTCGGCCACGAACTTGCGCCAGTTGCGCTCGACGGCGTCGTGGCGCTCGGACTCGGGCGCGGCCGGGTGTTAATGCTATAATCCTAGATATCAATCATCCAGCGGGGCCTTTGGCAAGCGCCGCTTCGAGTTAGGTCAGGTTAGATGAAGAACTAGCGATGCCCGTTTCGGGTACCCCATACGACCATTCTGTACATCCGGTCGCGCTTCAGGGTGCCGCATCGCTTCAGTGCCTTCTCGTTCCAAATCCATACATCGCGTGCCTGACCCCTGCGCGACCTCCTCTCAAAGGAGCTCGCCATGCAACTGAATCTCACTCACATCAGCTATACCTACCCCGGTACGGCATCGCCAGCCATCGAAGACGTCAGCGCCACGTTCCCATCGGGATGGACGGGCATCATCGGCGACAACGGATGCGGGAAGAGCACGCTCGCCCGTATCGCCGCCCGCGTTATTACACCCGATTCCGGGACGGTGAGCCCGAATCTGTTCGCGTCGTATTGCGAGCAAGACTCGACCCAAGAGCCAGACAAGCTCTTCGATCTCGCATCGGATTGGGGCAAGGAGGCGCAACGGGCAAGGGCGCTGCTCCGCATCGAAGACGACTGGTTCTGGCGCTACGACACGCTCTCGGGCGGTCAGCAGAAGCGGTTCCAGATCGCGTGCGCCCTCTATGCACAGCCAGATGTCCTCATCATGGATGAGCCGACCAACGACCTCGATGCCGCCACGCGCGACATCGTGAAGGAGGCGCTGGCCTCCTTCGGCGGCATCGGCATCCTCATCTCGCACGATAGGGATCTGCTCGATGGCCTTGTGGGCCAGAGCCTCATGTGCGAGGGCACGCGTTGGACCATGCGCCCCGGCGGGTACTCGAAGGCAAGCGACCAGGCGGCGAGCGAACGCGCCTCTGCGATGAGGGATCGCGAGCAAGCCTCTCGTGAAGCTAAGCGCCTGAAGGCAGAAGCCCAGCGCAGGAGCGAAGAGGCGGCACGTCAGAAGGGCAAGCGAAGCAAGCGCGGCTTGAGCAAAAAAGACAGCGACGCTCGGGAGAAGATCGGACGCGCCATAGTCTCTGGAAAGGACGGCGTTGCAGGGAAGCTCTCGTCCAAAATGAGCGGGCGGCTCGCAAAGGCCGAGGCAGAGCTTTCTGAGAAAACCGTCTCGAAAAGATACGACCATCGTATCGGCGAGTTCGGCGTCGCTGCGCGCTCAAGTTGCGTGGCGCACTTGGAGGCATCGCGACTGTCTGCTGGCGAGTTCTCGATAGATGTGCCGGAGCTCTGGATCTCGCCAACGGATCACGTGGTGTTGACCGGTGCGAACGGAACGGGAAAGAGCCTGGTGGTACGAAGCGTCATCGAATCTGTCCCCGACAATGTCAAAGTTGCGTACGTTCCCCAGGACGTCGGGCCAGAGGAACGCGAGCGAGCACTGAGGCATCTCCGAGACCAGGACCAGGAGACGAAAGGTCGCATCCTCTCCATCGTGGCGCGGTTGAACTCCGACCCTGACAAACTGCTCGATGGCGACGATTTGAGTCCTGGCGAACTCCGCAAACTCATGCTTGCTGAACAGCTTGTTACGAATCCCAACCTCCTCGTACTCGACGAGCCGACGAATCATCTTGATGTGGGTTCTATTGAGGCGCTGCAGGAGATGCTGAGCGGTTTCTCTGGCGCGTTACTGTTGGTTACGCATGATAGACAGCTGTCGGAGGCAGTCACGCAGATTGGCTGGGAAACTATTCAAGGTGAGAGCCTGATGAGATTGCTGGTCGTCTAAACAATGGGTTTTATAAAAGAGCCTTGTCGGGTGGATTTGCAGCTTCAGTTTGCAATTATTGTTTAACTCCGCGTGGGTAGTCGCAAGCGGCTTGCTCGTGACGACAGCGACTATTGCCAAAGGGTGGAACAAATAAGGACTCATAGAAACCCTTGGTCGGTGTGCTAACATGATTACAGTGAGTAAGTAAGTCTTCAATAACACTAAGCCATTACATAATAAAATCCGACTCCGCGCCGTCAAAATCCGACTCCAAGCCCTCTTCCGGCTCCTCCGGCAAGCCGTCCCATGAGCATACGTGGCAGGCGCAGTACCGCAACGACCCCGTATACGAGACCCGCACTCGAACTGTTGTAGACCAGGACGCATGGGACGAGCAGGTTCTAAGTGGCTCGCATGCTGTCTGTTCAGATGGTACGGTTTTCTACGACAATGCCGCTCTTGCTGCTTACTGCAAGAAAATGGCAATGGCTGGAACGCCCGTTTCGTACTACACCGTGGATGATTACACAACCGTTCACCATGAAGCAGTGACGCATCAGGAGACATATCAGGTACAGACCGGGACCAAGCAGGTCCTCACCGGCTACCGCTGCTCTGGCTGCGGCGCCACGAAATAGGCCCGAAGCGGATAGATGGACTGGCTTCATGGAACCAGGTGTGAATTTGCTCCGCGCCATTTCGCTCTTCGGTCGATTCGGCTTCGCCCTGCTCTTGATAATACGACCGGAGCACTTCGGGAAGAGGCTCCCGCTCGGAATGGGCGGGAGCCTCTGTTTTACCGAGTCCTTTATTGATTCCAACCTTTAGCCTTGGCGGCTTTGAGGACAGCAGCGTACCGCAGTTGCAGGACTCCATCGACTGCGTCGATTAGACCGCGCCGTAATAGTGCGTTCTTCGTTCGGGACATGCTGTCGTTTCCAACGGCAAAGAACGCGGCCAAGTCCTGATTGGACTTTTTGAGCCCACAAATGGGGTATCCCTTGCGGGTACCGATGCGCTCGTAACGCAGTATCTCGAGCATGAGCTCTAACTCGAGTTTCCCCCGTGCAACGAGGTACAGCCAACGATTGCTTTTGTCGGCGCGGAGCCGTGCTCTTGCCGATAATTCGGCTTCACTTGCAGCGGCGCAGATTTGTGGTGGTTCAGAGCCGCTGAGCTGTGTAAACCGTTCACGTGATATAGTATTTTTAATGCTAATCGCACTCTTCGTGGTGCTTGGCGCCGCCGGAGCTACTACTTCCGGCGGCGCTGCTTTTTTAGGCGGATCTTCATCCATGATTATCGCCTCCGTTTCTTTTTGGGACGCCCGCCACGGGTGCCGCCGACGATCATTTTTCCGTGCCTAACAAATTCAGACTCGATTGCTGGTAAATACAGTAATCCGTCAGTGCCCACAAAAACGAGCCCTGCTGCGGCCAGCGCATTTACATGTTCGGCCGCGATGGTCGATTTGCCGCGCGATCCATAAAGCTGCAATGCGAGCAGCTCGTTGTCTGCTGGCAATGAGTGACCTGAAGTCGATGATGCGAGCGAGCACATTGCGAGCCATACGCCTATATCTGCGTATGTTCTGTCACCGCGAGCTGCATACAGTTGTTTGAGTTCGAGGGTGTTTGTTATCGGCAGCTCAATTCGCAGCGAGGGCAGCTGCGCATCCCATGCCGCTTCGATTGCTTCGTCATCACTTATCGAACGAGTCATTATGCTGCGCCTTTATTACTGTCGCGCAGGCCGCAGACGCTCAGCAGGTCATCGCGATTGATCTTCCAGCAACGGCCGATTTGCACTCCGCGAATGTCGCTGCGCTCGACCATGCGGATTAGATGTTTGGCGCTGATCCCAACGGCGGCTTCAGCAGTGCTCGGTGTGATAAGTAGCGGTAGCGAGGTGTAGTCCCCCGCGCGGAACCGCTCAACGATGGCCTGCTCTGATTTGCGCATAGTCGCGCTCCTTTCTGGCCCGTTCTGGGCTCACAAGACTGGACGGCTTTTGCCGTTAATAAAAGACTAAGTCGCTTGTAACCCCAGTGCGGACCCATTTGGTGCCACGCGGTGCCAAATGGTGACAAGCCCGAGCATGGGGCATATTGCTTTCTTAAATCTGTGGTTATGAGAACGAGGGTTTCGCCCTGCAGGGCGCCGGGTTTTAGGGCAGAGCCCTAACAAGCGCCGAACCGTAGGTTTCGGCGCGTACGCGGACGGGCAAAACGCAGTTTTGTACGGCAGCGTACGACTCTTGCGTATTTCAAAAACCTACCCTTACGGTCATTTCGCCCGATTAAGTCTGTCCCGCTCTAAACGGTGGGTTTCCGTACTCGGGCCCGCCTTTCGCCTTAGCCGAAAGGCGGGCATTGTGTGGGGTCGTCTAGGGATGCTTTTCAAGGTTGGCAAGCATCCAGCCCATGACCTTGTCCTCATCCAGTTCGAGATAGATCCGACAACCTTCCTCGTCCCTGTTGCGATAGGGCTTCGAGCGCCTGACGACATAGCCCGCCCTCTCCAGCTGGTCTGCCAGGCAACCGACCTCGGCAGTTTCGCCGCTTATCCTGAATTCGAGCATGGTTCACCTCCGTTTCATTGTCTGAATAGTCTGAATAGTCTCTATAAGAAACAGCTGTCTAGCTGGTCTTTTGCTCAAATCAGAGCCGATTTTCGGCCTTGAAAAAGAAGGGTCGGCACCGAAGGACGGCTCATGTTTTTACGGGCCAAAAAAACAGTATCTGGACGCCGCATAGCCCTATTTTCCGACCGCTCGTAGTTCCAAGATTTCAGTCGCAGGCGGTGCCGCCGTCATCGTTGCCGCCACAGCATCCATTGCCGTTCGCTTTGCTTGAGGGTTGACGCCCGTGTAGATGTTGAGCGTCATGGCAGCGTTGGCGTGGCCCAGGAGCGAGGACACGGACTTGATGTCCGTCCCCGCGAGGATCGCTGCGGTGGCGAACGTGTGACGCAGGTCGTGGAACTTGGGCGGCTCGCCCTCCGAGCCCACCAGCCCTAACTGTCGAACCGTGACGGCCCAGTGACGCGACAGGCGCTCGGGGGCCATGAACTCGCCGTCAGGGCCGCCCAACACGAACATCGATTGCTCGAATGGCACGCCTGCCTTAAAGCACTCGGCGCGTGCTGAAGTTAAGCGGCGTGTAAGGATCCCCACGACTTCATCCGGCATGGGAATGCTCCTCCGGCTCCCGCCGTTTTTTGGCTCTTTCTCGTAATGGCCGTTTTCGCCGAAGCCGATAGATGCTTTGACGTGGAGTATCCTCTGCTCGAAGTCAACGTTTCGCCATCTCAGAGCGAGTAGTTCTCCGCGCCTCATGCCTGTGAGAAGTGCGAGGTAGATCCCCACGTTTTCGGGGCAGTCGCGAGCAATGGAGAGGAATGTGAGCAGCCGTCCGCGCTCGCGCTCGTCCAGCGCATTGGGCTCACGGTGACGGGCCTTGGGCACGCGAACGCAGTCAACGGGGGAGTAGTCGATCACGCGGAGCCTGCCGACGGCGTCGCGGTAGGCGGCCTTGAGCAATGTCACGCTCTTGCGGATGGTGGATGGCTTGTAGCCCTCCTCAACGGCCCAGTTAATCCAGTTTTGAGCTGCTGTTACATCCAGCGAATCGAACTCAATACCGCCGATTCTGCGCTCAACGAGTCGCGCGGCACCGCGGTAGTCGTAGACGGTTGAGGACTCAATTGAGCCGGATGCACTGAGCATGTCGATATAGCCGTCTAGCAGGTCTTTCACTGTCTTATGGGCCATGCTGCCAAGTTTAAGTTTCTTCTGTGCAAGATCTTCCATCTCTTCGCGCCATTCCTTCAACTCGGCCTGAGCTGCACGTTTCGATTTGGCGGCCATGACCTTGCTGACCTGCCCATATGTTCCGTCTTGTTTCTTGAATTTCAGACGTCCGCGCCATCCGCCGCAGCGGTACGGGATGAGACAGGACGAGGTGTAGTAGCGCTTGGGTTTCACGGGGCCTCCACGATTGCGGATGTACCCCCGCGTGTACCGCGGGGTGTACCGATTGTGATTGGAATAGCCCTGTCCTTGCAGTCCCTTCAGTCTAATGAAACCGCAGGTCAGAGTGGGTGTAAGGTAGCACTGCTCAATTCTAAAATCAAACGATATTCCGCTTTTAATCCCAAGGTCCAGGGTTCGAACCCCTGACGGCCCACCCAAAGATTGTTGAGACGGTCAACTTCGGTTGGCCGTCTTTTTTGTTGCCGGTGCACGGGTTCGAACCCGTATCTATCTATATATAAGAACGCTTGGCGAACAAAACCCGCCTTTTACCGATGGGAAACAAATAGCTGATGCCTTTGGAGTAAAGTAGCGCTCCAGAGATGACCGATGTCTCAATACTCATAAAACAGCTGGTCATCGCCAATATCAGAAGCCAATGCTTCAGTTTTAACCTCAGTGACGCGACTGAGGGATCTATTCATTTGTGAACAAAATATGGAGTGCGCGATTCCCGCCCCCGGGGCCCCTCCGGTCTGGCAATATATCTCCTTGCCGCGCGGCCCGGTCGGACCGGAAGAGCCGCAAAGCGTGCACCTTGAGAACCGGATACTGCGAGGATGGACACTTCAAGTGTCGCATCCGGGCAGACATCGAACCATTTGAAATGGTCTAACTTGGATTTGTTTTTCGCAAGGCCGCCGAGAGG